>NZ_JAMYVS010000006.1:0-353620 GCF_040324255.1 Mesorhizobium sp. M0001
GCCCCCCCCCCAGTGGGCGTCACTTCTCGTCCCCCTGGTGGCTCGCCCCCCCCCCCGGGGGGGGGGGGGGCCGCGCCCCCCCTGGGGGGGGGGGCCGCGGCGCGAGCCCCCCACCCGGACCTGCGGTCCGACCTCCCCACAAGGGGGAGGTAGGGGGCGGGTGCATGTACATCAATCGCCGATTGTCTGCATCTGCCGCTTTTCGTCATAGGCCTTGCGCGCTGCGTTGACCTGCGGCCGTGCGGAGACTTCCGGCACCGCGACATCCCACCAATGGCCGCCGGCATCGGTGGAAATCAGCGGGTCGGTGTCGATGACCAGCACGGTGGTGCGGTCGTTGGTTTTCGACTTTTGCAGCGCAGTCTCCAGGCCGGTGATCGACGGCACCTTCTCGGCAATAGCGCCCATGCTCGCCGCATGCGCGGCGAAGTCGATGTCGGGCAGGATCTCGTGGCGCGCGTCCTTCAGGAGGTTGTTGAAGTTGGCGCCGCCGGTGGCCATCTGCAGCCGGTTGATGCAGCCATAACCCCTGTTGTCGAGCACCACGATGGTCAGCTTCAAGCCGAGCATCACCGACGTGGCGATTTCGGAATTCATCATGAGGTAGGAGCCGTCGCCGACCATGACGACGACCTCCTGGTCGGGCTTGGCCATCTTGGCGCCGAGCCCGCCGGCAATCTCGTAGCCCATGGTCGAGAAGCCATATTCGCCATGGTACGAGCCGGGCGCGCCTGCCTGCCAGAGCTTGTGCAACTCGCCCGGCAAACCGCCCGACGCATTCAGCAGCGTCACGCCTGAGCCCAGGGCGCGCTGCACGGCGCCGATCACCTGCGCGTCCGAAGGGAAGGCGGCGTTGGTCGACGCCGTCACCTTGCCGGCGTCAACCTGCCAGGCCTTCTTGCCGGCAGCCGAATTGTCCGTCCAAGTCGCCGGTGCTTTCCAGCTCCCCAGCGCCGCACCCAGTTCGACAAGCCCTTCGGCCGCATCGGCGACCAGCGGCAGCGCGCGGTGCTTGCCGGCGTCGAAAGGCTGGACGTTGAGCCCGATAATGGTCTTGCCGGAATTCTTGAACAGCGCCCACGAGCCGGTGGTGAAATCCTGCAGGCGCGTGCCGATGGCGAGCACGACATCGGCTTCCTCGGCCAGCCGGTTGGCGGCCGAGGTGCCGGTAACGCCGACCGCCGCCATGTTGAGCGGATGTGTGTCGGGCAGCGAGGATTTGCCGCCTTGCGTCTCGCAGACCGGAATGCCAGCGCTCTCGCCGAATTTCGCCAGTTCATCCGAAGCCTGCGAATACAGCACGCCACCGCCGGCAATGATCAGCGGTTTTTTCGCACCCTTCAGCGCGGTGACCGCCGCCGCCAATTCATGGCGGTCCGGGCGCGGACGGCGCTGGTGCCAGACACGTTCGGCGAAAAAGCTCTCGGGATAGTCATAGGCCTCGGCCTGCACGTCCTGGCAGAGCGACAGCGTCACCGGGCCGCATTCCGCCGGATCGGTCAGCACCTGCATGGTCCGCGCCAATGCCGGGATGATCTGCTCGGGACGGGTGATGCGGTCGAAATAGCGCGACACCGGACGGAAGCAGTCATTGACCGTCGCGGTCCCGTCGGAAAAGTCCTCGGCCTGCTGCAGCACCGGGTCGGGAATGCGGTTGGCGAAGACATCGCCCGGCAAAAACAGGACGGGCAACCTGTTTACATGGGCGAGCGCCGCCGCCGTCACCATGTTGAGCGCACCGGGGCCGATCGAAGAGGTCGCGGCCATGAAACGGCGGCGGAAATTGGCCTTGCCATAGGCGATCGCCGCATGCGCCATCGCCTGCTCATTGTGGGCGCGGAAGGTCGGCAATTCGTCGCGCAGCTGGTACAGCGCCTCGCCGATGCCGGCGACATTGCCGTGACCGAAGATCGCCCACACACCGCCGAAGATGGGCACTCGTCTGCCGTCGATCTCGGTCATCTGCTTGCTCAGAAAGCGGGTCAGCGCCTGCGCCATCGTCAGGCGGATTGTCTTGCTCATGGTGTTTTCCTCCGCAGTCCTCTTGCCGCGCCTTTATGCTGCTTTACGGCCACGCGCGGCAAGCCACGCTTCGGTCAACTGTTCGAAGCGCGCGGCCATGTCGGCGATGGCCTCGTCATCCGTCATCTTGCCGGCCAGCCATTGTTCCGCGGCGTGGACGAAGATGGTGCGGCCGACGGCAAAGCCCTTGACGATCGGCGCCCTGGCGGTGGCGGCAAAGGCCGCTTCCAGTTCGTCCTGCGGCGCTTCGAGACCCAGCAGCACGACGCCGCGGCACCACGGATCATGCTTCAGGATCACCGCTTCGATCTTGGCCCAGGCGCCGGCCGACGCCTGCGGTTCGAGCTTCCACCAGTCCGGCTTGATGCCAAGCGCATAGAGTTCTTCCAGGGCGCGCGGGATCGTCGTGTCATCGAGCTTGCCGTGCTTGCCGGCGATGATCTCGACCAGAAGCTCCCGGCCGACCTTCCGCGCGGCTTCGAACAGCGAGCGCAGCTTCTGCTGCTGCTCTTCCTTGAGCGCTGCCGGATCGTCGGGGTGATAGAAGCACAGGCATTTGATGCAGTGGTCGACCGGCCATTCCACCAGTTGCGAGCCGATGTCCTGCGAGAACTCGAAGCGCAGCGGCCGCGAGCCCGGCAGTTCGACGGGACGGCCGAGCCAGGCAAAGGGGTGGCGGGCGAATTCGAACATCGCTTCGCGGCCATGCTTCTCGTCGATCAGCATGCCATAGCCGTCGCGGCCGGCGGCGACTTTCGCCGCAGCCTTGACCGCCAGCACCTTGAAATCGCGGATGCGCGCCGGATCGGCGCCGGTCTTTGCCGCGACGTCCTCAAGCTGCACACGGTGGTCGCAGGCGAGCGCCATCATCGAGGGGATATCGCGGCGGCGGGTCGTCGCCCAATGGATGTGGTTGATCGCCTCGTCCTTGCGCAACGCTAAGTGCTTGCTGCCGTTCTTGAGGAAGAACTGCAATTCCTCGAAGGTCGGATATTCCGGCGCGCAGAGCAGCCGCGACACGGCGAAGGCGCCGCAGGCATTGGCCCAGGTCGCCGCCGTTGCCAGGTTTTCGCCACCGAGCCAGCCGCGCAGGAAACCGGACATGAAGGCATCGCCGGCGCCCAGCACATTATAGATCTCGATCGGAAAGCCCTTGCCGACGATACCGTCTTCCAGATCGTCGCTGATCGGCCCGTCATAGACGATGCAACCCATGGCGCCGCGCTTCAGTACGATGGTTGCCTTGGACAGCGCGCGGATCGTCTTCAGCGCGCTCAGGCAATCGTCGGCGCCCGAGGCGATCATGATCTCTTCCTCGGTGCCGACGATGAGGTCGCAATCGGGCAGCACCGTCTTCAGCTGGGCCGAGACGCGGTCGGATTTGACATAGCGCTCAAAACCTTCGGCATGGCCTGCGAGTCCCCAGAGGTTGGGGCGGTAGTCAATGTCGAACACCACCTTGCCGCCCCTGGCCTTGATGATGCGGATCGCCTTGCGCTGGGCGGCGTCGCTGTTGGGTCGGGAAAAATGCGTGCCGGTGACGACGATGGAACGGGCCGAGGCAATGAAAGCCTCGTCGATATCTTCTTCGGCGAGCGCCATGTCGGCGCAGTCGCTGCGATAAAAGATCATCGGCGAGACCCCTTCGCTCTCGACCGAAAGCAGCACCAGAGCCGTCAGCCGTTCCTTGTCGGTCTTCAGCCCGTCGACATTGACGCCTTCGCGCCGCAGCTGCTCGCGGATGAAGCGGCCCATCTGCTCGTCGCCGACACGGGTGAGCAGCGCCGAGCGCAGGCCTAGTCTCGCCGTGCCAACCGAGATGTTGGCCGGGCAGCCGCCGACCGATTTGGCAAAGGAGGTGATGTCCTCCAGCCGCGAGCCGATCTGCTGGCCGTAAAGGTCGACGGAAGCGCGACCGATGGTGATGACATCGAGCGTCGCCTGTTTGGCGTCCACGGCTTCGCTCATTGGAACCTCCCGTCGGTCTTGTTGTCTTGAGCAACGTAGTTGGGGGACACGCGCGAGCGGCAGCGTGGCGCCGGGAATATGAAATAATAATTCCAATCCATAGTCAATATGGAATGAGCATTCCTTCCGGGAATTCGAGCGCCCGGCGCCGGCCTAGGCTTTGCGCTTCTTGCCCGTGCTGCGCCGCTTCTCGCCGACGCCGACGGTGAGCGCCATGGCCAGCGCCATGGTGGCCGACAGCGAGCGGAAGCCGGCAAAATCGGCCTCGGCAACCTCGAACCAGACCTTGGCGAACTGCGCTAGTGGCGAAAACGAACTGTCGGTGATGGCGATGATCGGCACGCCCTGTTCGGAAATGGTGCGGGCCTCCTCGATGGTGGCCGGCGCATAGGGCGAGAAACTGATGGCAATGACGGCGTCCGCCGGGGTGGCGAAGGCGACCATCTCGGCATTGAGGCCGGCGGCGGATTCGATCAGCTGGTTGCGGATCTTCAGCTTGCCCAAGGCATAGGCAATGTAGCTCGCCACCGGGTAGGAGCGGCGCTTGGCCAGGACATAGATGGTCTCGGCCTTGGCCAGCAGCGAGATCGCGTCTTCCAGATGCGCCTCGTCCAGCGAGCGCGAAATATCGTTGAGCGAAGTGCTGGCGGCGGCGACGAAGCCGTCGAAGATGGCTCGGTGTCCAGCACCCGCATCGGCCTTGGCGCGCAGCGCCTGCAGGCGTTCGTCATAAGAGGAATTGCGCTCGCGCAGCCGCTCGCGAAACACCTGCTGCAGGCTGGTGAAGCCGTCGAAGCCTAGTTGCTGGGCAAAGCGGATCAAGGTGGACGGCTGCACGCCCGCCGAAGCGGCGATGCTGGCGGCGGTGCCGAAGGCGATGTCATCGGGATTGTCGAGCGCATAGGCGGCGATCTGGGCGATGCGCTTGGGCAAGGTTTCACGGCGATCGAGGATCGTGGCGCGCAGCGTCTCGAAGTCGCGAGGTACCCGTTCGTCCATCGTCGCCCCGTCCAAGCTCACCTAAAGCGCGTCGCGGTGAAACGGATGTGCGATGCGCTTTAAGTCTTTGTTTTGATGCATGCCGTTGTCCCAGAACCGCGGCACACTTCTGGGCGACACGCATTGGAGCATGATGCCGAAAAGTGTGCAGCGGTTTCGGACGACATCATGCTCTCTTTAACTCAAGTGACGTCCTCTCTGCCCCATCATAGCGAGCCTGCGCAAGAAGGCCATAAAAAATGAGGCAGACATTCCATTCGGAGAAGAAATGGACTAATTCATCCATCGATCGCTTCAGGTATTGGGAGAAAGAAATGGTCGGCGTTGGTCTTATCGGCACGGGTTTCATGGGCAAATGCCACGCCATTGCGTGGAGCGCCGTCGGCGCCGTCTTTCCCGATGTCGCCAAGCCGAAGCTGGTCCATCTCGGCGAGGTCAACGAGGAGCTGGCCAAGCGCAAGGCCGGTGAGTTCGGCTTCGCCAAGGCGTCGGGCGACTGGCGTGCCGTCGTCAACGACCCCGAGGTCGATATCGTCTCGCTGACCACGCCCAATCAGTTCCATCCGGAGATGGCCATCGCTATTCTCGAAGCCGGCAAGCATCTGTGGTGCGAGAAGCCGATGGCGCCGAGCTTTGCCGAAGCAGCGGCGATGGCGGCCGCGGCGAAGAAGTCCGGCAAGGTCGCAGCGCTTGGCTACAACTACATACAGAGCCCGGCCATCCGCCACATCGGCGCGCTGCTCGAGGAAAAGATCATCGGCGAGGTCAACCATCTGCGCATCGAGATGGACGAGGACTTCATGGCCGACCCCGAAGCGCTGTTCTTCTGGAAGCATGAGGCCGCATCCGGCTATGGCGCGCTCGACGATTTCGCCGTGCATCCGCTGTCGCTGGTCTCGACACTGTTCGGCCGCGTCACAAAAGTCATCTGCGACATGGCCAAGCCCTATGCCGACCGCAAGCTGGCCGGCGGCGGCCGCCGTGCGGTGGAGACCTACGACATCGCCAGCGTTTTGATGCATCTGGAAAACGGCATTGCCGGCACGCTGCTGGTCAACCGCTCGGCCTGGGGCCGCAAGGGCCGCATCGCCATACAGATTTTCGGCTCCAAAGGATCGATCCTGTTCGACCAGGAGCGGATGAACGAAATCCAGCTCTATGTCACCGCCGATCGCCCGACCGAACAGGGCTACCGCACCATATTGGTGGCGCCACATCACAAGCCCTACGACGCCTTCCTCCCGGCGCCCGGCCATGGCCTCGGTTTCAACGACCTCAAGATCATCGAGTGCCACGAACTGCTGACCCGCCTTGCCGGCAGGCCGGCACGGGTCATCGAATTTGCCGAAGGGCTGGAGATCGAGCGCACCGTGCACGCGATGGCGAGGTCGTTCGAGGAGAAGCGCTGGGTGGATGTGCGGTAAGATCCGCTTCAGCCGCCAGCGACAGCGTTCGCCTCCCAGCCACTGACCCAGACCTGCCGCAGGCGATCGCCTTCGCCCTTGAAGCGCAGCCCGGTCGCCCGGCAATCCGCGATGCGGTCGCTGCGGAAATTGCGGATGGCCTGGCGCAATTCGCACCAGGCGACGATGTTGGCGGTTTCTGAATAGTAGATCAGCGCGATCGGACGGATCAGCCGCTCGGAGGCGCGGCCGATTTCGTCGCGATAGGACAGGTCGAGCTTTTCCTCGTCGCGGATGGCGCGGCGCACAAGCGCCAGATCGATGGTGCCGATTGCCGGTGCTGCGAACCCCCAGACATGCAGCGCGTTGGCGTCGAACGCCTGGCGCAACGGCGGCGGCACGGCGCTGGCGATCTTGGCGCTGACGCGCTTGGCCGCCTGCTTGAGTTCGCTGTCTCCCGTGCGCTCCAGCAGGGCGAGCGACAGGACGATCGCTTCCATCTCCTCGATCGAAAACATCAGCGGCGGCAGGTCGAAGCCGGGCCGCAATATGTAGCCGATACCGCGCCCGCCTTCGATCGGCACGCGCATTGCCTGCAGTGCGGCGATGTCGCGATAGATCGAACGCATCGTGACTTCCAGCTGCCCGGCGATCATGGCTGCCGTCACCGGCTGCCGCGCCAGCCGCAGGATCTGGATAATCTCGAACAGCCGCGACGCCTTGCGCATTTCCTCTCCCTGATGAAACGCTACTGACACATCCCCGTCAGTTGGGATGATTTATTGGACTGCCTGTCGGGTTGAAAATCAACGAATTCCTCCACGGCACCCCAGCAGGAAGCGACAGGCAACTGACATGAGCTACGCGGAAAATCTCTGGCTGTTCTTTATCCTGCTGTCCGGCATCATCATCGTACCCGGGATGGACATGCTGTTCGTGCTTGCCAATGCGCTCACCGGCGGCCGCGACCGGGGCCTCGCCGCCACCGGTGGCATCATGGTCGGCGGCATCGTGCACACGCTGAACGGCGCCATCGGCGTCGGCCTGCTGATGCATTTCGTACCGATCCTGTACAAGCCGCTGCTGATAGCCGGCGCCGCCTACATGGCCTTCATCGGCATCTCGCTGATGCGCAGTTCCATCACCGTCGGCCACGACGGGCCCGCCGGCAGCCGTACGGCCTGGAAGGCCTTTCGCCAGGGACTGGTGACCTGCCTGATCAACCCGAAGGCCTATCTCTTCATATTTGCCGTCTATCCGCAGTTCCTGAAGCCGGATTACGGCCCGATCTGGATGCAGGCGACGGTCATGGGCTTGCTGACGATGCTGACGCAGGCCGCCATCTATGGCGGGCTCGCCATCACCGCCGGCCGCAGCCGCAATCTGCTGGTGGCCAATCCGCGGGCGACCGCTTTTGCGGGCCGGGCGGCCGGACTGCTGCTGTTTGCTGTCTCGGTGTTTACGGCATGGGAAGGGTTGAGGGCAGCGTGATCCCGATCAAGCGATGACGCCGCGTTTCTTCGCCTCGGTGCGGCGCTTGCGGATCACTGTCCCGGTCTTTTCGTCGTCGAGGGCGGCAGCTACCCCGTCCGCGAGACCGATGACGTCATGACCGCCTCACGCCCTCGCCCAAGACGACGAGAAGCTCGTCCAATTGCTCGAACGTCTCGCCCATCGCATCCGCCGCCCCGGTACCGGCCGCGTCGAGAGCCTCCTTCGAGGGATAGAGTTCGTGCATGACCAGCAGCGTCTTGCCACCCTTTTCCTCGAAGGTCAGCGTGGTGACGGGTCCACCGTCACCACCTTCCTCATTGGTCCAGACGAGGCGTGAGTGGGGTGTCACTTCGATATACCTGCCGAAGAATTCGTGAAGGTCCGAGGCGTCGTGGCCGAACACCAGGCGGTACGTGCCTCCGGTACGAGCATCCATCTCGCATGAACGCAGGAACATGCCCATCGACTTCGGCACCCACCACTGCTTGAACAGCTCGGGCTTGGTCCACGCCTCGAACACGATGCGCGCCGGACCGTTGACCGTTCGCGTGACGACCAGCTCCCGTTCGGACTTCCGTTCGACCGTGGTGCGGCTGTTCGTGGGCTCACTCTCGGTTCTTTGGCGCATCGGCTTTCTCCTTCCGTTTCAATTCCTCGACAACCTTGTCCAACTCGTTGAAGCGTGCGTCCCAGAGCAGGCGGTGCCGCTCGATCCAGGCCGCCTCTTCCTCCAGTCCGCGCAGGCCGAGCTTGCAGGTCCGCACGCGGCCAACCTTCTGCGTGGTGACGAGCCCCGCCTGCTCCAGGACGCCGACGTGCTTCTTCATGCCCGTGAGGGTCATGTGGAACTTTCCGGCAAGCTCGGTGATCGAAGCATCTGCGCGTCCGAGCTGCTCCAGAACGCCACGCCGGGTGGCGTCCGAGAGCGCGGCGAACGAGGAGTCCAAGTCGGCATACTGAACCATATGGTTCAGTATCTAGCAGACCGGTGGCCGGGGTGCAAGGGGAGCCGCAGCGTCCTTCCCGCGCATCGCCTCGTATCAGGCGGCGCCCGGCCGGTTCTCCATCATGGCGCGGCGGGCTGAGCGGCGCCATTCTACGGCGCCGGCGAGGCCGTGCAGCACCGTCTCGGTGGTCGCCCAGTCGATGCAGCCATCTGTGATGCTCTGGCCATAGACGAGCGGCTTGCCGGGCACGACATCCTGACGGCCGGCAACGAGATTGCTCTCGATCATGAGGCCGATGATGCGTTCGTCGCCCGCCGCGACCTGACCGGCGACATCCGCCGCCACCTTGGGCTGGTTCTCCGGCTTCTTGGCCGAGTTGGCGTGGCTGACGTCGATCATCAGCCGGGGTGCAACGCCGATGCGGGCGAGTTCGGCCGAGGCTGCCTCGACGCTCGCCGCATCGTAATTCGGCTGAACGCCGCCGCGCAGGATGACGTGGCAGTCCTCATTGCCGGTAGTAGTCGCAATGCCGCTGCGTCCGCCCTTGGTCACCGCCATGAAATGATGCGGCTGGGCGGCGGATTTCACCGCCTCGGCGGCGATCCTGAGATTGCCGTCGGTGCCGTTCTTGAAGCCGACCGGGCAGGACAGGCCGGAAGCCAGTTCGCGGTGGATCTGGCTCTCGGTGGTGCGCGCGCCGATGGCGCCCCAGGCGACGAGATCGGCAATGTATTGCGGCGTCGTCATGTCGAGAAATTCGGTGGCCGAGGGCAGGCCGAGATTGTTGACCGCCGACAGCACGTTGCGCGCCATCCGCAGCCCCTTGTCGATGTTGAAGCTGCCGTCGAGATCGGGATCGTTGATAAGGCCCTTCCAGCCGACGGTCGTGCGCGGCTTTTCGAAATAGACCCGCATGACGATCTCCAACCGGTCGGACAGGGTCTCGCGCAGCGCCACTAGCCGGCTGGCATAGTCAACGGCCGCGACCGGGTCGTGGATCGAACACGGGCCGACGATGACAAGCAGCCGGTCGTCGGTGCCGTTCAAGATGGCATGGGTGGCGTTGCGTGATGCGCTCACGGTGCGCGTTGCCGTCAGCGTGCGCGGGATCTCCCGCATCACCTCGTCCGGCGTACTCAATTCTCGGATTTCCTTGACCCGAAGATCGTCTGTGGTGGTCAACACGGCTTTCTGCTCCTGTTTTTAGGAGACCTGCCGGCTGATACAAAAAAGCCGCCAGGTCTGGCGGCTGTTCGGACTTGTTGCTGCAATCTTCAGATCGAGCGCAATCCTCCCGCCGCCAGCGAGCTGCTAAAGTACCAATACGAGGCGGTCAGGTTGATCATCAGGCGTCATATAGTCGATGCCGAGGCGCTTGTCACGTGGGGTATGCGGAGACAATTCGGGATGGGCCGAATCCTCGCGATTTCGTCATCCCTGGGCGGAGCAGGAGCGAAGCTCCGTCGCGGAGACCCTGGGATCCATTCCGTGACCTGGGCCGTGGAGTGCGGCGGAGCAGAATTCTGGACCGTAGCAGCGCTCTGAAGTCGCGGCATGGATCCTCGGGTCTGCGCTGCGTCGCTACGCTCCTTGCTCCGCCCGTGGATGACGAAGTGCCGGCGGTTTCGCCAATCGCCAACACGTATAACGCGGAGCGGCTCATGCCGTCCAGGGATCGAAGAGTTCAAGCCCAAAGCCTTCGAAATCTTTCGTATTGCACGTTGCCAAGGTGAGCTCGTGCGCAATCGCAGTGGCTGCGATCAGGCCGTCCATCGACGACAGACCACGACCGCGGCGCTTGGCAAGACCCATCAGGTCGCCCCAGGCCAAGGCAACTGCATCGTCCACCGGCAAAACCCGCTGTTCGAAGCGCTGGGGCAGGTCCCGGGCGAGCCATTCGGCCAGCGCCTCGCGTTTACGGCCCTCATCCATCGGAGAGACGCCGCGCCGGATCTCGGCGATCGACACTACGCTGATGAAGGAGCGGTCCTCATCAAGCTCGTCCAGCCAGCCCAGGACACTTGCGTCAGGCGCTGGCCTCGTCACCTCGGACAGGACATTCGTGTCGAGCAGCAGTCTCACAGCGGCAGGTCACGCGGTTCGTCGCGCTGACGTTCAAGCTCGAGATCGGCGCCGCGCAGCGGCGAGCCCAGCAGGAACTCGGCAAGCGTACCCTTGCGTGCGATCTTGCGCTGCCATTCCTCGGCCGAGACGACAACCACGCTTGGTTTGCCGTTCTTGGTGATCGTCTGCGGCGAGGACTGTGCGCGCTCGATGACCTCGGAGAGCCGGGCTTTTGCCCCGGCAACCGTCCAGTTGGTGTCTTTGGATGACGTTAGCATCGCATGCTCGTGACTAGCCTGACTATCATGACTATGTGGGAATGGCGATGTTGCTGCAACAGGGTTTGAGGCTACTCCGGCGAGGTCCCCGCGACGTTCTGGTCGTAGTCAACCAGCGAGCCGGTCATGACACCGGATTGCGGGCTGGCCATGTAGCTGATCAGCCGCGCCAGTTGGTCGGGCTTCACCAGTTGGCCCATGGGCTGGCCGGCCTCTGCCTTTGCCAGCCAGTCGTCGGAGGCACCGTGCCATTTCTTCTGCACGATGTCCTCGCCCTCGGTGTCCATCCAGCCCGGCAGCACGGCGTTGCAGCGGATGCGGTTGAAACGATAGGCGTTGGCGACGTTCTTGGTCAGCGTCGCCAGCGCACCCTTGCTCGAGGAATAGGGCGCCAGGAAGGACTGGCCGCAATGCGCCGACATAGACAGCACGTTGACGATCGAGCCCGGCGCCTTCTGGTCCAGGAGATGGGCCACCACGCCCTGCATCAGGAAGAACGGGCCGCGCACGTTGGTCTGGAAAATCTGGTCGAAGGTCTCCTCGGAGGTTTCGACCAGCGACCCGCGCGCGGAGGTGGCTGCGGCGTTGACCAGCGCGTTGATGGTGTCGAAATGCGAGATCGCGGTTGCCACCGCGCGCTTGCAGTCCGCCACTTTCGAGACGTCGGCGCTGATGAAGATCGCATCGACGCCGGCCTTCTTGAAGTGGGCGACCGCCTTGTCGCCCTTCTCCTGCGAGCGGCCGATGAGCGCCAGCGCTTTGCAGCCCTCGTCGGCCAGCGCTTCGGCGACGGCAAAGCCGATGCCTTGCGCGCCGCCGGTGACGATGGCGCGCGTCTTCGAATTGCGATCGGCGGATGTGCTCATCGCTCTGCTCCTGTGCCTTGGTTCCGGTTCTTACTTGTCGAGACGGACGGTCTTGCCTGATGTCGCCGACTTCAGCGCGGCATCGGCCAGCTTCAGCGCCACGAGGCCGTCGGCGCCGCTCGGCGATGCCTTCTTGCCCGAGGTTGCAGCAGTGATGAAAGCGGCAATCTCGATGGCGTAGGCGTCGAGATAGCGGGTCATGAAGAAGTCGTGCAGCGGCGGGCGCGTATAGCCCTTCTCATTGGCGACCTCGATCGACACCGGCCGCTGGTTCTCGGCGGCGACCATGCCCTTGGAGCCATGCACCTCGATGCGCTGGTCGTAGCCATAGGTGGCGCGGCGCGAATTGGAGATGACGGCCTGCTTGCCGGACGCGGTTTCGAGGATGACGCTGACAGAGTCGAAATCGCCCGCTTCGCCGATCTTCTCGTCGACCAGAACCGAGGCATGGGCGCTGACCGCCGCCACCTCTTCGCCGAGCAGGAAGCGCGCCATGTCGAAATCGTGGATGGTCATGTCGCGAAAAATGCCGCCCGAGCGCTTGATGTAATCGACCGGCGGCGCGCCCGGATCGCGCGAGGTGATGGTGACCATCTCGACAGTACCGATGGCGCCGTCGTCGATCGCCTTGCGCACGGCGGCGAAGTGCGGATCGAAGCGGCGGTTGAAGCCGACCATCAGCGTCGCCTTGGCCTTGTCGACCACGGCCAGGCACTTCTCGACGCGCTTGACGTCGAGGTCGATCGGCTTCTCGCAGAAGATCGCCTTGCCGGCCTTGGCGAAACGCTCGATCAGATCGGCATGGGTGTCGGTCGGCGTGCAGATGACCACGGCGTCGATGTCCTTGGCCTTCTCGATCGCGTCGATGGTGCGCACTTCGGCGCCATAGGCGGTTGCCAACTCGGTCGCCGCCTTTTCAAAAGCGTCGGCAACGGCCACCAGTCTGGCCTGCGGGTTGGAGCCGACGGCGCGGGCATGGACCTTGCCGATGCGGCCGGCACCGAGGAGGGCGAAACGAACAGTCATGGGGTATTTCCTCTAGGGGGATGGGTTCGAGAGAGTTGTGTCTCCACCTTCCTTTTGAGAAAGGTGGCAAGATAATTTTTCGAGCACGCCAGAAAACAGGATGACCATCCTGTTCAGGCCGCGAGTTCCGCCTCCCCGGTCTTGGCGCCGGTGATGTAGGAGACGATGTCGTTGCCGTCGGTGTTTTCCTTGCGCAGGTTGGCGACGATGCGGCCGCGCCGGAAGACGACGATGCGGTCGCACAGGTCGAACACCTGGCGCATGTTGTGGCTGATCAGGATCAGCGGCTCGCCATTGTCCTTCAGCGTGCGGATGATGTTCTCGACCTGCGCCGTCTCCTGCACGCCAAGGGCTGCCGTCGGCTCGTCCATGATGATCAGCTTGGAGGCGAAGGTCGCGGTCCGGGCGATCGCAACGCACTGGCGCTGGCCGCCCGACATGTGGCGAATGGTGTTGGACAAATTGGGGATTTTCACTGCCGTGCGGATCAGCGCCGCCTCGGTCGCCTTGCGCATGTATTTGCGGTCGAGGATCGAGAACGGCCCGAGATTGAAAAGCACCTTTTCGCGGCCGAGGAACAGGTTCGACGGCACGTCGAGATCGTCGGCCAGCGCCAGGTTCTGGAACACGGTCTCGATGCCCGCCGTGCGCGCTTCGATCGGCCCGGCAAAATTCACTTCCCTGCCGTCGAACCAGATCTGGCCACTGGTGCGTTGCTCGACGGCGGTGATCTGGCGCACGAAGGTCGATTTGCCGGCGCCATTGTCGCCCATGATGGCGACATGCTCGCCCTTGCGCAGCTCGAAATTCGCGCCTTCCAGCGCGTGCACGCCGCCATAACGCTTGGTCAGGTTTTCGGTCTTCAGGACGATGTCTGTCGTGGAGATATCTGGCATGGTCAAGCCCTCAATGCCCGCATGCGCTGGCGCCATTGGTCGAGAACGACCGCGCCGACGATGATCACGCCCTTGACCATCTCCTGATAGTAGGCGTCGAGGCGCAGGAAGGTGAAGCCGGAAATGATGACGCCGAAGATCAGCGAGCCGATCACGGTGCCGACGATCGAGCCGCGACCGCCCGACAAAGAGACGCCGCCGATGACCGCCATTGCGATGGCGTCTAGCTCGTACATGACGCCCATGCCGGACTGTGCCGTCAGGTTCTTGGAGGAGAGCACGACGGCGGCCAGCGCGGCTAGGATGCCGGCAATGACGTAGACGAGGATCTTGTGGTTGGCGATCTTGATGCCCGACATGCGCGCGGCATCCTCGTTGGAGCCGATGGCATAGCAATGCTTGCCGTAGCGTGTGTAGGTCATGATCAGCTGGAACAGCACCGCCAGCGACAGGAAGATGATGACCGGCATCAGGCCCTTGCCGATACCAGCGAAACTTTCGGTCGGAAACGAGATCGGCTGACCCTTGGACCACCATTTGGCAATGCCGCGCGCGGTCACCATCATGCCGAGCGTGGCAATGAACGGCGGAATGCGCGTGTATGCAATCAAGGAGCCGTTGACGAGACCGGCGAGCAGACCGCAGCCGATGGCGACCAGTACCGGCACGACGACCGGCAGGTCGGTCCAGCCTTGCGCCAGGAACATCGCCTTGGGGTTGGGGTTACCGTTGACCGTCGCCACCTGGGCAAAACTCATGGCGATCATGGCGGTGGCGCCGACGATCGAGCCCGAGGACAAGTCGATGCCGCCGCAAATGATCACCTGCGTGACGCCGATGGCGATGATGCCGACGATCGACACCTGCAGGATGATGATCTGCAGGCGGGCCTCATTGAAGATCCCGGCGACGTTGTCGCGCGTGTTGAACAGGAAGCTGTCGCCAAGAAAGATGCGGCCGATCATTTCGAAGATGACGACCAGAATGACCAGCGCCAGGAAGACGTTGAATTCGGCCGGCCATGTCCGCCTCTTCGCGTCATAGCTGACCCCGCCGACGCCATGAGATGTCTGTGACATGTCTGTCCTCCGTGAGGCGGCATTTGCCCTCCCGCACGTAAGGGCGGTGAGGGAAACGGGAGCGGCGCGATTGATGCGCCGCTCCGTTAGTCGAACGAGTCGCCGGCTCAGTTCTTCTTCAGGAACTTGTCGATGTTGGCTGGCGTCACGAGTTGGAAGGGCACGTAGACCTTGTGCTCGACCTTCTCGCCCTTGGCGAGCTTCAGCGCTGCGTCCAGAGCGCCGGCGCCCTGGCCGGCCGCATCCTGGAACACGGTGGCATCGAGGTCGCCGGCCTGCATGGCGGCAAGCGCGTCCTGCGTGGCGTCGACACCGCCGACGACGACCGTCTTCATGTCGATGTTGGCGGCCTTCATCGCCTGGATGGCGCCGATGGCGCTTTCGTCATTGTTGGCGATGACGCCGTCGAACGGCTTGCCGGTCGACAGCCAGTTGGTCATCAGGTTCTGCGCTTCGTCGCGGTTCCAGTTCGAAGTCTGCTTGTCGATGATCTTGATGAAGCTGCACTCCGGCGTGGCGATCACCTCTTCGATGTCCTTGGTGCGCTGCACGGCGGCCTGGTTGGAAAGCTCGCCCATGATGACATAGACATTGGCCTCCTTCTTGCCGGCCTCGGTGAACAGGCGGCAGACTTCCTTGGTCTCGAGCGTGCCGGAATCGGCCTCGTTCGACGCGACGAAGGCCTGGTTGTCCGGCAGCGTGTCGACATTGACCGGCTGGCGGTTGACATAGACCAACGGGATCTTGGCGGCTGCGGCGGCGTCCGACATCGCCTGCGTGGCCGAGGTATCGACCGGGTTGACGATGATGGCGTCGACGCCCGAGGCGGCGAAGTTCTTGATCTGGTCGAGCTGCTTGGCGACGTCGTTCTGCGCGTCCTCGACCTGCAGTTCCACGCCGCTCATGCCCTTGGCCTGCTCGATCATGCCGTTGCGCAGCACGGTGAGGAAGTTGTCGTCGAACTTGGCCATCGACACGCCGACCTTGGCGGCAAAAGCGGACGAACTCATCAGCGCCGCAAAGGCGACGCCCAAAATCAGTTTCTTCATTGTGTTTCTCCTCCACATTGGTGTCCGGCTGCACCGATCTACCCGGAATCCCCGATAGCCCGAGGAATCGCTCCCTGATGCCTTCCTGTTCCGTATGGCGTTTTGTCCAAGGGATGGAACGCCAGGCTCCCAGTTTGAAACAGATGTTCCGGAACGAAAGAACCAAAATACCAATCTGATGAAATATTTATTCCATTTTTTCGCGAGACGTCAAGAGCGATTCCTAAGTCGGAAAGCGGATTTTCGGTCGCCGCGCCGCAATTTCACGTCGAATCAAGGCCGACAGCGGCCCAGGCCGAGTCTGAAGGCCGACTCTGATAGATTCTATCATCGCCGGGAGAGCCCACGCCGAACGGGTCGGCGCGGCAACGCGTTAGATATTTTCCGGCAGATAGATGTCGAAGGGCAGAAAGGTCTGGCCCGGCGCGTTGGCGGCGCCGGCCTCGATGGAATGCGCCATCAGGTCGACAAGCTCGCGGCACAAGGCGGCGAGCGGCGTCGAGATCACCATTGTCAGGATGTTGTCGGCGAGTGCCGCGCGCGATTCGGCGTTGATCTCGTTGCAGACGACCACCGGCATGTTTGCGGGCTTCGCTGCGCGCAGCGCCGAGACCGCGCCTTCCATGCCGCCGCCGGCGACATAGCAGCCGGCAATATCCGGATACCGCACCAGGAGATCGATCATCGCATCGTGGGTGACCTGGTTGGCTTCCAGATTGACCAGCGTTTCCATCACCGTGAAGTCCGGCGCATGTTCGCGGAAGAAGGAGCGAAATCCGATCTCGCGCAGTTCATGGCCGTGGAAGCGATGACTGCCGACGAAAAGGGCGACCTTGCCGGGGTTCTTTGCCGCCCTGGCGATCATCCAGGCCGCGGTGCGACCGACCTTCCGATTGTCGAGGCCGACATATCCCTCACGGATGCCAGCGGCAAAGTCGGACAGCAGCGAGAAGACAGGTTGCCCCCTCGCTTTCAGCGACTCCACGACCGCCGTCAGCGTCGGATGGTCCGGACCGACAACGGCGATTGCTCTGGATTTCGCTGCCAGCTTGCGCATCTGGGCGGCGATCTCGTCGGCGGCTAGCGAGCTGGCGAAATCGATGGTGGCGACGCCGCGGAAGCGCTGCGATTGCGAGACCGCCATTTCTAGCTCCCTCGCGAAATCGCCGTAAAAAACATCATTGCCCCGCAGCAGCAGAAAGCCGAGGCGGTATTCCGGCAATTCCTGGCGCATGCGCCGCTTGATCAGCCCGGCGGCGTGGTAGCCGATGCCGGTCGCCGCCTCATAGACGCGGCGCGCGGTTTCCTCGCGCACCGGCAGCCGGTTGTTCAGCACCCTGTCGACAGTGGCGACGCTAACGCCGGAGATGCGCGCCAGATCGGTGATGGTTGGCCGTTTTGCCATGACTGTCCCGCATGAGTGCCTGCAACTGCTTACATCGTTCTGATGGAAAATGATAGAAACTATCTTTGTGATATTGAGACTATCACCGCATGGCGCTATTTTGCGCTCGGACACAGGCGCCTGTAATGGACATATCCGTCCTGACGGATGCTGTGGCCGACGGAGGCAGCCCCTATGGAAGCGACACTATCCACACCACCGTCCCGGCGCGACTACAGCCTGATCGGCCGCGACGCCAAGCTCGCCGTCGAGACCGGCCTGTCGGCGGCCGAGTGGTATCACACCGATATTCCGCGCAAGCAGATGAAGGAGCTGATGCAGCGCTCCGATGGGCCGGCGATCCGCGACACCACGATCTGGCTCGCCGCGCTGATCCTGAGTGCCGCCGGCGGCGCCTGGTTCTGGGGCAGCTGGTGGTGCGTGCCGTTCTTCTTCGTCTATGGCGTCCTCTACGGCTCGTCCACCGATTCACGCTGGCACGAATGCGGCCATGGCACTGCCTTCCGCACGCAGTGGATGAACGACGCGGTCTACCAGATCGCCTGCTTCATGATCATGCGCAATCCGGTGACCTGGCGCTGGAGCCACACCCGCCACCACACCGACACCATCATCGTCGGCCGCGACCCGGAAATCTCCGTTATGCGGCCGCCGGATCTGTTCCGGGTCGCGCTTGGCTTTATCGGCGTGCTGGATGCCTGGCATGCGATGTCGGACATGCTGCGCAATGCCGCCGGAAATATCAGCGCGGCGGAAAAGACTTTTATCCCCGAACAGGAGCAGCCTAAAGCCATTCGCATCGCCCGCATCTGGACGGCGATCTATGCCGTGACGATCGCGCTGGCGCTTTATTTCGGTTCATGGCTGCCGCTGATGCTGGTCGGGCTGCCCCGGCTCTACGGCGCCTGGCATCATGTCATGGTCGGCCTGCTGCAGCATGGCGGGCTCGCGGAAAATGTCATCGACCACCGGCTGAACAGCCGCACCGTCTACATGAACCCGGTCAGCCGCTTCATCTACTGGAACATGAACTATCACGTCGAACACCACATGTTCCCGATGGTGCCCTATCATGCGCTGCCTAAACTGCATGCGCTGATCAAGCACGATCTGCCGGCGCCGACGCCGTCGATCCTGGCCGGCTACCGCGAGATGATCCCGGCCTTTTTGCGCCAGCTGCGCAACGAGGACTATTTCCTCAAGCGCGAACTGCCGCCGACGGCGCGGCCCTATCGCGAGGAACTCCACAACGACGCCGTCACCGCCGCGGCGGAATGATCGCGCGATTAAGCTTTTGTTTTGACGCAACTCCGAACGGAAAACCGCAACGCACTTTCCTGGAATTGCTTTTGGGAGGAACACATGAGCGACTGGATCGAAGCCTGTGCTGCCGGCGACATCGACGAAGAAGATGTGATGCGCTTCGACCATGGCGGCCGCACCTTCGCCATCTATCGCAGCCCCGATGACGACTACTTCGCCACCGATGGCCTGTGCACGCACGAAAAGGTGCATCTGGCCGACGGGCTGGTGATGGATGACATCATCGAGTGCCCCAAGCACAATGGCCGCTTCAATTACAAGACGGGGGCGGCACGCGGCGCGCCGGTTTGCGTCAATCTCGCCACCTATCCGGTGAAGGTCGAGGCCGGCAAAGTGCTGATCCGGATCGGTTGATGGCGATGCAAGCGGGGATGGTCATCATCGGCGCCGGCGAATGCGGCGGGCGAGCAGCGCTTGCGCTGCGCGACCTCGGCTATGACGGGCCGGTGACGCTGGTCGGCGACGAACCGCATCTGCCCTATGAGCGGCCGCCTTTGTCGAAAGACGCGATGGTCAGCGATGCGCCTGAAATCAAGGCGATCGCCAGCGACGCAGTGCTGGCCGAGAAATCCATCCGGCATATCCATTCCATCCAGGCCGTGGCGATCGACCGTGCGGCACACGCGGTGCGGCTGTCGGACGATTCGGTCCTGCCCTACGACAAACTGCTGCTGGCGACCGGCTCGACACCGCGCAGGCTGTCCATGCCCGGATTGGGCACGCGTACCGTCTACCTCCGCACCTTTGGCGACGCACTCGCCATTCGCAGTCACCTCAGCCCGGCAAACCGTATCGCCATCATCGGCGGCGGTTTCATCGGCCTTGAACTGGCGGCTGCAGCACGCAAACTCGGCGCCACCGTCACCGTCATCGAAGCGCAGCCACGCATCCTGATGCGTGGCGTGCCGGCGGAGATCGCTGAAGTCGTCCATCAGGCGCATGAAAGCGAAGGGGTGAGTATCTTCACTGGCCAAGGCATCGCAGCCATCGCCGACGATGGGACGGAGGTCCGCATCATGCTCGCCGATGGACGGTCAATCGACGCCGATCTCGCCGTCATAGGCATCGGCGCCGTGCCGGTCACCGGACTTGCCGCCGAGGCGGGTCTGACCGTCGACAACGGAATTGCCGTCGACGCCATGCTGCGCACCAACGACCCCGATATTTTCGCCGCTGGCGACTGCTGCTCATTTCCCCTCGCCGTCTATGGCGGCCGGCGGGTGCGGCTGGAGGCGTGGCGCAATGCCCAGGAGCAGGGCGCGCTGGCGGCAAGGAATATGCTGGGCACCGGCGAGGCACATACGGCGGTGCCGTGGTTCTGGTCGGATCAGTATGGGCTCAGCCTGCAGATCGCCGGACTTTCCGACGAGGGCAAAAGCACGGTGCGCCGCGACTTCGAAAGCGGCGCCTTCATTCTGTTTCACCTGGCCGAGGATGGCAGGCTGGTGGCGGCGAGCGGCATCGGCCCCGGCAATGCGGTGGCCCGCGACATCAGGCTGGCCGAGATGCTGATCGCCAAACGGGCAAAGCCGGCGCCGGAGGCGCTGGGGTCGCAGGATGTGAAGTTGAAGTCGTTGCTGGCGGCTTGAGTTTACCCTCCCCCTTGTGGGGGTCCGAAGGACGGGCGAGACCCGTGACTCTCCCCGGCAAGTCGCTGCGAAGCAGCGGGGTGGGGTGCGGCGCAGACCCCCACCCGGACCTGCGGTCCGACCTCCCCACAAGGGGAAGGTAAAGGGACTAAAACAGCGCCTTCAGCTCGTCCAGCTTGTCGTTGACCAGCCAGCCGTAATAATTCTCTTCCGGCAGCTTGACCGTCTCACCCGCGGCGCGGCGCTTGTCGTTCTCAGCCTTCAGCGCATAGGCGCGCTGCTCGGGATTGCCGACATTGTAGAGCGTGGCGGTCAGCCCCGGATTGCCTGAGATGTCGAAGCCGGCAATGTTTTTGTAGGCGTCGATCGACTTCCTGATCGTCGCTGCGACGTAGGGCAATGTCAGATCCGGATCCATGATGGTCTTGTAGACCCCATTGGGATCGGCGACATCGAGCTCGGGCAGCCCCGACACCTTGTGCACGAGATCGCTCATCTGCAGCGCGGTCAGCGGGTTGAGCTGGCCGAGGCCAAAGGTCTGGCCGGCATAGTAGGGCTGGAAGAAGGTGGCGCCGAAGCGGTCGTTGGGAAAGCTTGTGCCGCCGACGGTCTTGCCGCGGAAGGAGCGGTTCCACACCTGCTCGCGGCATTCCCACAGGTCGTAGCTGTCCGACATCGTGCACTTCTTGAATTCCGGCCGCTGCACGAAATCGGTGATGTCCTCTCCGTCATAGGCGAAGGACAGCTTGCTGGAGAGGTAGGAAATCGCCTTGACGTAGTAGGTCTGCAGCCGGTCGTAGGCGTCGACGTTGTAGGTGTGCTCGCCGACGATGGCGCCGACGATGTGCAAAGGATTGATGCCGTAGGCAGCGGCGGCCTTCCTGATCTTGGCGCGCAGTTCGGCGTCGTTCTGAAGCAAGGCGTAAACCTTGCGGTATTTGGCCTGGAAGGTGGTGTTGGTGGCCTGGGTGCGGCGGCTGGAGGCGCCCGGTATGTCAGGTTGCACGGCATTGCGGTTGCCCCCCGGCACCAGTGTCGCCGCGTCAGCCGCGAACAGCGTCGCCGCCAGCGTCAAGCCGAGAATGAGCAGGATCAGTTTTTTCATGCGCCGCCGCCTAGAGAATTGCCGCGCAAATTAGGTAAAGCTCCCGGTCGAGTCGAGAGCGCCCTTGCAGCCAGCAAGACGAAAGGTGGCCGCATGATACCATCCGGCCACACACGATGATGTTTGCCCGGAAACTGTTGCCTAAGCATCGGCCCAAAATCGAAACCGATTTTTTGGAAAGTCCGATGCGTCGATTCAATACTGTTAGAGCGACCTTTGCGCGTCCAAAGGACGCGCGGCGCTCTAATACCGGCGCCGGATGAACCGGCGCCCTCGTTTAAAGGATGAATCGCGACAAATCTGTGTTTCGCGAGAGGTCGCCGACATGCTTTTCCACATAGGCGGCATCGATGGCGACGCTGGTGCCGTTGCGGTCCGGCGCGTCGTAGGAGATCTCGTCCAGCACACGCTCCATCACCGTCTGCAGGCGTCTCGCGCCGATGTTCTCGACACTGGCGTTGAGGTCGACGGCAATGCCGGCCAGCGAATCGATGGCGTCGTCGGTGAAGGTGAGATCGACGCCTTCGGTCTTCATCAGTGCGATATACTGCTTGATCAGGCTCGCCTCGGTCTCGGTGAGGATGCGAATGAAATCGTCCTTCTCCAGCGCCCGCAACTCGACACGGATCGGCAGGCGGCCCTGCAATTCCGGCAACAGGTCGGAGGGCTTCGAGACATGGAAGGCGCCCGAGGCGATGAACAGGATGTGGTCGGTCTTCAACGGTCCGTATTTGGTCGCCACCGTCGTGCCTTCGATCAGCGGCAGCAGGTCGCGCTGCACGCCTTCGCGCGAGACGCCGGCGCCCATGCCGCCTTCGCGCGAGGCGATCTTGTCGATCTCGTCGAGGAAGACGATGCCGTCATTTTCGGTCGCGTCGAGCGCCCGGCGCACCACCTCGTCCTGGTCGAGCAGCTTGTCGGACTCGTCGTTGACCAGCAGCGCGTAGGATTCCTTGACCGTCGTCTTGCGCGCCTTGGTCTTCTTGCCACCCATCGCCTTCGACAGCATGTCGTTGATGTTGAGCACGCCGATATTAGCGCCCGGCATGCCGGGGATCTCGAAGCCGGGCATGCCGCCGGTGCCGGTGTCGGCAACCTCGATCTCGATCTCCTTGTCGTCGAGCTCGCCGTCGCGCAGCTTCTTGCGGAAGGAATCGCGGGTCGCCGGGCTCGCCGTCTTGCCGACCAGGGCTTCCAGCACGCGCTCCTCGGCATTGAGGTGCGCGCGCGCCTTCACGTCCTCGCGCATCTTCTCGCGCACCAGGCCGATGGCGATCTCGACCAGGTCGCGGATGATCTGCTCGACATCGCGGCCGACATAGCCGACTTCGGTGAACTTGGTGGCCTCGACCTTGACGAAAGGCGCACCGGCGAGTCGCGCCAGGCGGCGCGAGATCTCGGTCTTGCCGACGCCGGTCGGGCCGATCATCAGGATGTTCTTCGGCATCACCTCTTCGCGCATCTGGCCTTCCAGCTGCTGGCGGCGCCAGCGGTTGCGCAAGGCAATGGCCACGGCGCGCTTGGCGTCCTTCTGGCCGATGATGAAGCGGTCGAGTTCCGAAACGATTTCACGGGGAGAGAAGGTGGTCATATCACTGAATTCCACTTTGCCACTGCTTGATGGACTCGAACGGATGCAGCAGCATGATCACGTTGAGCGTCAGATTGTCCCGGATGAGGTAGCCGACACCCAGTTCGAAGATGAGGGCGAGGCCGACGATGCTCCATATAGGTAGCTTTCTGGCCATCACAAACCCCAGCACCATGGCCAGCGTGTCGGACACCGAATTAATGATGCTATCGCCATAGTAATCCAGCGAAATGGTGCCGGCGCGGTAGCGCTCGATGATGAACGGGCTGTTTTCCAGGAGTTCCCAGCCGCCCTCGACGACGACGGCGAAAGCCAGGCGCAGACCGATTGGCGAGCGCGGGAACAGGAACCAGGCCAAGGCGTAGAACAGGAAGCCGTGGATGATGTGCGAGAAGGTGTACCAGTCGGAAATATGCTGGGAATTCTCCGAACTGTTCACCACACCGTGCCAGAGTTTGACGTAACCGCAGGTGCAGATCGGCGTGCGGCCCATGCCGTAAAGCGCACCGGCCTGGAAGATGAGCAGAGCGAGCACGAGCAGAAGCCCCATCCGCCAGCTGTCTTCGTAGGCCGAGTAATTTTTGGCAGTGCCCGGTGTCGCCATCAACTCATTCCCCTTCTTCCACGTCGCTCTCTTTGCCATCGACAGCCATCAGCACGGCGTCGCCATATCTAGAGTGCCTGCGATCAATGACGCGGAATCCGGCCTTTTCATAGGCGCGGATGGCACGGCCATTGCCGGGATGCGGATCGATTATGACGCGCGGCGCGCCTTCCTCGAACAGTTGCTCGACGAATTGCCTGACGATCGCCGAGCCATGACCTTTGCCAACCAGGTCAGGCACGCCGATCGACAGGTCGATGCCGAGCGTGCCGAACGGCTGGTCGGCATAGGGATGGCCATCTTCCAGATGCGGATCGTAGCTCTGCAGATAGGCGATCGGCCTGCCGTCGAGCTCGACGATCAGCGGCTCTACAGAAATTGAGTCAATATGCTCCCGGATTTCGGCGATTTCCGTCTCCGGATCGTCCCACCATTCGGCGACATGCGGCTCGGCCAGCCAGCCGGCGATCATCGGCAGGTCTTTTTCGGTAACCGGTCGAAAATCATAGAGCACCGGCGGGTTAGCCGGCATCGAGCGTTTCGACAACAAAGTTGTTGTTGGTATAGACGCAAATGTCGGAGGCGATCTGCATCGCCTTGCGGGCGATCTCCTCGGCATCCTTGTCGCTGTCCATCAGCGCGCGGGCAGCGGCCAGCGCATAGTTGCCGCCGGAACCGATGGCCATGACGCCGAATTCGGGCTCCAGCACGTCGCCGGTGCCGGTGAGCGCCAGCGAAACCGACTTGTCGGCCACCAGCATCATCGCTTCCAGCCGGCGCAGATAACGGTCGGTGCGCCAGTCCTTGGCGAGCTCGACGCAGGCGCGCGTCAACTGGTCGGGATATTGTTCGAGCTTGGCTTCCAGCCGCTCCAGAAGGGTGAAAGCATCCGCCGTGGCGCCGGCGAAACCCGCAATGACATTGCCGCCTTTGCCGATGCGGCGCACCTTTTTGGCGTTGCCTTTCATGATGGTCTGGCCAAGGCTGACCTGGCCGTCGCCGGCGATCACCACCTTGTTGCCCTTGCGCACCGTCACGATGGTCGTGGCGTGCATACTCAGTTCATTCGACATTTTTAGCTCCGATTCGCGCGATCCCGATAAGGCGATTGGCGCGCGGTACGAGTGATTTCGATCGGCCATATGTATGCATGGGGCGGGTGATTGCAAACGGCGTCCGCCATGGCCGGTGGCTGTCCGCATCGCAACTGGCAATCGCCGGATCATGCTGCTAGAAGGCTTTCGTTTTAAGCAAATGACAGCTTGGAACCCCGTCTTGAGTTTCGAACCCCTCAGCCAAGGACAAGGTCATGGCGTCCCGTTCCGCCGAAGTCAGCCGCAAGACCAAGGAAACCGAGATCAGCGTCTCGGTCCATGTCGACGGCACCGGAAAATCCGACATGTCGAGCGGCGTCGGCTTCTTCGACCACATGCTGGACCAGCTGTCCCGCCACTCGCTGATCGACATCACGGTGAAGGCCAAGGGCGACCTGCACATTGACGACCACCACACGGTCGAGGACACCGGCATTGCGATCGGCCAGGCGCTGGCCAAGGCGCTGGGCGAGCGGCGCGGCATCATGCGCTACGCCTCTGTCGACCTTGCCATGGACGAGACGCTGACGCGGGCCGCGATCGACGTGTCGGGCCGTCCGTTCCTGGTCTGGAATGTCGCCTTCTCGTCGCCCAAGATCGGCACGTTCGACACCGAACTGGTGCGTGAATTCTTCCAGGCGCTGGCGCAGAATGCCGGTATCACGCTGCATGTCACCAATCATTATGGCGCCAACAATCACCATATTGCCGAGACCTGCTTCAAGGCGGTGGCGCGCGCGCTGCGTTTCGCACTGGAGCGCGACCCGCGCCAGCCGGAAGCGGTTCCCTCCACCAAGGGATCTCTGAAAGGGTAGGCTGATGGCCATCTATGTCGTGATGGAACCGCCAGGCCGCACCGAGGCGTCCGACGCAACCGTTTTGGTCCGCGACGGTTTTTCCTGGCTGGCTTTCCTGGTGGCGCCGCTGTGGCTCGCCTGGCACAGGCTGTGGATCGAGGCGGCGCTCGCCTTCGTCGCCATGGGGCTCATCTCGGTGCTCGGCCAATGGCTGGGACTGGACTGGGCCGGCTCCGCACTGTCTTTACTGGTCTCGCTCTATATCGGGCTGGAAGGCCAAGGGCTGCGGATCGCAGCGCTGCGCCGCCGCGGCTGGCATGAATGGGGCGTCGTCGAAGCCGACAATCCTGACGATGCCGACATCCGCCAGACACTGGACGCCCAGGCGCTTGCCGACGAGCCGGCGCCGCTGCCGCGCATCGTGCCGGACGCCAGCCTGGCCCGGCCGACGCAGACCGGGCTGACGCTGGGCCTGAGCCATACGCCGGGAAAAGCCTGAGATGCGGGTTGCCATCATCGATTACGGGTCGGGCAATCTGCGCTCGGCCACCAAGGCCTTCGAGCGCGCCGCGCATGAAGCCGGCATTGCCGCTGCCATTGAGCTAACCGCCGACGCCGAGCGGGTGCGCAGCGCCGACCGAATCGTTTTGCCCGGCGTCGGCGCCTATGCCGATTGCGCGGCGGGCCTGCGCGGCGTCGCCGGCATGTGGGAAGCGGTGGAAGAGGTAGCGATCGCCAAGGCGCGGCCGTTCCTCGGCATCTGCGTCGGCATGCAGCTGATGTCGCAGCGCGGCCTGGAAAAGACCGTGACCAAGGGCTTCGGCTGGATTGCCGGCGACGTCAAGGAGATCACGCCCGCCGATCCGGCACTGAAGATCCCGCAAATCGGCTGGAACACCATCGATCTGGAGCGCAAGCACCCGCTGTTTTCGGGTATTGCGACCGGGCCTAAGGGTCTGCACGCCTATTTCGTTCATTCCTACCATCTCGACGCGACAAGGCCGGACGAAGTGCTGGCCGTCGCCGATTATGGCGGCCCGGTAACGGCGGCGGTCGCGCGCGGTAACCTTGCCGGCACGCAATTCCATCCGGAAAAGAGCCAGGCGCTCGGCCTGGCACTGATCACCAACTTCCTGCGCTGGAGGCCTTGAGATGAGCAAGAAGGGCTACTGGATGGCGATGGTCGATGTGACCGATCCGGAAAACTATCCGAAATACATCGCCGCCAACAAAGCGGCGTTCGACAAATACGGCGCGAAATTCCTGACGCGAGGCGGTCAGTCGTCAAGCCCGGAAGGGCCATCCGGCAATCGCCATGTGATCGTCGAGTTCGAAAGCTACGAGGTCGCGCTGGCTTGCTTCCATTCTCCCGAATACCAGGCAGCGCTGAAATTCCGGCGCGCTTATTCGACCTCGCATTTCGCCATTGTGGAAGGGGTCTGAACGGTGATCCTGTTTCCGGCCATCGACCTCAAGGACGGCAAGTGCGTGCGGCTGAAGCACGGCGATATGGCGACCGCGACCATCTACAATGACGACCCTGCGGCCCAGGCCAAGGCCTTCGAAGAGCAAGGGTTTGAATGGCTGCATGTCGTCGACCTCAACGGCGCCTTCAAGGGCCAGAGCGTCAACAGCGCGGCGGTCGGCGCCATCCTCAAGGCGACGAAAAACCCGGTGCAGCTCGGCGGCGGCATCCGCACGCTGGCGCAGATCGAGGACTGGCTCGACCGCGGGCTGGCCCGCGTCATCCTCGGCACGGTGGCGGTGCGCGATCCCGACCTGGTCCGGGAAGCCTGCAAGGAATTTCCTGGAAAGATCGCCGTGGGCATCGACGCCAAGGGCGGCAAGGTGGCGGTCGAAGGCTGGGCCGAGGCTTCCAGCCTCGGCGTCATCGAACTGGCGCAGAAATTCGAAGGCGCCGGCGTTGCCGCCATCATCTACACCGACATCGACCGAGACGGCGTTCTGACCGGCATCAACTGGGATGCCACGATCGATCTCGCCGACGCGGTCTCGATCCCGGTCATCGCCTCGGGCGGGCTGGCTTCGATCGCCGACATCGTGCGCATGACCATGCCCGACGCGAAGAAACTGGAAGGCGCCATCTCCGGCCGCGCGCTCTATGACGGGCGTATCGACCCGGCCGAGGCGCTTGCGGTGCTGCAGGGCAAGGCGATGGAGACCCGGCCGTGAAAATCTCCATCATCCTGGCATCCTATGACAGTGGCCACTATCACGGCGGCATGGGCCGAGGCCCGGATGCACTTATCGCCGGCGGGCTTGTCGACGCGCTGACGCTCTCCGGGCATGACGTCGTCGTCACCGATATCGGCAGGGTTGGCGACGAACAGCAGCGCGAGATCGCCACCGGCTTTGCCGTGTGCGGTGCCCTCTCCGGCGAGGTCCGCATCGCCATAGACCGCGGCCGGTTTCCCATCGTGCTGGCCGGCAATTGCCTGACATCGGCCGGTGCGGTTGCCGGCGAGGATGCCGATGCGATCATCTGGGCCGACCAGCATGGCGATCTCAACACCCCGGAGACGTCCATCTTCGGCTTTCTCGATGGCATGGCGCTGGCCACGGTTCTCGGCCTGTGCTGGAAGCCGATGGCCTCGGCCATCCCCGGCTTCAGGCCGATCGATCCGGCGCGCTGCGTGCTGGTCAACGCGCGCGATCTCGATCCGGCCGAAACAGAGCTGTTGAAGACTTTGCCGGTCATCCGCACCGAATGCCCGGACTGGGCCACGGCCTGCGACAGGCTGAAGGCGCCGGACGCGAAGCGGGTGCACCTGCATCTCGATCTCGACGTGCACGACCCCGGGGCGCTGCAGGCCAACCGCTACACCACGCCCGGCGGCCCGGAGCCGAAACAGCTGCGCCAGGCTGTCTGCGGCATGGCCGGCCTGCTGCCGATTTCCGGCATTACCATTTCCGCCTATGATCCGGCGTTCGATGCGCAGGCCGAGGTTCCGCCGCTGGTCGGCGAACTGCTAAGCGAGTTGCTGGCGACGATGGAGAAGGGCTGATGCTGAAGGCCCGAGTCATCCCTTGCCTCGACGTCAAGAACGGCCGCGTCGTCAAGGGCGTCAATTTCGTCGACCTCATCGATGCCGGTGATCCGGTCGAGGCGGCCAAAGCCTATGACGCGGCCGGCGCTGACGAGCTTTGCTTTCTCGATATCACCGCGTCGTCCGACAACCGTGAAACCATCTTCGACGTCGTCGCCCGCACCGCCGAACAATGCTTCATGCCGCTGACCGTCGGCGGCGGCGTGCGCCAGGTGGCCGATATTCGCAAACTGTTGCTGGCCGGCGCCGACAAGGTGTCGATCAACACTGCGGCGGTGAAGAACCCCGATTTCGTCGCGGAAGCCGCCGACAAGTTCGGCAACCAGTGTATTGTCGTGGCCATCGACGCCAAGAAGGTGTCGGCGCCGAAAGAGCCCGGCCGTTGGGAGATCTTCACCCATGGCGGCCGTGAAAAGACCGGCATCGATGCGGTCGAGTTTGCGCGAAAAATGGTCGATCGCGGCGCTGGCGAGATCCTGCTGACCTCAATGGACCGCGACGGCACCAAGGCCGGTTACGACATTGCGCTGACCCGCGCGATAGCGGATGCGGTGCGCGCGCCGGTGATCGCGTCGGGCGGCGTCGGCACGCTCGATCATCTGGTCGAGGGCATTCGCGACGGCCATGCCGGCGCCGTGCTCGCCGCCTCGATCTTCCATTTCGGCACTTACACGATTGCGGAAGCCAAGGCGCATATGGCCGAGGCCGGGTTACCGATGCGGCTGGACTACCCGGTTCAATCCACTCCACAAAGGCTGTAGGCTGCGCCATGGCTGAATTTTCGCTGTCCGATCTGGAAACGATCATTGGCGAACGCGCCCGTTCCGGCGACCCGGACTCGTGGACGGCAAAACTGTTCGCCAAAGGCATCGACAAGGCGGCGCAGAAGCTTGGTGAAGAGGCAGTCGAGACCGTCATTGCCGCCGTCAAGGGCGACGAGAAAGCCCTCGTTTCCGAAAGTGCCGATCTCATATATCATTGGCTCGTCGTGCTTGGCATGGCCGGCGTTTCGCTGGGCGAGGTGCTGAAGGAGCTTGAGGGCCGCACCGGCCGTTCGGGCGTCACTGAAAAGGCATCCCGGCCGAAAGGCTGACCGCTAGAGCCGGATGATTTCGGGCCGAGGCCTTAAATCTGAATCCGTCTCTAAATTGATAGAGGGAGCATGATGTCGCCCGAAAACCGCTTCACACTTTTCGGCCTCATGCTCTAGAGGGCAGGAAACTCGATGGACCAGCTCGCTCCGACCGAGAAATATTCCCCCTATCGTTTCTTCTCGGCCGAGCAATGGTCGAACTTCCGCGCCGACACGCCGATGACGCTGGGCGAAGACGAGATCAACCGTCTGCGCTCACTGAACGATCCGGTCGACCTGGAAGAAGTCAAGCGCATCTATCTGTCGCTCTCGCGGCTGCTTTCGGCGCATGTCGAGGCCAGCCAGTTGCTGTTTCGCCAGCGCCAGGCCTTCTTCAACGCGCTGGATGTGGTCAAGACACCGTTCATCATCGGCATTGCCGGTTCGGTTGCGGTCGGCAAATCGACAACGGCCCGCGTGCTGAAGGAGCTTCTGGCGCGCTGGCCGTCGAGCCCCAAGGTCGATCTCATCACCACCGACGGGTTCCTGCTGCCCAACAAGGTGTTGCGACGAGACAATCTGATGGAGCGCAAAGGCTTTCCGGACAGCTACGATGTCGGTGCGCTGCTGCGTTTCCTCTCGGGCATCAAGTCGGCGCAGCGCAATGTCCGCGCGCCCGTCTATTCGCATTTGACCTATGACGTCATTCCCGGCGAGTTCGTCACCATCGACCGGCCCGACATTCTGATCTTCGAAGGCATCAACGTTCTGCAGCCCGGCAAATTGCCGAAGGACGGCAAGATCGTGCCGTTCCTGTCGGATTTCTTCGATTTCGCCATTTATATCGACGCCGACGAAAAGCTGATCCACCAATGGTACATCGCCCGCTTCATGCGGCTGCGCGAGACGGCCTTCCGCAATCCGGACTCCTTCTTCCACCGCTATTCGCAGCTTTCGGAAGACGCCGCGCGCGCCGTTGCGGAAGGCTTGTGGGCCAACATCAACCTGAAAAACCTGCGCGAGAACATCGTGCCGACACGGGCGCGCGCCGACCTCATCCTGCGCAAGGGCGCCAATCATCTGGTCGAGGAAGTGGCGCTCAGGAAACTGTGACCGCCGCCGCCGGGCGGCTGCCGCCAGTCGCCGATTGCCGGGCCGGGCTTGGCATCAGGATTTCGCCGTCGGGTACCAGCTTGCGGACGGCCGCACATAGGGCGATCGTGAGCGCGACCGCCGCATAACCATCGATCGCATAGTGCCAACCAAGATAGACCGAACTCGCGACTATGAAGGCGACATACAGAAATGCGATGGCGCCCAACCGCTGGTCGTACTCCCAGGTATACACCGCATTCAGGGTGATCAAGGCGACATGAACGCTTGGAAATGCCGATATTCCCGACGCGAGTCCAGTCACACCCTCGGTCTGGAGCGTCCACAGATACTGCTGGTACACGGCGGCGGAACTCGCCGACGGGCTTTGCGCAAGAAACGAAAGCTGTTCACCGAAGCGTGGCACATCGCCGGTGACATAGCCGTAGAACGCCGGTCCGGCCGACATGAACAGCCCGGCCAGGATGTTTCCGACGACTATCCACACCACCATGAAGGACAGCACATAGCGTCTCTTCAGATGCGTGGTGCGTGGTGACGTGACCATGAAAAACAGCATGCTGTAGCAAATGATGAACCACAGCATGTCGTAGTTCCATCCGACGGATTCCCGTACCCAGTCATGCTTGCCGATAACGTAGAGCCATCGCCACGGATCAGTGCCGAAATGCAGATAGGCATCGATATCTGCCAAGGCGCGATCATAGGGGAAACCTTTCCACAGGACGGACATGCCGTTCTTGACCGAGGTGAAGGTGCTTTGGAAAATCATGATGCCCATCAACAGACATATGCCGGAAAAGAGAACCGCCATCCGCTCGGCTGAGAACATCTTGCCCGCAGCAAATTTCCGCCGACGCTCAAATCGATGCAAAAGCCAGCCGGTTTCCAGGAGAAGCGATACCGCCGGCAGCACGAAACCGAAAACCATAAGCCATATCGGCACGTAGGTCTGGTATGCGGTGCGATGGAGCGCGCCGACCCAAGCCAGAAACCCCAGCCCCGTTGCAGTGTAGATGCCAATGAACAGGTAGAGCGATGCATCCGAGCGGGCGATCGAAACCGTGCGCCATGCGGCATTTCGAATGTAGCGCCAAATCACTTCGGATTCGATTTCGAGCATGGTATCCACACCGGGAATGATGACGTTTTGGCGCAGACTAGCGGCCGAAACCTTAAATTCCGTTAGGGACTTTTCATTCGCAAGGTCAGTGGTTCAGTAAGTGCAAGATTGCACTCTCACCTCTTCAAGGCAAGGTCACCCGCCGCAGCGTCAGATTGATCCGGCCGCCATTTTTCAGCAGCGCCGAGGTCGACGGATAGATGCGGTCGACGCCGTGGAAGCAGAGCCGGCCTTCGCCGCCGAGCACGACGACGTCGCCGCTTTTCAGGCGGAACGATTTGGTACCGCCGTCGCGTGTGGCCCCCCTGCCCGTCACTTGGCCGACCCGGAACAGGCAATCGTCGCCAAGTGACACCGAGACCACTGGGGCCGAGAAATCGGCTTCGTCGCGATCCTGGTGCAGACCCATTTTGGCGTCCTGCGTATAGAAATTGACCAGGCAGGCCTCCGGCGGATTCGGATAGGCGGCAACCTCCCGCCACAATTGCAGCAGCGCGTCCGGGATCGGCGGCCATGGCTCTCCGGTGAGTGGGTGCGTTGGCTGGTAGCGATAGCCCAACTCCTTGTCAGTGACCCAGCCGAGCGTGCCGCAATTGGTCATGCGCACGCTCATCTCCTTGCCGGTCCGCGGCATCGCCGGCACGTACAGCGGCGCCCGCTGTACAATGGTCCTCACCTCTTCGACCAGCGCTTCCTGCGCCGCGCGGGACAGATAACCAGGCATGTGGCGGACGCCTTTGGGCAGAACGAGCATGACTTCGCCTCCGGTTGATACTGAAACCATGCCACCGCCAATCAGAAACGGCGACCCGAAAGCCACCGTTGTCGGCCTCCCTTTCTGTGGCAATGGTGAAACCTTGCGGCTGCGGTTCCGAAGGGGAGGCCGCTTTATGCACGCAGTCGGCGCGGTCCTTAGTCGTTCTCTACCCGGCCGCGCAGCTTTTTGATCGTGCCGCGCCCTGCCTTGCTTTGCAGCCGCCGCTCCACCGAGCCTTTCGACGGCCTGGTCTTCTTGCGCGGCGGCGGCGGCGGTTCCGCGGCCTTGGCGACCAGCGCCGTCAGCCTTGCCCGGGCATCGGCCCGGTTCTGCTCCTGGGTGCGGAAGCGGCCGGCCTCGATGACGATGACGCCGTCCTTGGTGGCGCGCTGGCCGGCGAGCTTGATCGTGCGCGCGCGCACGCGTTCGGACAGGCCAGCCGCATTGGCGGCGTCGAAGCGCAACTGGACCGCGGTCGCCACCTTGTTGACGTTCTGGCCGCCGGGACCCGACGAGCGGATGAAATCCTCGTGCAGGTCGCCCGGGTGGATTACGGCCTCGTCTGATATGATGATGTCGTCGATAGGCATGCCGCAGTCATGGCGCGGCGGACCAAAAAAGAAAAGGCCCGATCGAGACCGCGCCTTTCAAGGATGCTTCGGTGAAGATGTCTCGACTATTCCGCAGCTTCCTGCAGGCGGGGTGCTGCGCCGAGCACGACGGCATCGACATGGCTCTCGAATTTCTCGAAGTTGACGGCGAACATGCCGACCAATCGCGCTGCCTGCCGGTCATAGGCTGCCTTGTCGGCCCAGGTCGAACGCGGGTCGAGAATGGCGTTGTCGACGCCAGGCACAGCAACCGGCACCTCGAAGCCGAAATTGGCGTCGGTGCGGAAACCGGACGCCTTCAACGAACCGTCAAGCGCTGCGGCCAGCAAGGCGCGCGTCGCCTTGATCGGCATACGCTTGCCGGTGCCGTAGGCGCCGCCGGTCCAGCCGGTGTTGACCAGCCAGCAATCGGCGCCGTGGCGGGCGATCAGCTCACGCAGCAGATTGCCGTATTCCTTGGGGTGGCGCGGCATGAACGGGGCGCCGAAGCAGGTCGAGAAGGTCGCTTCCGGCTCGGTAACGCCCTTCTCGGTGCCGGCCACCTTGGCGGTGTAGCCGGAGAGGAAGTGATACATCGCCTGCGCCGGGGTCAGCCGTGCGATCGGCGGCATGATGCCGAAGGCATCGGCGGTCAGCATGATGATGTTTTTCGGGTGGCTGGCCCGTCCGCTCTTCGAGGCATTGGGGATGAAATCCAGCGGATAGGCGCAGCGCGTGTTTTCGGTGAGCCGGCCGTCGTTGAAGTCCGGCACGCGGTCGGCGTTGAGCACGACATTTTCCAGCACCGTGCCGAAACGCTGCGTGGTGGCGAAAATCTCCGGCTCGGCCTCGGCCGACAGCCGGATCGTCTTGGCGTAGCAGCCGCCTTCGAAGTTGAAGATGCCGTGCGGTCCCCAGCCGTGCTCGTCGTCGCCGATGAGCGTACGTGACGGATCGGCCGACAGCGTCGTCTTGCCCGTCCCGGAAAGCCCGAAGAAGATCGCTGCGTCGCCGCCCGGGCCCTCATTGGCCGAGCAGTGCATCGGCATGACGCCCTTTTCCGGCAGCAGATAGTTGAGCATGGTGAACACCGATTTCTTCATCTCGCCGGCATAGGAAGTGCCGCCGATGAGCACGATCTTGCGGGTGAGATCGACCGCAATCACCGTATCGGTGCGGCTGCCGTGGCGGGCCGGATCGGCGCGGAAGGACGGCAGGTCGATGATCGTCATCTCCGGCACGAAATCCTCAAGCTCGGCGGCCTGCGGGCGGATCAAAAGATTGCGGATGAACAGCGAGTGCCAGGCGAATTCGGTGATGACCCGCGTCGGCAGCTTCAGCTCGGCATCGGCGCCGCCGACGAGGTCCTGCACATAGAGATCGCTATTCGCGGCGTGGACAAGGAAATCGGCGAGCAGCATTTCGAACTGGCCCGCCGAAATCGCCTTGTTGTTGTCCCACCAGACATGGGGCTCGGTGGCGCCATCGCGGACGACAAACTTGTCCTTGGGCGAGCGGCCAGTGTGCTGGCCGGTCTCGGCAAGCAGCGCGCCGCCGGCGGTCAACCGGGCCTCGCCACGGCGGATCGCTGCCTCATAAAGGGCGGCCGCACCAAAATTATAATGCACCGTGCCGGTGGTTTTCAGGCCGATACGATCGATCGCGCAAGCAGAATTGCGTTTGCCGACTTCCGACATCAAGGGTCCCTTCTTCTGGATTCGCCGCACTTTGCCGGCGCGTTTCCGGCGAGCCCGCGTTAGGGGCTGAGACGGTGAGAACCAGAAAACCCGAATGATATCAAATCATTAATCGATTTAAAAATTTTGAAAGTTGTTTAAATCGTTTATATGTGCAAAAAATCACGGTGGTTGCCCAAAGGATTGGCACACAGTGTTCGTCCAACCCGTGTAGAGGTTCCGATGGGGCCGCCGGCAAGCCGTCCGCGACAGCGGGTGGAGCCTGTGCCACATTTTGTACCTAATTTGTCCTGCAAAAGCCCCTTCTCTAAGACAGAAGGGACAGCTCATGAGGGAGCCGCTTGAAATGGCAACAATCGCGCTTGTCGATGACGACCGCAACATTCTGACATCGGTGTCGATCGCCCTCGAGTCCGAGGGGTATCGCGTCGAGACCTACACGGATGGTGCGTCGGCGCTTGAAGGCCTGGCGGCGCGGCCGCCGAATCTCGCCATCCTCGACATCAAGATGCCGCGCATGGACGGCATGGAGCTGTTGCGCCGGATGCGGCAGAAGTCGGACCTGCCGGTGATCTTCCTGACCTCGAAGGACGATGAGATCGATGAGCTTTTCGGCCTCAAGATGGGCGCCGATGATTTCATCCGCAAACCGTTCTCGCAGCGCCTGCTGGTCGAGCGGGTGCGCGCCGTGCTGCGCCGCGCCAGCGCCCGCGAAGCTGCGGCAAAGGCGCCCAGCCAGCAGGCCCGTTCGCTGGAACGCGGGCAGCTGGTCATGGACCAGGAACGCCATACCTGCACCTGGAAGGGCGAGCCGGTGACGCTGACGGTCACCGAATTTCTCATCCTGCACTCGTTGGCGCAGCGCCCAGGCGTGGTAAAAAGCCGTGATGCGCTGATGGATTCCGCCTATGATGAGCAGGTCTATGTCGACGACCGCACCATCGATAGCCACATCAAGCGGCTGCGCAAGAAGTTCAAGGCCGTCGATGACGACTTCGAAATGATCGAAACCCTTTACGGAGTCGGATACCGGTTCCGCGAAGCTTGAGTTGATGCATGTCGCCCAAAAGTGGTCGCGGTTTTTGGGACGACGACATGCATAAAACCAAAGACTAGGCGGGAGCTGCTATTCGATGGCAGTGGATGTACAGCGGAGCAGACGAACGAGCGCTGTCAGGCGGTCGCGGATTCTGCCCGCATTCCTGTCGAGGTTGACGGTGCCGATGCGCCGCTTCCTCGGCCACCACATCTTTTCCAGCCTGACCCGGCGCATCCTGTTCCTCAACCTGGCCGGCCTCGCCGTGCTGGTCACCGGCATCCTCTATCTCAACACCTTCCGCGACGGGCTGATCGACGCCCGCGTCGAAAGCCTGATGACGCAGGGCGAGATCATCGCCGGCGCCATTGCCGCGTCGGCAACGGTCGAGACCGATTCGATCAGCATCGATCCGGAAAAACTACTCGAACTGCAGGCCGGTGAAAGCCTGGGGCCGGGCTCAGACCAGCTCGACAATCTGGATTTCCCGATCAACCCCGAGCGCGTCGCGCCGGTGCTGCGGCGGCTGATTTCGCCGACGCGCACCCGGGCCCGCATCTATGACCGCGACGCCAATCTGCTGCTCGATTCGCGCCATCTCTACTCGCGCGGCCAGATCCTGCGCTACGACCTGCCGCCGGTCGAGGACGAGCAGCCGGATATGCTGGAGCGCGTGCAGAAATTCGTCTTCGACTTCTTCCGCAACAAGGACCTGCCCGTCTACCATGAGCAGCCCGGCGGCAACGGTGCGGCCTTCCCGGAAGTGGTCAAGGCGCTGACCGGCAGTCCGTCGACGATCGTGCGGGTGAGCGAACAGGGCGAGCAGATCGTTTCGGTGGCGGTGCCGATCCAGCGCTTCCGCGCCGTCCTCGGCGTGCTGATGCTGTCGACGGAAGGCGGCGACATCGACAAGATCGTCGCCGCCGAGCGCAAGGCTATTTTGCGCGTGTTCGGCATCGCCGCCCTGGTCACCGCCATCCTGTCGATGCTGCTCGCATCCACCATCGCCAATCCGCTGCGCCGGCTATCGGCGGCGGCAGTGCGGGTGCGGCGCGGCGTCAAGAGCCGCGAGGAGATCCCCGACTTTTCCGACCGCCAGGACGAGATCGGCAATTTGTCGGTCGCGGTGCGCGACATGACCAATGCGCTCTATGCCCGCATCGAGGCGATCGAAAGCTTCGCCGCCGATGTCTCGCACGAGCTGAAGAACCCGCTGACCTCGCTGCGCAGCGCGGTGGAGACCTTGCCGCTGGCCAAGAACGACAATTCACGCGGCAGGCTGATGGAGATCATCCAGCACGATGTCCGGCGTCTCGACCGGCTGATCACCGACATTTCCGATGCCTCGCGCCTAGACGCCGAACTGGCGCGTGAGGATGCCGCCACGGTCGATTTGAAGAAATTCATCACCGATCTCGTCGCCGTGTCGCGCGAAGCGACGCGCAACAAAAAGGCTGTCGAGATCGAATTCAAGGCCGCCAAGCTGCCGCAAGGCGTCAAAGGCTATTTCGTCACCGGCCATGATCTGAGGATCGGCCAGGTCATCACCAATCTGATCGAGAATGCCCGCTCCTTCGTGCCGGAGGACCACGGCCATATCGCCATTTCCCTGGCACGCTCGGGCAAGGTCAACATCGTCACCGTCGACGACAACGGCCCCGGAATCCGCGCCGACGCCATCGACCGCATCTTCGAGCGCTTCTACACCGACCGCCCGGCCGGCGAGGCGTTCGGCCAGAATTCGGGGCTTGGCCTGTCGATATCCAGGCAGATCGTCGAAGCCCATGGCGGCACGCTGACCGCCGAGAACATCCCCGGCACCAAGCCCGGCGACATCAAGGGCGCGCGCTTCGTCGTTACGCTGCCGGCCGAAGGCTGATCGCGGCTGCGCATGCCCGATCCCACCGCGGAACCCGAGAACATCCATGCCACCGCAGTCCTGATTGGCGAGCGGGGCGTCCTGATCACCGGGCCGTCCGGCTCGGGCAAGACAACGCTGGCGCTGGCGCTCATCGACCATTTCAGCCGGCTCGGGCTGTTTGCGCGGCTGATCGGCGACGACCAGCTGTTTGTCGCGGCGCGTTTCGGGCGGCTGGTCTGCCATGCGCCCGCCAGCATTGCCGGCCTCGCAGAGGTGCCCGGACTTGGTCCGAAGCCGCTTTTGTTCCAATCTGTGGGAGTCATCGACCTTACGATCCAGCTGGTTGCCGCTAACGCTGTGGAGCGTTTCCAGGAAGAGTCGAGCGCGACCATTGCCGGCTGTGTGGTGCCGCGCATCGACCTCGTTCAGCGCAACGTCACTGCGGCTTTGCCGGCGGTAATGGCGCGGCTGGCGATTGCGCCTTTCGTATGATCCGCCGCCGGTTTTTTGCTGCAATGCGTCAAATTGGCCATGGCCGACGCAATTTTGGGCTTGTCAACGCGCCGCGCGTCGACAAGATAGCGCTCCCGCCGCCTGGGATGGCCGGCGAGCATAAAAAGCGCCTGTGAAGCGGCGATGACGGGAGCCACCATAGAATGATCGGACTCGTGCTTGTAACGCACGGTCAACTGGCCGCCGAGTTCCGCCATGCCGTGGAACATGTCGTGGGGCCACAAGACAATTTCGAAACCGTGGCAATCGGCGCCGACGACGATATGGAGCAGCGTAGGCGCGATATCGTCGACGCCGTCGGCCGCGTCGACACCGGGACCGGCGTCATCGTTCTGACCGATATGTTCGGCGGCACGCCTTCCAACCTCGCCATTTCGGTGATGGAATCCGGTCGCACCGAGGTCATCGCCGGCATGAACCTGCCGATGCTGATCAAGCTGTCGTCGATCCGCAAGGGCGACAACATGGCGACCGCGCTCGACGAGGCGCAGGCCGCGGGGCGCAAATACATCAACGTCGCAAGTCAGCTGCTGAGCAGCAAATGAACGCGCTGTCGCCCGGTGAGATCGTGCGCGAGTTCCCGATCGTCAACCAGCGCGGCCTGCATGCGCGCGCCTCGGCGAAGTTCGTCCAGGTCGCCAGCGGCTTCGACGCCACCGTCCATGTCGAGAAGGATGGTCTCAAGGTCGGCGGCACCTCGATCATGGGGCTGATGATGCTGGCGGCGAGCCCCGGTTATTCGATCCGCGTCACCGCCAGCGGCGCTGAAGCCGCAGCGGCGATGGACGCGCTGGAGCAGCTGGTCGCCTCGCGCTTCGGCGAAGAGTGCTGAAGTTTTTGCTTTGGACGCCGTTGTCCCAAAACCGCGGGATACTTTTGGGCGGCATGCATCCCCGTAAAACACATACGCGCATAAAGATTTCTTTATATCCCATTGTCGTCTTGGCGGCGATCTGCTAGTCAGGCCGGCATCCCGCGCCCTTGGACGCGCCGTGTGGCGCAGGCGCATTCTGAAGACAAATCACACCGGAGCACTGCCATGACAGGTAGCAAGGACTATGTGGTCGCCGACATCTCGCTTGCCGGCTGGGGCCGCAAGGAACTCGATATCGCCGAAACCGAAATGCCGGGCCTGATGGCCTGCCGCGAGGAATTCGGCGACAAGAAGCCGTTGAAAGGTGCGCGCATCACCGGCTCGCTGCACATGACCATCCAGACTGCGGTGCTGATCGAGACGCTGAAGGCGCTTGGCGCCGATATCCGCTGGGCCTCGTGCAACATCTTCTCGACCCAGGACCATGCGGCCGCAGCCATCGCCGAGGCCGGCATCCCGGTGTTCGCCGTCAAGGGCGAGTCGCTCGAGGAGTATTGGGACTACACCGACAGGATCTTCCAGTGGGCCGATGGCGGCCTCTCCAACATGATCCTCGACGATGGCGGCGACGCCACCATGTACATACTGATCGGCGCCCGCGCCGAGGCCGGCGAGGACGTGCTGTCCAACCCGCAGAGCGAGGAAGAGGAATACTTCTACGCCCAGGTCAAGAAGCGCCTGAAGGCCTCACCCGGCTTCTTCACCAAGCAGAAGGAAGCCATTCGCGGAGTCACCGAAGAGACGACGACGGGCGTCAACCGGCTCTACCAGCTGCAGAAGAAGGGCCTGCTGCCCTTCCCGGCGATCAACGTCAACGACTCGGTCACCAAGTCGAAGTTCGACAACAAATATGGCTGCAAGGAATCGCTGGTCGACGGCATCCGCCGCGGCACCGACACCATGATGGCCGGCAAGGTTGCGGTCGTCTGCGGCTATGGCGACGTCGGCAAGGGCTCGTCGGCTTCGCTCAAGGGCGCCGGCGCCCGCGTCAAGGTCACCGAAGTCGATCCGATCTGCGCGCTGCAAGCGGCGATGGACGGCTTTGAAGTCGTCACGCTGGAAGATGCCGCACCGACCGCCGACATCGTCATCACCACCACCGGCAACAAGGATGTCGTCACCCTCGACCACATGCGCTCGATGAAGGACATGGTGATCGTCGGCAATATCGGCCACTTCGACAATGAGATCCAGGTCGCGTCGCTGCGCAACCTGCAATGGACCAACGTCAAGCCGCAGGTCGACATGATAACCTTCCCGGACGGCAAGCGGATGATCCTGCTGTCCGAGGGGCGCCTGCTCAACCTCGGAAACGCGACCGGTCATCCGAGCTTCGTGATGTCGGCTTCGTTCACCAATCAGGTGCTGGCGCAGATCGAGCTCTACACCAAGCCCGGCCAGTACCAGAACCAGGTCTATGTGCTGCCCAAGCACCTCGACGAGAAGGTGGCGCGTCTGCATCTCGACAAGCTTGGAGCCCGCTTGACCGAACTTTCCGGCGAACAGGCCGCCTATATCGGCGTGACCCCGCAGGGTCCGTTCAAGCCGGAACACTACCGCTATTAGCCAAAGCGGCGTTTACCACTAGATATTGAAGCCGGGCGATTGACTTTTCGCCCGGCTTCTTTTTTGCGCGGATGATTCTTCACGCCGATTCCAGCACGCGCTATTGTGCTGATTCGTGGGCCGGGGACGAGGCCGGCGTACGCATCGAGAGCATGATTCGAACCGAAGGACCGCGTCAGCGAAAAGTGGGAAGCGGTTTTCGGAAAAAATCATGCCCTTTAGAAAAGAGTTAGGTCAGAAGGGCGTTTCCATCAAACGTGATCCTGATCTAGGCGGTCTTGCATTCAGGCGGCGAAGAGGACCAAGGCATGCCGGGGGAAAACCCGCCTCGCGCGGGATCGGCCGTTTCCGGCGGCCATGACGATTCCGATAGCAATGGCTCCGTCACGACAGGCGGTGGCCTGAAGAGGCGCGTTGGCGCCCGCACCGCCGGCTTTCTTGCCACCTCAGCTCTTGCCGGCCCGCTCACCTCGTTTGCCGCCCATGCCGAGCCGGCCATTGCGCAGAAGGCCGGACTGTCGGTCAGCGCGGTCGAAGTCATCCAGCTCGCCATGTTCGTCGGCGTCATGGGCGCGGCACTGGTCTCGGCCATCTTCCTGATCCGCGAAAGAGCCCGCACCTCGGCGCAGAATGTCGAACTCAGAGCCCGCATTGCCGACATCAATGCGGCGCTGCAGCGCTCCGAGGCGCTGCTCAATCTGCGTGACCAGCGCGTCATCGTCTGGGCGTCGGAGAACAAGAAGCCGGAGCTGATCGGCACGCTGCCGCTGGAAAGCGGTGCGCCGGACGACCGTGCAGCCTTCCTCGCCTTCGGCCGCTGGCTGATGCCGCGCTCGGCGGCGGCGCTCGAAAATGCCGTCGCTGGTCTGCGCGAGAAAGCGAAACCCTTTGATCTCGTGATCGAATCGCAGGCCGGGGCGCCGCTTGAAGTGCATGGCCGCAAGAGCGCCGCGCATGTGCTGGTGCGCTTCGTCTCGCTGTCGGAGACGCAGCGAAGCCAGGCCAGGCTGAAGATCGAGAACCAGCGGCTGGCCGCCGACTACGAGACGATGATCGGCCTGCTCGACGCCTTGCCGATGCCGGCCTGGCTGCGCGCCACCGACGGGCGGCTGAAATGGGTCAACCGTGCCTATGCCGGAGCGGTCGAGGCACCGAACGCCGAGACCGCGGTGCGCGAAGCCAAGGAATTCCTCGGCGCCCAAGCGCGCGAACAGATCGCCGCGCAGCACAAATCGCGCCCGATCTTCGAACAGACGCTGTCGACGGTGATCGAGGGCGACCGCCGGGTGTTCGCCGTCACCGACTTCGCCGGTGCCGACGGCTCGGCCGGTCTTGCCTGCGACACCAGCGCCACCGAAACCATTCGCGGCGAATATGAGCGCACGGTGCGCAGCCATGCCGACACGCTCGACCAGCTCAACACGGCGGTGGCGATCTTCGATGCCAACGAGAAGTTGCGCTTCTTCAACCAGGCGTTCCAGAAACTGTGGGGGCTGGACCCGGGCTTCCTGCACAGCGCGCCCGACAATGCGCTGCTGCTCGACCGGCTGCGCAGCGAAGGCAAGATCGCCGAGCAGCCGGAATGGCGGCGCTGGAAAGAAGGCCTGCTTGGCGCCTACCGCGCGGTGGAATCGCAAGAGCATTGGTGGCATCTGCCCGACGGCAAGACCATCCGCGTGGTGGCCAACCCGCAGCCGAAGGGCGGCGTGACCTGGGTGTTCGAGAACCTGACCGAGAAGATGGACCTCGAAAGCCGCTACCAGACGGCGGTGCGGGTCCAGGGCGAAACGCTCGACAATCTGGCCGAAGGCGTCGCCGTGTTCGGTCCCGATGGGCGGCTGCGCCTGTCGAACCCGGCCTTTGTCGCGCTGTGGGGACTGAGCCAGGATGTGATCAAGCCCAACGTCCATGTCTCGGCGATCCGCGATCTCAGCGACCAGCGCGCCGTCGACAGCCCGTGGGGCGGGTTCGTCGCCGCCATCACCGGTTTCGACGACGAGCGCCGCGACCGCCATGGCCAGACCGAACTGAAGAACGGCACAGTGCTCAGCTACGCCGTCATCCCGCTGCCCAACGGCCAGGTGATGATGACCTTTGTGGACGTCACCGACAGCGTCAATGTCGAGCGCGCGCTGAAGGACAAGAACGAAGCGCTGCAGAAATCCGACCAGCTGAAGAACGAGTTCGTGCAGCATGTCTCCTACGAGCTGCGCTCGCCGCTGACCAACATCATCGGCTTCACCGAGCTTCTGTCGCTGCCGGCGACCGGGCCGCTCAGCCCAAAGCAGCGCGAATATGTCGAGCATGTCGGCTCGTCATCCTCGGTGCTGCTCACCATCGTCAACGACATACTCGACCTCGCCACCGTCGACGCCGGCATCATGCAGCTCGACATTTCGGAAGTAAGCGTCGAGCGCACCATCGAGGCCGCGGCCGAACTGGTCGCCGACCGGCTGCAAGAGCATTCGATCAAGCTCCGGATCGACGCCGCTGCGGCGCCGAAGAGTTTTCACGGCGACGAGACCCGGGTTCGCCAGATCCTCTACAATCTGCTCAGCAACGCCGCCAATTACGCGCCGGAGGCGAGCACTATCACGCTTGCCTGCCGGCATTTGGAGCAAGGTGTGGAATTCTCCGTCCATGACAACGGCCCCGGCATGCCGCCGGACCTGCTCGATTCGGTGTTCCGCCGCTTCGAGCCGCGCACCAATGGCGGGCGCCGGCGCGGTGCGGGCTTAGGCCTGTCGATCGTCAAGAGCTTTGTCGAGCTGCACGGCGGCAGCGTGCGCATCGAGACCGGCAAGGACAAGGGCACCACCGTCATCTGCACCTTCCCCGATGCACCGTCGGGCATCCGCGCCGCGGCCGAGTAGCGCGCTCGATGACTGTTGTTGTGCTGGAGCGTTTTCTCGCCGACGAGGCTGCGACCGCAAGGCTCGGCGAAGACCTGGCCATGGCGCTGCGGCCGGGCGACGTGCTGGCGCTCAAGGGCGATCTCGGCGCCGGCAAGTCGACGCTGGCGCGGGCCCTGATCAGGGCGCTGGCCGATGATGCCGGCCTCGATGTGCCGAGCCCTACCTTCACCTTGGTGCAAAGCTACGACACGCGCATCCCCGTGCACCATTTCGATCTCTATCGCCTGTCCTCGGCCGGCGAGATGGACGAGCTGGGTTTCGACGAGGCGCTGCTGCAGGGCGCTGCCCTTGTCGAGTGGCCGGAACGGGCGGAGGCCGCTCTTCCGAGAACGTCGATCTGGATCGAACTCGTCCATCAGGACGAAGGACGATTGGCGAAACTATCGGGCCAAGGCGTTGCCTTCGAACGCGTGGCGCGATCGCTGGCGATGCGCGATTTCCTCAAAACGGCCGGTTGGGGCGACGCCGCGCGGCGCCATTTCGTCGGCGACGCCTCGGCGCGCTCTTACGAGATTGTTTCGCTCGCCGGCCTTGCGCCGCGCGTGCTGATGAATTCGCCAAGGCTGGTGCTGGGGCCGCCGGTGCGCGACGGCAAGCCCTATGCCGTGATCGCCCACACGGCGCAGTCGGTCACCGCTTTCGTCGCCATCGACAAGGCGCTGCTGGCGCAAGGTGTCAGTGTCCCAAAAATCCATGCCGAGGATCTCGAACGGGGCTTTCTGCTGCTGGAGCATCTGGGCTCGGAAGGTTTTCTCGACGGCAATGATGAGCCGGTGGCCGAGCGCTACGCGGCAGCGGCCGAATTGCTGGCGATGATGCATGGGAAGACCTGGCCGCAGCGCATGGAGGCCGTGCCGGGCGTCTTCCACGAGGTGCCGCCCTTCGATCGCGCCGCCATGCTGATCGAAGCCGATCTCTTGGTCGATTGGTATGTGCCGATGGTGACCGGCAGCCCGGCAAGCGAGGCTTTACGCGCCGGCTATCACAGGGAATGGAACGCGGTTCTCGATCGGCTGGACACACAGGAATACACGCTGATGCTGCGCGACTTCCATTCGCCCAACATCATCTGGCGCGGTGACCGCAAAGGCCACGACCGGCTGGGCATCGTCGATGTCCAGGACGCGCTGATGGGTCCGGCGGCCTATGACGTTGCGTCGCTGGCCATGGATGCCCGCGTCACCGTTTCGCCCGATATCGAGCAGCGGACCGTGGACGCCTATGTCGCTGCGCGCCACGCCGCCGGCGGCTTCGATGAGGACGCCTTCCGCGCGGCCTATGCGATCATGGCGGCGCAGCGCAATTCGAAGATCCTCGGCATTTTCGTGCGGCTCGAAAAGCGCGACGGCAAGCCCTATTATCTCCGACACCTGCCGCGCATCCGCGATTATCTCAGGCGGGCGCTGGCGCACCCGGCGCTGGCTCAGTTGAAGGAGTTTTACATGGCACATGGCCTGCTGGAGGAACGGCTCCCGTGACCTTGACCACAGCGATGGTGCTGGCGGCTGGTCTTGGCAAGCGCATGCGGCCGATCACCGACACCATGCCGAAGCCGCTGGTGCGGATCGCCGGCAGGACCTTGCTCGACTGGGGGCTGGACAGTCTCGAAGCGGCCGGCGTCGAGAAAGCCATCGTCAACGTGCACTATTTGCCGGACCAGATCGTCGCCCATATCGCCCACAGGCGGGCGCCAAAGATCGTCATTTCCGACGAGCGCGACGCACTGCTGAATTCGGCGGGTGGCATCGTCAAGGCATTGCCGCTGCTGGGCAGCGACCCCTTCTACATCATCAACGCCGATACGTTCTGGATCGACAGCGGCCAGCCCAGCCTCGAGCGCCTTGCCCTTGCATGGGACGGCGCGAAAATGGATATTCTGCTGATGCTTACCGATCTCGACTCGGCCACCGGACACGGTGTCGGCACGGATTTCCTGATGGCGCCGGATGGCGGCCTGCGGCGCTCGAAAGGCGATCCGGCCGGGTTGATCTATGCCGGAGCGGCAATCGTCAATCCCGCCATCTTCAGGGATGCGCCGGCCGGGGCGCATTCGCTCAACACCTATTTCGACAAGGCAATCGCCTCTGGCCGTCTGTTCGGCATGCAGATGCGCGGAAGCTGGATCACCGTCGGCACTCCCGACGCCATTCCGCAGGCGGAAGCGGCCGCCGCCGAAGCTCTCGCGAAGGTGGTATGAGCGGCGCGCGCCGCGTTCTTTCGATCCCGCCCGGAGCGCCATTCCTGCCGACTCTGGCCGAGGCCTTGCTGGCCGGACGGCTGGTGCCCGGCTTCCGGTTCGACGGCGATCCGCTGGCGCTGGCTGATGTCACCATCTATGTGCCGACACGGCGCGCGGCCCGTGCGCTGCGCGGCGCTTTTGTCGACGCGCTTTCGGGACCGGGGGGGAGCCGCCGTTCGGCGATCCTGCCGGTCATCCGCCCGCTCGGAGAGTTCGACGAGGACGAAGCCGCCTTCGACGCCGGCACGCCGACCGAGCTTGAAATGGCGCCGCCGATCGCAGCCATCGAACGCCTGCTGCTACTGGCGCCGCTGGTGCGGGCCTGGAAGCGCACCTTGCCGGCGCATGTCCTTGATATGTTCAACGAAGAGATCGTCGTGCCGGCCTCCGCCGCCGATGCGATCTGGCTGGCGCGCGACCTCGCCCGGCTGATGGACGAGATCGAAACCGAAGGCACGGACTGGACCAGGCTTGCCGATCTGGTCACCGGCAATCTTGCCGGATGGTGGCTTGTGACGCTCGATTTCCTCCGTATCGTCACCGAGGCCTGGCCGAAATTGCTGGAGGAGCGCGACCGCTCCAACCCGGCCGCGCACCGCAATGCGCTGATCCGGCGCGAGGCGAAGCGGCTGGAACGCAACCCGCCCAAAGGCCCGGTGATCGCCGCCGGCTCGACGGGCTCTATTCCCGCCACGGCCGAACTGCTTGCCACGGTCGCCAGCCTGCCCAACGGCGCCGTGGTGCTGCCCGGGCTCGATGGGATGCTGGACGAACCGTCTTTTGCCGCGATTGGGGCGCCCGGTGCGCGGCCGGCACTGCTTGGCCACCCGCAATACGGCATGGCCAAGCTGATCGGCAAGATTGGCGTGCTGCGTGGCGATGTCGAGGAAGTGGTCTCCGCCGAGCCCGCACTGGCGCTCCGCGCGGCCCTTGTCGGCGAGGCGCTGCGGCCGGCCGAGACCACGGAATTATGGGCCGAGACCCGCATATGCTTCAACGCCGTAGACATCGCCGAGGCCTTCGCCGACGTGACGCTGGTCGAAGCCGCCAGCGAACGCGACGAGGCGGCGGCGATCGCCATCGCGCTGAAAACCGCCGTGGAACAGCCGGGGCACAGGGCAGCGCTCGTTACCGGCGACCGCGGGCTGGCGCGGCGCGTCTCGGCCGAGCTGTTGCGCTTCGGCGTGATCGCCGACGATTCCGGCGGCACGCCGCTCGCCAACACGCCTGCAGCCAGCCTGCTGCGGCTCACACTTCACGCGGTATTCCGGCCGGGCGATCCCGTCGGCCTTTTGTCGCTGCTCAAGCATCCGCTGCTCGGGCTCGGACTTGAGCGCACCGGCGTGCGCCATGCCGCCGAGCTCATCGAACTCGTGGCGCTGCGCGGCGGCACCGGACGCCCCGACATCGCCGCCTTGCCAGCACTGTTCGAGGAGCGTCTCGCCGGGCTGAGCGGGGACAAGCGCCAGCCCTTCTGGTTTTCGCGCCTGAGCGTGCGCGGCATCGACGATGCCCGCGAGCTGCTGAGCCGGCTTGTGGCGGCGCTGGCGCCGCTGACCGCCTTTCGCGGTGAAGAGAATGCCGATCTCGTCGCGTTGACCAGAGCGAGCGTCGCCGCGCTGGAAAATCTCGGCCGCACGGCGGAGGGCAGCCTGGCTGAATTTTATGCCGGCGACGCCGGCGAGAAACTCGCCGAGCTGCTGCGCGGTGTGGTCGCCGCGTCTGCATCGTTCGACTTCCCGGCCGACGAATGGCCTGATGTGATGGACGCGCTGGTAGCACCGGAAACGGTCAAGCCGGGGCAAGGCACAGACCGCAACATCGCGATATGGGGCGCGCTGGAGGCACGGCTGCAGAATGTCGACACGCTTGTCATTGGCGGGCTGAACGAAGGCGTGTGGCCACGCAAGCCGGAAAGCGATCGCTTCATGTCGCGGTTGATGAAGACCGGCATCGATCTCGAGCCGCCAGAGCGCCGTATCGGCCTTGCCGCCCACGACTTCCAGATGGCGATGGGGGCGAAAAAGGTGGTGCTGACGCGCTCCGCCCGCGCCGGCGACGCACCGGCGGTGCCTTCGCGCTGGCTGCAGCGCATCCTCACCTTCATCGGCAAGGATCCTGCAGCCGCACTGCGCGGACGCGGCGACGAATTGCTTGCCTGGGCGCGCGCGCTCGATGCCGGCGAGCGGCAGCATTTCGCGCCGCGACCGCAGCCGAAACCGCCGCTGAGCATGCGGCCCACCCACTTCTCGGTGACCGAGATCGAGACGTTGCGACGCGACCCCTATGCGGTCTATGCAAGGCGTATTCTGAGCCTTCTGCCGCTCGAGCCGGTGATCCGCGATCCCGGCGCGGCCGAGCGCGGCACGCTGTTTCATGACATCCTGCATCTGTTCTCGACAGAGGTTGCGGACCCGCGCGCGCCGGAAGCCCTGGAGCGCCTTATCGCCGCCGGCCGGACCTGCTTTGCCGAGATCGCCCTGCCCGCCGATGTCGAGGCTGTGTGGTGGCCGCGCTTCGAAAAGCTTGCCGCCAACATCATCGAATGGGAGCGCGGCCGCGCTCCCGCCGTCGCCCGGCGGCATGCCGAGGAGCGCGCCGAAAAGACCGCTGTCGGCCGCACCGGCGTGACGCTGTCCGGCTATGCCGACCGCGTCGACCTTTTGGCCGGTGGCATGGCCGACATTCTCGACTACAAGACCGGCTCGTCCCCGTCCAAGGCGCAGGCCCACACGCTGCTGGCGCCACAGCTGGCGCTCGAAGGGGCGCTGCTCCGGCGCGGCGCCTTCAAGGGGCTTGGCGCGCGCGAGCCCTCCCAGCTCGCATTCGTGCGGCTGAAGCCGAATGGCGAAGTGTTCGAGGAATCCATCCTCGACTACAACCGCCAGCCTCGGACCGCCGAAGACCTCGCCGAGGAGGCTTGGGCGCGGTTGGAAAAGCTGCTGGTCCACTATGCCGATCCGACGACCGGCTATCTGTCGCGGGCGCTGCCTTTTCGCGAGGGCGAGAGCGATGGCGATTACGACCATCTGGCGCGCGTGCTCGAATGGTCGGCCGGCGGCGACAGCGATGACGAGGCGGGGGAGGCATGAAAAAAGCCTATCCCATCCCCAGCGAAACCGCCGCCAGCCAGGCGCGCGCCTCCGACCCGAAGAACTCGGCCTGGGTGTCCGCCAATGCCGGCTCGGGCAAGACGCATGTGCTGGCCCAGCGCGTCATCCGGCTGCTGCTCAACGGCACCGATCCGTCGAAGATCCTGTGCCTGACCTATACGCGGGCGGCCGCCGCCAACATGTCGAACCGCGTGTTCTCGACCCTGTCGGAATGGACGGCGCTCGGCGATGCCGAGCTTGCCACAAAGATTGAGGCGGTGGACGGCCGCCGACCCGACCGCGACACGATGCGGCGGGCGCGCCGGCTGTTTGCCGAAGCGCTGGAAACGCCGGGCGGGCTGAAGATCCAGACCATCCACGCCTTCTGCGAATCGGTGCTGCACCAGTTTCCGCTGGAGGCCAACATCCCGGCGCATTTCGAAATGCTCGATCCGCAGATGGAGGCCTCGCTATTTGCTGGCGCCCGCCGGGACATGATTTCGGGCACGTCAGCCGGAGACACCGGACTGGCCGAGGCCTTTGCCACCGTGCTGGAGCGCGGCGGCGAACACGGACTCGATGCGCTGCTCGCCGAAATCGTGCGCAAGCGCGACGGCTTACGCGGCTTCATCGGTGCGGTCCGGCGCGACGGCGGCGGCTTTCAGGCCCTGTTCGACGAATTCCATTTTCGCCCCGGGCGGAGCGCCGAAGACATAGCGGCATCGGTATGGCCGCTGCCGGGTTTCCTGCCGGACTTCTTTGCAGTGTTCGCCAGTGCCGCCGAGGCCGCCGACGCCCGCACCGTGCTCAACAATCTCTTGCCCTATGCCCGGTTGGCCTTTGCCGAGACGGACCCGACCCGCCGGCTGCAGATGCTCGGCAAAGCCTTTCTCAAGGCCGATGGCGACCCCTATGATCCCTCAAAGTTGTTCAAGAAGGCGCTGCTCGGCCGGCTGCCCGACCTTCCCGAGCGCTATCTGGCGGCCGTCAAGGCGATAACAGACGTCTCCGACCGGCTGGCGCTGTTCCGGATGCTGGAAGGCACGGTCGCGGCGTTGACCATAGCCGACTGGCTGATCGTGCGGTACGAGCGCCTGAAGCGCAGCCGCGGCTTTCTCGATTTCAACGACCTCATCACCCGCACCGTCAACCTTCTGGCGCGGCCCGATGCCGGCCCCTGGGTGCAGTACAAGCTCGACCAGGGCATCGACCACATCCTGCTCGACGAGGCGCAGGACACCAGCCCCGACCAATGGGAGGTGGTGAAGCGGCTGGCGGAGGAGTTCTTTGCCGGCCACGGCCAGCGCGGCACGGCCAATCGCACGGTGTTTGCCGTCGGCGACGAAAAGCAGTCGATCTATTCCTTCCAGGGTGCCGCACCGGATTCCTTTGCCGACAGCCGGCTCTTGTTTTCCGGACGCGTGAACGCAGCCAATGCTTCGTTTGCCGACCTGAAACTGACCTGGTCGTTCCGTTCGACCGACGACGTGCTTGCCGCAGTCGACCGCGTCTTTGCCGATCCGGGCGTGCGGCGCGGCATCAGCCACGACCCCGATCCGCTCGACCACAAGGCGATCCGCAACGACGCGCCTGGCTATGTCGAGGTCTGGCCGTCGCTCGGCGCTGACGCCGTCGAGGAGCCCGACGACTGGACGTTGCCGGTCAATCATGCCAGCGCGCCGGCTGTGCGGGTGGCCGAGCACGTGGCTGCGACCATCCAGACCTGGCTCAAGGACCGCGAGATCATCGAGGGCAAGGGACGCAGGCTGAGGGCCGGCGACATTCTTGTGCTGGTGCGCAAGCGCGACCGCTTCGTCCATGCGCTGTCGCGCGCGCTGAAGGACCGCGATATTCCCGTCGCCGGCGCCGACCGGCTGAGCCTGCCCGGCCACATCGCGGTCAAGGACCTGATCGCACTCGGCCATTTCCTCATCCAGCCGCAGGATGACCTGTCGCTCGCCGCCGTGCTGCGCAGCCCGGTTTTCGACGTGTCGGAGGAGACGCTTTTTACGCTTGGCGCCGGACGGCCAGCCGGAACATCGCTGATCGCCTCATTACGCCAGCATGCTGGCGACAATACCGCGCTGACCGATGTCGTTGCCCGGCTCGACGGCTGGGCCAACGAGGCGGCGTTCCGGCCGGTGTTCGAATTCTACGCCGGGGTGCTGGCGCGCGACGGCCTGCGCAAGAAGATGATCGCCCGGCTTGGACCGGAAGCCGGCGATATTCTCGACGAGTTCCTGAGTTTCTGTCTGGCCGAAGAACGCACCGGCTTGCCGGGGCTGGAGGCTTTCCTGGCGACGCTGGAAAACACCGGCCCGGAGATCAAGCGCGAGATGGACCAGACGCGCGACGAGGTCCGCGTCATGACCGTGCATGCCGCCAAGGGCCTGGAAGCGCCTGTTGTCTTCCTGGTCGATGGCGGTTCGGCGCCGTTCAGCGACCAGCATCTGCCGCGGCTCATGCCGTTCGACGCTTCGGGCCGCAATTTCGACGGCAAGGGCTATCTCTGGCGCTCGGCCGCCGATGTCGCCAACGGCTTCTCCAAGGCGGCCTCGGCCAGGGCGCGGGAGCTTGCCGACGACGAATACCGGCGGCTGCTCTATGTCGGCATGACGCGCGCCGAGGACCGGCTGATCGTCTGCGGCTATCACGGCAAGCGTCAGCCCAGCACCGGCACCTGGCATTCGATTGTCAGCCGCGCGCTGCTTGCCGCGCCGGAAAGCACGGAGCGCCGCCACCCCGCCAGCAGCGAGCCGGTGCACCGTTTCGTCATGACCAAGCTTCCGCCGGTGGCGCAAGCGGCAGCCGACGAGTCGCGGCTGCCGCAACAGGTGCCGCCGCTGCCGGTGGGCTTGTTCCGGCCCTTGCCGCCTTATGAGGAGCTGCCGCGCCCGCTGTCGCCTTCCGGCGCGGCGGCGCTGATCGACGAGGCCAAGGAAGCTGTTGTCGATACCCGCTCGCCGGTGCTGGACAGCGAGGCGGAGCCGGGCTTTGCGGTGATGCGCGGGCTGGCGCTGCACAAGCTGCTGCAGATGCTGCCCGGTTTTGCCGAAGACGAACGGCAAGGCGCGGCGGCGCAGTATCTCATTCGAGCCGGCGCCGACTGGCCGGAGGCCGAGCGCAACAAGGCGCTGGCTTCGGTGATGGCGATCCTCAGAGATTCGCGTTTTGCCGGGCTGTTTTCGCCGTCGTCCCGCGCCGAAGTTGCTGTGATGGGCAGCCTTGAGGTCAAGGGCAGGCTGCGCTCGATCTCCGGCAAGATCGACCGGCTGGCGGTGACGCCCGGGCGCGTATCGATCGTCGACTACAAGACCAACCGGCCGGCGCCCGCAGGCCTGGCCCAGGTGCCGCCGGCCTATATCCTGCAGCTGGCGCTCTACCGCGCGCTGCTCCAGCCGCTTTACCCCGGCCGCGCGGTGACGGCAGCACTGCTGTTCACCGAGGCACCGAGGCTTATCGAACTGCCGGTGCAAGCGATGGATGACGCCCTTGCCCGACTCACGGGAGCGTGACACAAGTTCTGCTTGAAGAAGGGCTGCTGAACCACCACATTTGGTGCGAGATAAATTTCGAAAGGATTTTCGTATGGCCACCGTCAAGGTCGACAAGAGCAATTTCCAGGCCGATGTGCTCAACGCCTCGCAGCCCGTCGTCGTGGATTTCTGGGCCGAATGGTGCGGCCCCTGCAAGATGATCGGTCCGTCGCTGGAAGAGATCGCCAACGAACTCGGCGACAAGATCAAGATCGCCAAGCTGAACATCGACGAGAACCCCGAGCTTGCCGCCCAATTCGGCGTGCGCTCGATCCCGACGCTGATGATCTTCAAGGGCGGCGAAGTCGCCGACATGAAGGTCGGCGCCGCGCCGAAGACCGCGCTGTCGCACTGGATCAATGGCAGCCTCGCCTGATCTGGCTTTGTTTTGATGCATGTCGTCCTCCCAAAACCGGGACCACTTTTGGGCGACCTGCATTAGTTCCCGAGATCGAAGCCCGGCCCTCGCGCCGGGCTTTTTCTTTGGCGTCATCGCCCGGCCGCCTCTGGCCCTCGCATCGGCGCACTCCATGTCATCTGCTTGAGGCAGGACAGGGAGAAACAGAATGACCGGATCCGCCAAGGCCACCGTCTTCATCGACAATGAGCGCGTCATCGTCACCGAATACCGCTTCCAGCCCGGCGACAACACCGGCTGGCACCGGCATCGCCATGACTACGTCGTGGTGCCGCTGATGGACGGCAAGGTGAAGCTGGTGACCAAGGACGGCGAGAGTTTTGCTGAAATGAAGAAGGGCGCGCCCTACTTCCGCAAGGAAGGCGTCGAGCACGACGTCATCAGCGCCAATGACGGCGAATACGCCTTCATCGAGATCGAGCTGAAATAGGCCTCAGACTGGTGCCGCGGCCGCCGATGTCTATTTAGTTTGAGCCACGGTTTTTTTGGCCTGCCTAGGCTTGCCGGGCTTCCGTCCGGTCGCGGGCTTCAGGACCTGCCCTTATCCCTCTATAGCGCCCGTATACACACGATAGAGAAACGTCTCTCGGCTTACGAAATACGCGACACTGGGCTGGCCGGATGCATCATTGGGGCGCGTCGGTCTGTGGGCCACTCGAACAATTGGGTGCGGTGGCTCGATGGCTCCCGGTAACATCACATGATCGCCGACCCGCGGAGCATATTCAAATATCAGCTCCTCCGGCGGGTCGTTGTCGACGGTAACAAGACACTTCACAACCATTCGAGCTTGCCTCCATGCTTGGCCAAGCATATCGGGGCTTCTGCCCGAGGGGCAACCGCCCGATAGATTCCCCGGGCCAAAATACTACCAGTCGGCGATGCGGTCGCCTCCGGTAAATTGCGCGCTTTTTGCGGTGTATTCGAACAGCTCGATCTTCACGCCGTTGGGGTCGCGGATCCAGGCCTGAAAAGTGTCGTCGCAGGCGTGCTTCTTGGCGGTGACGTCGATGCCCTTCGATTTGATATGGGCGATCGCCGCGTCGAGATCTTCGACTTCCAGGCAGAAATGGTTGATCTGGTTCTGCTCGCTGTATGCAGTGCCGTCCTTCTGGAACACCTCGACATGGCTGCGGCCGCCGCAATTGAGGTAGAAGCCGAAGACCTTGTCGTCGCGCAGGAAATTGAACTGCGTGTCGAGGCCGAGCACGTCGCGGTAGAAGCTTCGCGTCGCCTCCAGATCATGCGCGAAGATGCAGACATGGGCGAGTTGCTTGACCTTGATCATGATGGGCTCCTCGCAGTGAAATGGCTTCAGGTTGGCGGCGTGCCGTTTTCGGCCAGCACCGCGCCGGCGAGATATAACGACCCCCCGATCAGGATGCGTGGCGCCGGCCCGTCCCAGGTGTCGCGCAGCAGCATCAGCGCACTGGCGACGGAACTGACCGGTTCGGCCGTGAGGCCGGCTTCGGTCGCCCGCACCGCCAGCTCGTCATTCGGCACGCCGGCATCGCTCATGCTCACCGGCACGGTGTAGACGTGCCGAGCCAGGCCCTTGAAGGCGTGGAAGTAGCCGCTCTGGTCCTTGGTGTTGATCATGCCGGAGATCAGAAACAGCGGCCGCGGGTTCTTTTCCTCCTGCTCGGCCAGCGCCTCGGCAATGACCATGCCGGCGCCCGGATTGTGGCCGCCGTCGAGCCAGATGTCGGCGCCCTTGGGCGCCAGCTCCATCAGCCGGCCCTGTACCAGTTTCTGCATGCGGCCCGGCCATGCGACGCTCGCCATCGCCTTCTCAGTGGCGCGATGACTGATTTCGAAACCGGTGGCCTTGACGGCGGCAATCGCTGCCGCCGCATTGGCGAACTGGTGGCGCCCGGGCAGGCGCGGTGGCGGCAGGTCCATCAGCCCGTCCTCATCCTGATAGACCATGCGGCCGTTTTCCTCGAAGGCGAGAAAATCCTGGCCGTAGACGAAGGTCGGGCAATCCAGCCGCTCGGCGGTTTCGATCAGCACTTGCAGCGCCGTCTCGCTCTCCTGCGCGCCGATGACCACCGGGCAGCCGCGCTTCATGATGCCGGCCTTTTCGGCGGCGATCAGTTCGACCCGGTCGCCGAGATAGGCTTCGTGATCCATCGACACCGGCATGATCACCGACACCGCCGGCCGGGCAACGACATTGGTGGCGTCGAAGCGGCCGCCAAGGCCGACCTCGATGATGGCGGCGGCAGCCGGATGCTCGGAAAACAGGATGAAGGTGACGGCGGTTAGGATTTCGAAGACGGTGATCTTCTGGCCGGCATTGGCCCGGGCGACGCGGGCGATGGCCTCGGCGAAGGTCTCGTCGTCGACCAGCCGGCCGCCGCCCTCGGCCGCCAGCCGGTAGCGCTCGGCCCAGTTCACCAGATGCGGCGAAGTGTGGACATGGACAAGGTGGCCGCCGGCTTCGAGCAGCGCGCGCGAAAAGGCCGCGCACGAGCCCTTACCGTTGGTGCCGGCGATATGGATGACCGGCGGCAGCCGCTCCTGCGGATTGCCGAGGCGTTCGAGCAGCCTTGTGATGCGGTCGAGCGAAAGGTCGAAGCCTTTCGGATGCAGCGCCATCAGGGCTTCGATTTCACGATCTGCGGCAAGCGTTGTCATGAGCGAATCCTACGCATGCGCGCAGGTGCACGCAATCGCGGTTTGCGGCCAGAAATGTCGCGTCAGGCTTGCGGGCGGGCTTCCGTCGGGATGACCGACGGCGGCAGGATTTCCGGCTCCAGCGGCTTTTGCTCCTGCGGCAGTTTGAGCAGGATTTTCAACAGCCGTGAAATCGTCTCGCGCAGTTCCAGCCGCGACACCACCATATCGACCATGCCGTGCTCCATCAGATATTCGGAGCGCTGGAAACCGTCCGGCAGTTTCTCCCGGATGGTCTGCTCGATGACGCGCGGGCCGGCAAAGCCGATCAGCGCGCCGGGCTCGGCAATGTGGACGTCTCCCAGCATGGCGTAGGAGGCGGTAACGCCGCCGGTGGTCGGGTTGGTCAAGACGACGATGTATGGCAGGCCGGCTTCCTTCAGCCGGTCGACGCCGATCGTGGTGCGCGGTAACTGCATCAGGGACAGAATGCCTTCCTGCATGCGCGCGCCACCGGAGGCGGCAAACAGGATCAGCGGCCGCTTGCGCTGCAAGGCGACCTCGAAACCGTGCACAATGGCGTCACCCGCGGCCATGCCGAGCGAGCCGCCCATGAAGGCGAAATCCTGCACCGTCACCACAACCGGCAGGCCTTTGACCGTGCCCAGCGCGTTGATGATGGCGTCTTCCAGGCCGGTCTTGGCCTTGGCGTCCTTCAGCCGGTCCGTGTAGCGCTTCTCGTCGCGGAACTTGAGCGGGTCCTGCATGACCTTGGGGTTCTCAAGCTGCTCGTATTTGCCGTCGTCGAGGAAGAATTTCAGCCGTTCCTTGGCCGAAATCTTCATGTGATGGCCCGATGACGGGATGACGAACTGGTTGGATTCCAGGTCCTTGTGAAACACCATCTCGCCGGTCTCGGGATCCTTGATCCAGAGATTCTCGGGCATGTCGGTGCGCCGACCGAGCATCGAATTGATCCTCGGGCGAACGTAATTGGTGATCCAGTTCATCGCTTCGGCTCCTGTCCTGACGAAGAGTTGGCTCGTGCATGTCGCCCAAAAGTGGGAACCGGTTTTGGGATAACGACTTGCACAAGGCCTAAGTAGGGAAACTATTCGGCAGCAGCAAGGCGGGCCGAACGCACGCCCTGAGACAGTCCGCTGACCAGGGTGGCGACGGCCTCGGCCGGGTCGGCGGTCTTCTCGCCCTTCGGTCCCAACACATTGGCGACCGCGTTGACGATCGCGGTGCCGACGACGACGCCATCGGCATTGGCGCCGATAATGCGCGCCTGCTCGGCGGTCTTGACGCCGAAGCCGACGCAGACCGGCAGATTGGTGTGGCCCTTGATGCGCTTGACCGCGGCGGCAACCTTGCCGGTGTCGGCCAAAGCCGAGCCGGTGATGCCGGTCATCGACACGTAATAGACGAAGCCCGACGTATTCTGCAGCACCTTGGGCAGGCGCTTGTCGTCGGTGGTCGGCGTTGCCAAGCGGATGAAGTTGATGCCGGCCTTCAGCGCCGGAATGCAGAGTTCTTCGTCCATCTCCGGTGGCAGGTCGACGACGATCAGCCCGTCAATGCCGCTGGCGATGGCGTCCTTGAGGAAGCGATCGACACCGTAGATGTAGATCGGGTTGTAGTAGCCCATCAGCACGATCGGCGTTTCATTGTCGGTGGCGCGGAAATCAGCCGCCGTCTTCAGCGTCTTGACCAGGGTCTGGCCACCTTTCAGCGCCCGCAGGCCAGCGGCCTGGATCGCCGGTCCATCGGCCATCGGATCGGAAAACGGCATGCCCATTTCAATGATGTCGGCGCCGGCCTTGGGCAGCGCCTTCATGATCGACAAAGCGGTGTCATAGTCGGGGTCGCCGCTCATGAAATAGGTGACGAGCGCCGGGCGGCCCTCGGCTTTCAGTTTTGCCATGCGGCGGTCGATGCGGGTCACCATGATCAGATCTCCATGCCCAGCATCGAGGCCACTGTGTGCACATCCTTGTCGCCGCGTCCCGACAGGTTGACGATGACGATCTGGTCCTTGTCCATATCAGGCACGATCTTCACCGCATGCGCGATGGCGTGGGCGGATTCCAGCGCCGGGATGATGCCTTCGACGCGCGTCGTCAGCTTGAAGGCTTCCAGCGCCTCGTCGTCGAGGATCGGCACATATTCGACGCGGCCGGAATCGCGCAGCCAGGAATGTTCGGGGCCGACGCCGGGATAGTCGAGGCCGGCTGAGATCGAATGGCCGTCGAGGATCTGGCCGTCGGCGTTCTGCAAGAGATAGGTGCGGTTGCCGTGCAGCACGCCGGGCGCGCCGGCATTCATCGAGGCGCAATGCTCGATGCCGTCAAGGCCGCGGCCGCCGGCTTCGATGCCGATGATGCGGACTTCTTTGTCATCCAGGAACGGATGGAACAGGCCGATGGCGTTCGAGCCGCCGCCGACAGCCGCGATGATGGTGTCGGGTAGCCGGCCTTCCTGTTCGAGGATCTGGGCGCGCGCCTCGATGCCGATCACCGACTGGAAGTCGCGCACCAGCTCCGGATAGGGATGCGGGCCGGCGGCAGTGCCGATCAGGTAATAAGTGTCCTCGACATTGGTGACCCAGTCGCGCAACGCTTCGTTCATGGCGTCCTTCAGCGTGCCGTGACCGGCGGTCACCGGCCGCACTTCGGCGCCGAGCAGCTTCATGCGGAAGACGTTGGGGCTTTGGCGGGCGACATCGGTGGCGCCCATATAAACGACGCAGGGAAAGCCGAAGCGCGCCGCGACCGTGGCCGCGGCAACGCCGTGCTGACCAGCGCCCGTCTCGGCGATGATGCGCTTCTTGCCCATGCGCTTGGCCAGCAGGATCTGGCCGAGGCAGTTGTTGATCTTGTGCGAACCGGTGTGGTTCAAATCCTCGCGCTTGAAGTAGACTTTGGCGCCGCCCCCGAGGCCCTTCGCCGAGGAAACCTCACGAAGGTGTTTTGTGAGCCCTTCGGCGAAATACAGCTTTGATGGCCGACCGGCATAATGGGTCGACAGGTCGGTCAGTTCGGCCTTGAAGTCCGGATCGTTCTTGACCTCGTTCCAGTGCCGTTCGAGGTCGAGGATCAGCGGCATCAGCGTCTCGGCCACGAAGCGGCCCCCGAAGATGCCGAACATGCCCTGTTCGTCGGGTCCCGTGCGGAAGGAATTGGGTGTCGCCGGCTTGTTCATCGCCGATCTCCTGGTCTTGGTTCTGAGCATGTCTTATCGGAAAACCGGTTCCCACTTCTCCGGAACATGCTCGGGTTCGAAAGAAGTGCCTCAGGCAGCGCGGTCGTCGCGCGCGGCCCTGACGGCCCGGAAGAACTGCTCGATCAGCGCCGGATCCTTGACGCCCGGGCCGCTTTCCACCCCCGACGAAATGTCTATCGCGGGCGGATTGGCTGATATCAGGGCGTCGCCGATATTGGCGGCGTTGAGCCCACCGGAAAGCATGTAATCGAGCCCGGCGTCAAGGCCGGCCAGGATGCGCCAGTCAAAGGCGACGCCATTGCCGCCCGGAAGTTGCGAGCCCTTTGGTGGCTTGGCATCGAACATGAAGCGATCGGCAACGCCGATGAACGGCTTTAGCCGCTCGAGATCGGCTACCTCACTGACGGAGAACACCTTCATGACAGGCAGGCCGTAGCGAGCTTTCACCTCGGCCACCCGCTCGGGCGTCTCCGTGCCGTGCAACTGCAGCATGTCGGGGCGCATCTTTGCGACGATCTCATCCAGGAACGCGTCATCGGCATCGACCGTCACGGCGACCGCCCTGGCCTTGCCGATTGCCGCCTCGCGCAGGCGGCCGGCTGCCGCAGGCTCGACATAGCGCGGGCTTTTAGCAAAGAAGATGAAGCCGACATGGCTGGCGCCGCCGGCCAGGGCCGCGGCCATTGCCTCATCGGTCTTCAATCCACAGATCTTGATATCGAGCGCCATGGCGCGGGGCTTGGCACGAAACCGGCCAAGAGTCGAGAAAAAGCATGCTGTTTGCCGGCAACGCCAAAGGCGCTACCTATTGATGGGAGAAGCAAGGCGGAGCAGACGAATGGCCGACCAGAGCATAGCCGAACTCAGGCAGAAGATCGCGCAAGCGCGCGACGTCATCGCCCATCTGATGCAAAAGGCCGCCTTCGACGGGGCGGAAGCGCACCGGGTCCTGGATTATTTCGGCAGCGATGCGTTCGAGCAGAATTTCCTGCCATGGCCGCGCCATGGCGACGAAGGGCTGCGGCCTGAAGAGCTTAATGCGGCCAATGATGATTGAGCGCGCCGCCGGCGAAGGCTAATCGAACACAATCGCCTGCAATGCCCCACCATTCCGCTTCAGCCAGTCCTTGCAGCGGTCGGTGTCGGGGCAGAGCTGCTCGCACAGTTTCCAGAATTTCGGGCCGTGGTTCATCTCCTTGAGATGCGCCACCTCATGCGCGACCAAGTAGTTTATCACCGGCGTCGGCGCCATCATGATGCGCCATGAGAAGGACAAATTGCCGTCGGAAGTGCAGGAGCCCCAGCGGCTCGACGTGTCCTTGAAGCGGATAGCCTTGGCGCGCTTGCCGATGGCCTCGGTATGCTTGACCACCAGCTTCTCGATGTCCTTCTTGGCCTCGCGCCTGAGGAAATCGGCGATGCGGCGCGGCAAATGTATGCGCTCGCCATGGACGATCAGCAGCGGACCGCGCTCGTCGCGCGACACGGTGACGGTGCCGCGTTTCGACGGTTCGTGGACGATGCGATGCGCGACGCCGCGTATCGGGATCTTGATGCCGGGGCGCACTTGCGGCCGTGTCGGTACCTTGGCCAGACGCTGCTCCAGCCAGCCCTGATGGCGGTGAAGGAATTTCTCCACCTCGCCGCGGCGCAGGCCCGGCGGCACGGTGATGCGCAGCCCCTGGCCGCCCGAATCGATGCGCAGCGTCAGCCGCCGTGCGCGGGCGCTCTCGACGATCCTGAGCGGCAGTGTGCGGCCGGCAACGACGTGCTCTCGCTCTTCGACAGGCGAGGGTTTTGGTTTGGTCAGGTTGCGGAAAAAGCCGAAGGACATGGCTGAACGATACGCGATTCGAGGAAAACGACCAGAACAAAAAAGAAACGGCGCCGCTCGCGCGACGCCGTCCATCATGCCAAGGCCTGTCTTAGAGCGCCGCGCGTCTCTGACGCGCAAAGGACGCTGTAGCACTCTAATTCGGCGCATGAACCTTTCCGAAAATCGGTTTCGATTTTCGGGGTCATGCGCGCAGCCTCAGTCGTCAAGCAGGTTCGGGCCCTTGCGCTTGGGCGTCGCGGGCTTGGCCGTTTCGGCCGAGCCTGTCTTCGCAGGCGCTGTCGACTTGTTGCGGTTGGCCATGAAGCGGTCGAACTCGTCCTGGTCCTTGGCGCGGCGCAATTCGCGGGCGTACTCGTCGAACTCGCTCAGCATCTCATCGAGCTTGCGACGCTCTTCGGCGAGGCGTTCGAGTTCCTTCTCGCGCCAGTCGTCGAAAGCGACATTGCCGGTGCGGGCCGAACCGTGGCCCCAGCGCGCGGCCTTGTCGGAACCGCGACGGCAGCCGGCGAAGATGCCGTCGGTGGCCCGGTTGACGTCGCGCTTGAAGCCGTCAAGCCGGTCGCCCCAGATGATGTAGGCGAGCATGGCGAAGCCAAGCGGCCAGAACACCATGAAGCCGATCACCATCAGCGCGATGGTCGCCGGCGTCCAGGCCGGGCGGATCAATGCGGATGTGTTCATTTTCTCCCATTCCTTCGGTTGGAGACAGCCAAGAGCGGCTGCGTGGATTCGAAATGGGATGAGAAAAACGGCGATTCAAGACAACGTCCGCCAAAACCGGACAAGGTCCTGAATTGATTATCGCTTTTTGACCGCTTCGAGGAAAAGCACGACCAGGCCGGCGACCAAGCCCCAGAAGGCGGCGCCAACGCCGAACAAAGTCAGCCCCGACGCGGTGACAACGAAGGTGACAGTAGCCGCCATGCGCTGGTCCTCGTCCTTGAGCGCGATCGCCAGCGCGTTGGCCAGCGACCCCATCAACGCCAGGCCGGCCACCAGCACGATCAGGCTTTGCGGCAGCACTGCGAAGATCGCCACCAGCGAGGCGCCGAAAACCGCGAAGATCAGATAGGCAAGTGCATAGAAGGGTCCGGTCTTCCAGCGCTCGGCCGGGTCGGGATGGACGTCCGGCCCGGTGCAGATCGCCGCAGAGATCGCGGCCAGATTGGTGGTCGAGCCGCCAAACGGCGCCGACAGCAGCGAGAACAGGCCGGTGACGCCGATCAGCGGGCCGGGTTCGGGGTGATAGCCGGCGGCGCGCAAGACGGCGAGACCCGACAGGTTCTGCGACGCCATGGTGACGAGGTAGAGCGGCAGCGCCAGGCCGATGACAGCTGCGGCGCTGAAATGCGGAGCAATCAGCGTCAGCGTCGACAGTTCCGGTGCCGGCAGTCCGCCGACGCGGCCTGTCAGGAAGGCGGCGATGCCGCCGCCGATCAGCACCGCCAGCACCGACAGCGCCGGGTTGAACAGGCGAATGACGAAGAAGGCCGCGATCAGCGGCAGGATCAACCAGGGGTCGACCGGAATGGTCTTGACGGCATTGAGCGCGAAGGTGACGACGATGCCCGCCAGCATGCCGGACGCGACTGACGCCGGTATCCTTGATATCAGCTGGGTCAGCGGCTTGAACAGGCCGGTGGCGATCAACATTAGGCCGGTGACGATGAAGGCGCCGACCGCATCGGCCATGGTAAACCCGCTCGATGCCGCCATCAGCGCCAGGCCCGGTGTCGACCAGGCGGTGATGATGGGTATTTTCGTGCGCCAGGACAGCCACAAGCATTCGATCGCCATCGCCACGCACACTGCCGTCACCCAGCTCGCGGTTTCGGCTTGCGTGGCGCCAACCGCCTTGGCGGCGGCAATGACGACGGCCAGCGTGCCGCCGAAGCCGACGATTGCCGCGACAAAGGCGGATATCGGGATGGAAATGCGCATTCTCGCCTACCCCGCCCGCTGAACCATGTCGCCCACCGCCCTCAGCAGCATGTCGAGATCCTGCGGCCGCGACAGGCGGTGGTCGCCGTCGGGAATGAGCGACAAGGTGACGTCGTCGGCCGGCAGCAGCGAGACCAGCTTCAGCGCATGGCTTGCCGGCACATCGGCATCGGCCAGGCCCTGCAGGATGTGGACGGGGCAATGGGTATCGATCGGCCCGGTCATGACCCGGTTCGCCCTGCCGTCCTCGATCAGCGCGCTTGTGTAGATGTAAGGCTCGGCGGAATAGTCCGAAGGTTCTTCGAAAAAGCCTTTCTCCCGGAGGTCGCGCCTCTGTTCCTCCGTCAGAGCCGGCTCGACCAGCTCGGCGGTGAAATCCGGCGCCGGCGCGAGCAGCACCAGGCCAACCACATTGCTGTCGCCCGCCTTGCGCAGTTCCTGCACCATGCGCAGCGCGATCCAGGCGCCCATCGACGAGCCGACCAGGATTTGCTTGCCCTCGGTGAAACGCCGGAAGACGGCGAGGCTCTCGCCAAGCCATTTCGAAATGATGCCGTCGGCAAAGGCGCCGCCGGATTCGCCATGGCCGGAATAATCGTGGCGCAGATACGCGCGGCCTTCCCTTGCCGCCCAATCCGACAACGTCTGCGCCTTCGTGCCCAGCATGTCGGATTTATAGCCGCCGAGCCAGACGATGCCGGGCGTTGCGCCCGAGGAATGGCGAACCGCGATATCAATGCCGTCGACATCCAGCAGGGTTGGGGTGGTCGCGGTCATGGCTGTGGATCAATCCTGGTTCTGGGGGCCTGATTGCGGGAGCCTGATTTTACTCGCCGGTCTTTTGACACAGGCACAGGCGAGGCGGAAAGTGCTCGCGACATCCTTTGTTTGGTGCAGGCCTGCGATCAGGGTGATTTTCTGTCAGCGCTGTGCTATTGACTCCGCCCGCGCGCTCACCACATTGGCGCGTCCTGAACATTTCTAGATTGAAACCCTGAACGAAACGGCCAAGGAGACCACGACCATTCGCAGACCTTTCAAAGCAGCGGCGCCCACCAAAGATGGCCCGCGCTCCAACCGTGATATCCGGGTTCCCCGGGTCCAACTGATCGACGCCGATGGCCAGAACCGCGGCGATATTTCCATCAACGACGCATTGCTGCTCGCCGAAGAGGCAGGGCTCGATCTGGTCGAGATCTCGCCCAATGCGGTGCCGCCTGTCGTCAAAATTCTCGATCTCGGCAAATTGAAATACGCCAACCAGAAGAAGGCGGCCGAGGCGCGCAAGAACCAGAAGGTCATCGAGATCAAGGAGATCAAGATGCGCCCGAACATCGACAGCCATGACTACGAAACCAAGATGAAGGCCGTGCGGCGCTTCTTCGAGGAAGGTGACAAGGTCAAGCTGACGCTGCGCTTCCGCGGCCGCGAGATGGCGCATATGGAACTCGGCATGCAGCTCCTGAACAAGGTGCGCGAGGAGACGGCTACCATCGCCAAGGTCGAAGCCGAGCCGAAGCTGGAAGGCCGCCAGATGATGATGGTGCTGGCCCCGCGCTAGATCAGTTCGGGCGTTGCGCTCTAAATCCGCCTGAATCCTGTCTCATGGCGTCCCGGCGATCGGCGGGACGCCGATTCTCCTGTCCAGACGCCGCGATCGCCGGCAAAGCTTCTCGACGATCGGATTCCCGACATGGCCAATGAAATCAACCCTGCGCCCATCAAGGAGCTGGGCGGCTACCAGCACATGCGCCGGATGGTGCTTGCGGTGCTGGTGGTGGTGCTGTTTGCGGCACTGCTGTTCGGCCAGTCGACCTTCCCGCCCGATACCCCGGTGCATGAAACGATCGAGATGGTCGGCGTGCTGCTGATCTTCCTTGGCGTCGTCGGCCGCTTGTGGTCGACACTCTATATCGGGGGGCGCAAATCCTCCGAAGTGGTCACCGGCGGACCCTATTCGATCACCCGCAATCCTCTCTACGTGTTCTCGACCGTTGCCGCCGCCGGCGTCGGGGCGCAGATCGGCTCGTTCTCCGGCATCGTCCTGTTTGCGCTTTTGTGCGCCGGCGCCTTCCACATCGTCATCCTGCGCGAGGAACGGTATCTCAAGGAGGTTCTCGGCGCGCCCTACACAGCCTATCTGGCGCGGGTGCCGCGTTTCTTCCCCCAGCTGTCGCTCTACCAGGAAGGCGACACCGGCAGCTTCAAGCCGCGCCTCTTGCTGACCACCTTGCTCGACGGGCTGGTGTTTCTGGTGGCGTTGCCGGTGTTCGAGACCATCGATGGTGCCCAGCAATCGGGCATTCTGCCGGTGCTGTTTAGGCTGCCCTGATCGCGGAGAGAGCGTCGCAGCCGCTCGGGTGTTGCGCGCCAGCCCGCTTTGACGTATAGGACCGCCGTTCCAAGAAAACCGCCCGGCAGGGCATGCCGTGGCGGTTTCATTTGCTTTTCGGGCTTTTGGTCCGCCCGAAGCGAACAAGAAGCGCGATTGTGCGCCACCAATACGGAGTAGCAAAATGCCCAAGATGAAGACCAAATCGGCCGCCAAGAAGCGGTTCAAGATCACAGGTACGGGTAAAGTCCTGTCGGCTGCGGCCGGCAAGCGTCACGGCATGATCAAGCGTTCCAACAAGTTCATTCGAAATGCCCGCGGCACGATGGTTCTGGCTGAACCGGATGGCAAGAAGGTCATCAAGAATTTTCTGCCGAACGGCCTCTGAGCATTCGGTTTCAGGAACAGCGTTTAAGGAGATCATGACATGGCACGCGTAAAAAGAGGCGTCACCTCGCACGCCAAGCACAAGAAGGTCCTGAAAGCCGCGAAAGGCTTCTACGGCCGCCGCAAGAACACCATTCGCATCGCCAAGCAGGCGGTCGAAAAGTCGATGCAGTATGCGTATCGCGACCGCAAGAACCGCAAGCGCTCGTTCCGCGCGCTGTGGATCCAGCGCATCAACGCCGCGACGCACGAGCATGGCCTGACCTATGGCCGCTTCATCGACGGCCTCAACAAGTCCGGTATCGAGATCGATCGCAAGATCCTGTCCGACATGGCCATCCATGAACCGCAGGCGTTCGCCGCACTCGTGGCCAAGGCCAAGGTCGCGCTCGAATATCTGAAGAACACCACCCCGAATGCTTTTGAAAGCGCTGTCGCCTAGAGCATGATGCCAAAAAGTTGCTGACTTTTTGGACAACATCATGCTCAGGGAAATTTAGCGAGGAGCGCGATCTTTCCGAAAAGTCTGCAACTTTTCGGGATCGGGCTCCGAGCCCAGCGCTTCCCAGCATTCGCAATTCTGATTGGGGAACCCGCGCTGGCACGGCTGGCGCGGGTTTTTCTTATGGCTGAACTTTCAACTTGAAAGTGACTTTCACCTCAAAGTTGACTCCCAACACAGCGAGTTTGACCGTGAACGACATAGCTACCGGCTTGGATACTCTCGAAAACTCCCTGCTTGCCGACGTCGCGTCGGCCGCCGATGAGGCTGCTATCGAAGCCGTGCGCGTCGCGGCTCTCGGCAAGAAGGGGTCGATCTCGGAATTGCTGAAGACACTGGGCGCGATGAGCGCCGAGGAGCGCCAGGTCAAGGGCCCCGCGATCAACGGCCTGAAGAACCGCGTCACCGAAGCGCTGACGACACGCAAGGCCGAGTTGAAGGATGTTGCTGTCACTGCGCGCCTCGCCGCCGAGACGGTCGACGTGACGCTGCCGGTGCGGCAATCGCCGGCCGAGCGCGGCCGCATCCATCCGATCAGCCAGGTCATCGACGAGATCGCGGCGATCTTCGGCGATCTCGGCTTTGCCATCGCAGAAGGTCCCGATGTCGAGAGCGACTATTACAATTTCACCGCGCTGAATTTCCCCGAAGGGCATCCGGCGCGCGAGATGCACGATACCTTCTTTTTCCAGCCGGACGAGAAGGGCGAGCGCAAGCTGTTGCGCACCCACACCTCGCCGGTCCAGATCCGCACCATGGAGAAGCAGAAGCCGCCGATCCGCATCGTCATTCCCGGCAAGACCTACCGCCAGGATTCCGACGCTACCCACTCGCCGATGTTCCATCAGGTCGAGGGGCTGGTGATCGACAAATCGGCCAATGTCGCCAACATGAAGTGGGTGCTGGAAGAATTCTGCAAGGCTTTCTTCGAGGTGCCGCAGGTCAAGATGCGCTTCCGGCCGTCCTTCTTCCCGTTCACCGAGCCCAGCCTCGAGGTCGACATCCAGTGCGACCGCTCGCGGCCCGGCGAAGTGCGATTCGGCGAAGGCTCCGACTGGATGGAGATCCTCGGCTGCGGCATGGTCCACCCCAATGTGCTGCGCGCCGGCGGGCTCGATCCCGACGAATATCAGGGCTTTGCCTGGGGCATGGGCATCGACCGCATCGCCATGCTGAAATACGGCATGCCGGACCTGCGCGCCTTCTTCGACGCCGATGTCCGCTGGCTGTCGCATTACGGTTTCAGGCCGCTCGACATGCCGACGCTGTTCGGAGGTCTTTCCGCATGACGGCGCCGCACACGGGTGGCTGCCGCTGCGGCGCGGTACGGTTCGAGGCATCAGTCGAACCGCACCATATCAGCTATTGCCATTGCGGCGATTGCCGGCGCGCCAGCGGCGCGCCGGTGTCGGCCTTTGTCGGCTTCCTGACCGAGCAGGTGGCTTTCACCGGCAAGGCGCTGAAGATGTACGAGAACGGGCCGGTGACGCGCTCGTTCTGCGGCATTTGCGGCTCGCCTATCGCCTATGTCGACGAGCGGCTGGAAGACCACATCTATTTCATGCTGGGCGCCATGGACATGCCGGCCTATTTCCGGCCGACGCACCATGCCTATGTGCGCGAGCAGCTGCCCTTCGTGCATATGCCCGACGACTTGCCGCGCCATTTGAAGACAAGCGTGCCCAGACCCGATGGACAAGGTCCGGGCGGGTACAGACAAAACGGAACATAGTGATGAAACTCACCCTTTCCTGGCTCAAGGATCATCTCGACACCGACGCCACGCTCGACGAGATCGTCGAGAGGCTGACCTCGATCGGCCTCGAAGTCGAGCATGTCGACGACAAGGCCGGCCTGAAGCCGTTCGTCATCGCCAAGGTGCTGACGGCGGTGCAGCATCCCGACGCCGACCGGCTGCGGGTGCTGACCGTGGACACCGGCAATGGCGCAGCCCCTGTCCAGGTGGTGTGCGGTGGGCCGAATGCCCGCGCCGGCCTGATCGGCGCCTTCGCCGCGCCCGGCGCCTATGTGCCCGGTATCGACGTGACGCTGACCGTCGGCAAGATCCGCGGCGTCGAGAGCCATGGCATGATGTGTTCCGAGCGCGAGCTGGAGCTGTCGGATGAGCACAATGGCATTATCGACCTGCCGGCCGATGCGCCTGTCGGCACCAGCTTCGCGGCTTACGCGCATCTCGACGATCCGGTGATCGAGATCAATCTGACGCCGAACCGGCCGGATGCGACCAGCATTTACGGCGTCGCCCGGGACCTGGCGGCAAGCGGGCTTGGCCGGCTCAAGACCGCGCCGGTCGAAGCGGTCCTTGGCAAAGGTGAAACGCCGGTCAAGGTGACCATCGAGGCGCCGGAGCTCTGCCCCGGTTTCGCGCTGCGCCTGGTGAAAGGCGTGAAGAACGGGCCGTCGCCGAAATGGCTGCAGCAAAGGCTGATCGCCATCGGCTTGCGCCCGATCAGCGCGCTGGTCGACATCACCAACTACGTCACCTTCGACCGTGGCCGGCCGCTGCATGTGTTCGATGCCAAGAAGGTCGCCGGCAATCTCGTCGTGCGCCGCGCGCGCGACGGCGAGAAGGTGCTGGCGCTCGACGGGCGCGAATACACGCTGACGCCGCAGATGTGCGTGATCGCCGACGACAATGGCGTCGAATCGATCGCCGGTGTCATGGGCGGCGAGCATTCCGGCTGCGACGAGAACACCACGGACGTGTTGATCGAGTCCGCTCTTTGGGACCCGATCACCACGGCCCGCACTGGCCGTACGCTCGGCATCATCACCGATGCCCGTTACCGCTTCGAGCGTGGCGTCGACCCGGAATTCATGGTGCCCGGCGTCGAGCTGGCGACAAAGCTTGTGCTGGAGTTCTGCGGCGGCGAGCCGACCGAGACGGAAGTCGTCGGCTATGCCGGCCATACGCCGAAGATCGTTTCCTTCCCGATCTCGGAAGTGAAGCGGCTGACCGGCATCGAGGTGCCGAAGGCGGAAAGCCTCGACATCCTGACCCGCCTCGGCTTCAAGCCGTCAGGCGCGGGCGACGTCGTCGATGTCGCTGTGCCGTCCTGGCGTCCTGACGTCGACGGCAAGGCCGACCTGGTCGAGGAAGTGATGCGCATCCACGGCGTCGACAACATCGCGCCGCAGCCGCTCGGCGCGCATGACGCGGTCAACTCCAAGATACTGACGACGCTGCAGGTTCGCACCCGCACTGCCAAGCGCTCGCTCGCCGTGCGGGGCATGCTGGAGGTTCTCACCTGGTCGTTCATCCCGGCCAAACACGCCGAACTGTTCGGCGGCGGCCAGACGGCGCTGAAGCTCGCCAATCCGATTGCAGCCGACATGTCCGATATGCGGCCCTCGCTGTTGCCCGGCCTGATCGTCGCCGCGCAGCGCAATGCCGACAAGGGCATCGGCGATGTCGCGCTGTTCGAGGTCTCCGGTACCTATGAGGGCGACGGCCCCGACCAGCAGCGGCGCGTTGCGGCCGGTGTGCGCCGCGGCACCGCCAAGCTCGACGGTTCCGGCCGCAGTTGGGCCGGCAATTCCGGTCCGGTCGGCGTATTCGACGCCAAGGCCGACGCGATTGCAGCGCTGGAAGCCTGCGGCGCGCCGGTCGACAGGCTGCAGATCGAGCCAGGCGGTCCGGCCTGGTATCATCCCGGCCGCTCCGGCACGATCAAGCTCGGCCCGAAGACGGTGCTCGGCGCCTTCGGCGAGTTCCACCCGAAGACGCTGGAGGGGTTGGACGTTTCCGGACCGATCTGCGGCTTCGAGGTCTATATCGACGCCGTGCCGGAGCCGAAGGCCAAGCCGACGAAAACCAAGCCAAAGCTGGAGCTGTCCGCCTTCCAGGCGGTGAAGCGCGACTTTGCTTTCGTCGTCGACAAGACGGTGGAGGCCGGCGCGCTGGTGCGCGCGGCGCTCGCCGCCGACAAGAAGCTCATCACCGGCGTTTCGGTGTTCGATGTCTTCGAGGGGGCATCTCTCGGGGCCGCCAAGAAGTCGATTGCCATCGAAGTATCTATCCAGCCGGTTGAAAAGACGCTCACCGACGAGGATTTCGAGGCGCTGGCCAAGCGCATCGTCGACAATGTCGGCAAGCAAACGGGCGGCTTGCTGAGAACGTAGAGCGGCTAACGCCGCCTACGTATTTCGACTCCACGCAATTCTTAGGGAAAGCGCGTCTTAGGGAAAGCGCGGCGCGCTTTCCCAGGAAAACCGCTACACACTTTTCCTGGAATTGCTTCTGAGGATTGCCGGCAGTTGCGAATCGCTCTCCAAAGGGCGATGGACCATCTGCGCTATTCCGGTCTGCCGTTCGAAGCCCAGCGCGAAGCGTTTGTCGCCATGGTGTTGGCGGATGCGCTCGTCAGCGACGCGCTGGAGCGGGCCCGCACGCTAGCGTTGCCGGACTGGCTGGTGGTGTCCGGCGCGCTCTACAACAGCATCTGGAACCATCTGACCGGCAAGCCGCCGGGCTACGGCATCAAGGATGTCGATCTCTTCTACTTCGATGACAGCGACCTGTCCTACGAGGCCGAGGACGCGGTCATCCGCCGGGCGGCGCAGCATTTCGAGGGGCTGGCTCTGCCGGCCGAGGTGCGCAACCAGGCACGGGTGCATCTGTGGTATCCGCAGAAATTCGGCCAGCCCTGCCCGCGCTATACGAGCTCCAGCGAGTCGGTGAGCTATTTCGCCTCGAAGACGCATGCGGTCGGGGCGCGATACGATGCCGACGGGCAGCTTGAGGTCGTGGCGCCGTTCGGGCTGGATGACCTCTTCGCGTTTCGCATCACGCCCAACCGGCTGATGGATAACAGGCGCACGCATGAGGCCAAGGGGGCGAGGGCGAAGGCGTGCTGGCCGGAGATTACGGTGGTGCCTTGGTGAGACTTACCCTCCCCGTTGTGGGGAGGGTCGGCTCGCTGTCGCAGCGAGGCGGAGACAGAGAGACGGGGTGGGGGTGCGCCTCACGAGGACCCCCACCCCGAACCGCTTCGCGGATCGACCCTCCCCACAAGGGGGAGGGTAAAGGCACTCACCCATTCACCAGCGCCAACAGCTCCTCCGTATAGCGCTTGCCAACCACCTTGTCCGGCGACAGCGCATCGCCGATCGCCGCCACTTCGGCCGCACTCAGCTCGATCCCGGCCGCCGCCGTGTTCTGCTCGAGATGGCGGATTTTCCGCGCGCCGGGGATCGGCACGATGAAGTCGCCCTGGTGCAGCACCCAGGCCAGCGCCAGTTGCGCCGAGGTGACGCCTTTTTCCGTCGCCAGCTTTTCCAGCGTGGCGATCACCTTGGCATTGGCCGCCATGGCGTCGGCCTGGAAGCGGGGCAAGGTGCGGCGCCAGTCGTCGTCGCTCAGGGCCTCGGGCTTGGCGATGGTGCCGGTAAGCAGGCCGCGGCCGAGCGGGCTGTAGGGGACAAAGCCGATGCCGAGTTCGCGGCAGAGATCTAACACCTCGTCTTCGGGGTCGCGGCTCCACAGCGAGTATTCGCTCTGCACGGCAGCAATCGGATGCACGGCGTGCGCCCGGCGGATGGTGGCGGCACTGACCTCCGACAGGCCCAGCGCCCGTACCTTGCCGTCGCGCACCAGTTCGGCCATGGCGCCGACCGTGTCCTCGATCGGCACGTCGGGATCGACACGATGCTGGTAGTAGAGGTCGATGACATCGGTATCGAGCCGCTTCAGCGAGGCTTCCGCCACCGCCTTGACGTGCTCGGGACGGCTGTCGACGCCGACCATGCGCCCGAGGCCTGAGCCTTCCTCGGAAATCTTGAAGCCGAATTTGGTCGCGATCGTCACCCTGTCGCGCACCGGCTTCAACGCCTTGCCGAGAAGGATCTCGTTCTCAAAGGGACCATAGACTTCGGCGGTGTCGAAAAACGTCACGCCGATCTCGACAGCGCGGCGCAGCGTGGCGATTGCGTCAACCTCGGCCTGACCGCCATATGCGAAGCTCATGCCCATGCAGCCGAGGCCGACGGGGAAGACTTCGAGTTCAGTACCAAGTTTGCGGGTTTTCATGGCGCATCTCCTTGTTGCGATGAAACAGAGATAGCGCCTAGCTTTACGTTCGATAATTGGCTGTCATTCGCACGGGCTGTTCTATAAAATAGAGCAATGAACCGAGCGCATCTTTCTCAACTGGCTGTACTGGCAACAGTCGCCCAATGCGGTAGTTTTCGCGGCGCGGCGCGCGAACTGGCCATCGCGCCCTCGGCAGTGAGCCATGCCGTGTCCAGCCTGGAGGCACGGCTCGGCGTGCGGCTTTTGGCGCGCAGCACCCGCAGCGTGGCACCAACGGAGGAGGGCGCGCAGCTGCTCGAACGGCTGCGGCCGGCGCTGTCCGAGATCGATCTGGCGCTGGAAACGGCGATCGAGACGCGCGACCGGCCGGCCGGGAACCTGCGGCTGACCGTGCCGCGCACCGCGGCCCACCTGGCATTGACGCCCAGGCTCGGCGGCTTTGCCGCGGCCTATCCTGACATCGTGCTGGAAATCGTCATCGAGGATCGCTTCACCGACGTCGTCGAAGGCGGCTTCGATGCCGGCGTGCGGCTCGGTGAGAGCCTGCAGCGCGACATGATCGCGGTGCGCATCGGACCGGACCTTCGCGGCGCCGTGGTCGGCGCGCCATCCTATTTCGCGACCATGCCAAGACCCCGCCATCCGCGCGATCTTGCCGACCACCGCTGCATCCGCTTCCGTTTTTCCAGCGGCATTCTTTACCGCTGGGAATTCGAGAAGGATGGCGAAGAGATCGAGATCGCGGCGCAAGGGCCGCTGATCCTCGACGAAGACCATCTGATCGCCCAGGCGGCGGTCGACGGCGCAGGGCTCGCCTTCGTCTTCGACGATTATGTGCGCGCACCGCTCGCCGACGGCCGCTTGATCCGCGTGCTGGAAGACTGGTGTCCGCCCTTCGACGGCTTCTTCGCCTACTACCCCAGCCGCCGCCAGATGCGCCCGGCACTGCGGGCGTTTGTGGATTTCTTCAAGGCCGGTGCTTAGCCACCTCCCCCTTGTGGGGAGGGTCGATCCGCGTAGCGGATCGGGGTGGGGGTCTTCGTAGGGCGCTACCCCCCACCCCGTCGCTTCGCGCCGACCCTCCCCACAAGGGGGAGGGTGGAAGAAAGCCCAGCTGCCATTCGTTCACCAACCATGCCGGCATCCATCACCAACAACTCAACCCGCTACGGCTGGGCGGCGATCGTCCTCCACTGGCTGATCGGCATCATCTTCATTGGCCAGTTCATGCTCGGCTTCATCATGGTGCGGTTGACCAGCCAGCGCACCGCCTTCGAGCTGATCCAGCTGCACAAATCCTTCGGCTTCCTGCTGCTCGGCCTCCTCATCCTGCGCATTGCCTGGCGGCTCGGCAATGCGGCCCCGGCCTTGCCGGCCTCGGTCGGAGGGCTGGAGCGTCGGACGGCGCCGCTGGCGCATCTGGCACTTTATGGCTTCCAGCTCGCGGTGCCGCTGTCCGGCTGGGCACTGGTTTCGGTGTCGATGCTGGAGATCCCCAGCATGCCGTTCAACCTTTTCGTGATGCCGAACCTGCCGCTCGGCGTGTCCGGTGCGGCGGAAAACTTCTGGGCGGCAGCACACCGGTATCTCGCCTATGCCGGCATTGCCTTGGTTGCGCTGCATGCGCTGGCGGCGCTGCGGCATCATTTCTGGCTGCGCGACAGCGTGCTCACGCGCATGATCACGCCTTCGTCAGATCAGGACATGGAATAGCGCGCGCCGCGCATTCGTTCATTGGAGTGAGGGCGCATCACTTCGCCTGCCCCAGAAGGACAAAACCCATGTATGCGCGCATCTTCGGATTGGCGGCTGTTGCCGCTTGCCTTGCCATGCCTGTCTCCGCCGCTGTGGACCTCGGCGACGCCGCCGGCAGCTACACGGTCAACCCGGCCAGCTCCAGCATTCGCTTCTCCATCGGCAAGGTCGGTGGCGGCGGCCTCGACGGCGCCTTTGGCCGCTTCAAGGGCTCTATCCGCATCGACAACAGCGATGTCGGCCGTTCCGCGGTCAACTTCACCATCTATCCCGAAAGCGTCGGCACCGGACAGGGCCGCATCGACGCGTTCCTGCGCTCCGATGCGGTATTCGACGTCGCCAACAGCCCCGAAATCCAGTTCCGCTCGACCAGCGTCACCCGCACCAGCGACACCACGGCGCTGGTCAGCGGCCGGCTGACGGCGCGCGGCAAGACGTTTGCGGAAAAGTTCACTGCCGAACTCGGCGGGCTGAAGGGTGGCGTCATAAAATTCCACGTCACCGGCAAGGTGCTGCGCTCCCGCTACGGCATGGATGTCGGCACGCCGATCTATTCGAATATCGTCAATTTCGACATGACGCTGACGGGCAAGCGAGGCTAGCAGGACCAGCGATCCGCATTGGCTTTTCCCGCAATTTCGGGCAAACCTCCTCGCCTGTAAATCGATAGGAGAAGCCTGATGTTCCGATGGGGTGTTTTGTCGACGGCCAAGATCGGCCGCGAGCAATTGTTGCCGGCAATCGTCGAGGCCGAGAATGGCGTTTTGTCCGCGATCGCCAGCCGCGACCTGTCGAAGGCCGAGGCCCTGGGCGAGCGGTTCGGCGCCAGGCATGCCTTTGGTTCGTATGAGGAGCTGCTCGCTTCGAAAGACGTCGACGGCGTCTACATCCCGCTGCCGACCTCGCAGCATGTCGAGTGGACGGCCAAGGCCATCGAAGCGGGCAAGCATGTGCTGGTGGAAAAGCCGCTGGCGCTCGACGCCAAGAATATCGCACCGCTGATCAAGCTGCGCGACCAGAAGAAGGTGCTGGTCTGCGAGGCCTTCATGGTCATCTACCACCCGCAATGGATCAAGGTGCGCGATCTCATCGCCGATGGCGCCATCGGCCGGCTGCGCCATGTGCAGGGCGCCTTCTCCTATTACAATGTCGATCCCACCAACATGCGCAACCAGCTCGATCTCGGCGGCGGCGCGCTGCCTGATATCGGCGTCTATCCGACGGTGTCGACGCGGTTTTCAAGCGGCAAGGAGCCACTGCGCGTGCAGGCGACGATCGAGCGCGACAAGAAATTCGGCACCGACATCTATTCCTCGATCCGCGCCGATTTCGGCGATTTCGAACTGTCCTTCTATCTGTCGACGCAGATGGCGGCGCGGCAGGTGATGGTGTTCCACGGCGAGAAGGGTTTCATCGAGGTGTTCTCGCCGTTCAATGCCGGGCTCTACGACCATCACCGCATCGAACTGCACAACCAGAACCATACGGAGGCGCAGGTGTTCCGCTTTCCCGGCACCCAGCAATACCGGCGCGAGGTAGAGACGTTTGCCAGGGCGGCACAGGGCGGCAAGGAGCGTGTCTTCACGCTGGAGGAGTCCGTGCTCAACCAGAATGTCATCGACGCCATCTTCCGCGCCGGTGGCAAGGAAGGCTGGGAGGCCGTCTGATACAGCAATCTTAGCCGGTAATTTCATGGGAGAAGGGCGTCCGCATTGTGCATGCGGAAGCCCCTTTCCTATTGGACTGACGATCTCACGCGCCTCTGAGCGTCAGGTGCAAGGTCTCGGCGAAGCGGTCGGGATAGGGCGCAAAGCCCATATGGTCGCCGGGGAAGGCGGCGCGCTTGCTGCCGAGCCTGTCGGCCAGCGCCTTGCCCATGCCGTCGATCGGCTGGCCGATGGACTCTTCGCCGATGCCGACCACGACCGGGCGGCCGCGCAACGCCTCGATATCAGGACGGTAGAGCGACAGCGGCATGACGCCATGCGCCAGCCAGTATTCGAAATTGCCGCTGACCCTGGCAAAGGTCTCGGCCTCTTCGGGCGACGGTTCGAACGAAGGCGGTCCGTCTTGCGGCTCGTGCGGTCCGGCTTCACCCTGGTCCGGCCCTTCCGACAGGCCGTTCTCGCTGAAGAATTTCTGCATCGCCGCCTCGACGCCCTGGCTGCGATAGGTGTCGTGCAGGTCGCGCATGCCGGCCAGTGACGGCGACGGGTCGTCGAGCAGCATCATGCTGGGCGGCTCATGCGCCACCAGCGCACGAACCCGGCCGGGATGGCGGGCGGCGAGGTTGAGCCCGATCTGGGCGCCGCCGCTGGTGCCGAACACATAGGCCGGTCCGGCGCCAAGCGCCTCGATCAATCTCGCGGCATCGTCGCCATGGACATCGAGGTCCTGCTCTTGCGGCTCTCCGTCAAAGGTGCTGCGCGAATTGCCGCGCGGATCATAGGCGACCACCGTGTAGCGGTCGGCGAGGTGGCCCGCGACATCGGCGAAGACGCCGGCGTCCTGCGGTCCGCCGGGGATTATCAACAGTACGGGGCCGGAACCGCGCATCTCATAATAGAGGCTGGCGCCCGGTACTTTCAGCGTCGACGTTTGGGGGGTCATGTCCATCCCTCCTGTTGTTCTCATGTCAAAGTTCGGCTTTGCGCCGGGTCCGATCATTTGCCGGTGACAACCATGCGGTTGCCCTCGCTGTCGCGGAATTCGGCGACCGTGCGGCCCCGCTGCCAAGGCGCTTCCTGCGGCTCGGTGATGATTTCGACGCCGCGCGCCTTCAGGCCCGCGACCGTTGCCTCGACATCGCCATCAACGAGCACCAGCACGGGCTCAGTGCCCGGCGTGTCATCGGGGCGTTTGACGAAATGCAAATTGGTGACGGCGCCGGGAAATGTCAGCTCGATCCAGCGCCAGCCGCTGTCGCCCATCAGCTGGTCCTCCGCCACCTGGCAAGCAAGATGGCCGGTGTAGAAGGCCTTGGCGCGGTCCTGGTCGAACACCGGCAATTCGGCAAACTGGATGTGCATGATGGATCTCTCCTGGTCCTCGATGGCTGCCGCGCAACCGTCCACGGGAAAGACGATCCGGACGATCGAAAAGATTCGCCGGGCGACGAATCTTTTCGAGGTCGCGAAACGTCTTCTCCGTGCAGAGTTGAAAAACAGGAGACGACAATGGGCTACAATCTCATCCGCTACGGCGTGAAGGACGAAAGCATCGCCGAGAACCGTATGCTGGTTGCACAGGTGTTCGAGGCACTCGACGACACGAAGCCGCAATCCGTGCGCTACCTCGTCCTGGAACTGGAGAATGGCGAGTTCATCCATCTTGTCAGCCAGGATGGCGACGGCCTGACCGGGCTCGCAGCCTTCAAGGCCTTCAGCGCCAATCATGCCGGGCGCCGCTCGACGCCGCTTGCCAGATCGCCGGCAAAGATCGTCGGCAATTATCGTATGCTGGCCGGCGAGGTCGTGCCGGCTTGAATGCAAAGACCGGCATTTTGGGAACGGACAGGATGAACACAGCAAAACTCGACCGCGTTGCCCTGGAGGCGATGCTCGGCTCCTTGCGACCGAAGCTGCACCGCTACTGCGCCCGCATGGCCGGCTCGGTGATCGATGGCGAGGACATCGTCCAGGAGACACTGATCAAGGCACTGCAGGCCATCGACGGCGACGCCGCCGTCGAGCATCCGGAGCAATGGCTGTTCCGCATAGCCCACAATGCCGCGCAAGATCATCTGCGCCGGCGCCAGCGGGAGCAGGCGCGCATGAGCGAGACCGACATGACGACGATCGAAGACCCCTCCGCCAGCGCCGATGCGAGGCTCGCCACCGCCGCCAGCCTGCGAAGCTTCATGCAGCTGGCAACAGTGCAGCGCAGCGCCGTGATCCTTGTCGACGTGCTTGGCCTCAGCCTGCACGAAACCTGCGAAGTGTCCGGCGCGACCCTGGCTGCGACCAAGGCAGCGCTGCATCGCGGGCGGTCGCAGCTGCGCCTGCTGGCGTCACAGGACGAGCAGGCGCCTGCCCCAAAGCTCGACGCCGACGACGAGCGGCGCCTGCGCCGCTATGTCGACCTGTTCAACGCGCGCGACTTCGACGCCGTGCGCGCGTTGATCGCCGAGGATATCCAGCTTGAAGTCGTCAACCGCACCCGCATGCGCGGCAAGGCGCAGGTTTCCAACTATTTCGGCAATTACGACCGTGTCCAGGACTGGGCGCTGTCGCTCGGCTTCGTCGACGGCAGGCCGGCCATCCTGATCCGCAACCCGCAAGCGGGAGATGACGCCGTGCGCGGCTTCATGCTGGTCGACTGGCAGGATGGAAAGGTCAGCCATATCCGCGATTTCCGCTACGCGCCCTATTGCCTTGCCGATGCGGACATCCGCTTCATCGACGGGTAAGCATCGGCCAGAGAGCGCGGGCTTCCCGCGTCAGGCGAAGCTTTGCAAATTGGCGTCCTGCAGCTTGGAGCCGGCGAGCAGGGCCTCGAGCACCTGCTTCTTGAGCGACAGGCACTGCGAGCGGGCAAGCTTTGCGATGGCCGAGACTTCGGCCAGCTCGCAGGCAAGCACCAACTCATTCTGCTGGCCGATGATCGCTTGCGTGAAGTCGCGCGATTTGAAGCCGAGATGGAGGACACGCTCCGACTGGTCGAGCGTTTGGTCGAGCAGGCGAACCAGCCGCAGATTGCCGGAGAGTTCGGCCAGGGCCAGGCGAAAGGCGCGGTCGGCCGCCAGAAAGGCGACATGGCTGCGCAGCGTCTCCGGCTTCAGCACCTTCTGCGCCGCCAGCCTGATGTCGTCGAGCCCGCGTTCGGTGAGGTTTGCCGCGGCCACCCGGAACACTTCCGGTTCGATCAGGCTGCGGACGTCGAAGATCTCGTTGACGTCGCGCAGGCTAAGCGGTGCGATGACATAGCCGCGGCGCGGCTCGCTCTTGATCAGCCCTTCCTGCGTCAGGCGGGCCAAAGCCGAGCGGATCGTCGCCTTTCTGATCTGGTAGCGGTCGCCGATCTGCTTTTCGGTCAGGCTTTCGCCGGGTTGCAGGACGCAGGCGACGATGTCGCTCTTCAGCTGCTCATAAGCTTCCTCGCTGCGCAATATGTCGGCGGTCGACGGCGCCTTGACGGCGGACGGTGACACTGATTTCGGAAGAGCCATATCTGCCTGCCCGTTTGGTCTGCCCGTTTGGTCTGCCCGCGTAGTCTGCTTGCCCGTTTCGACCATCCGGTTGACGGGTCTGTCGGCATTCGCTAGCCTGAGCATCTCAGTTGTATTGATTGAGCTTCCCAATGGAGATGACGACAAATGTCTCTTGCCGCCAACTCGCCTCTCTACGCCGTAACCGCCGATATCGTCAACGCAGCCAAAGGTGCTCATGCCTTCGAACGGGTCAAGGCGGTGCTGCGCGAACACACCGACCGCTTCCATGCATCAGGCGTGCTCGCGCATGAGGAAGACGACGATGAGGTGCTGCTGCATGCCAGCCCTGACTTGACCATCTACCACATCACGCTGTCGCCCGGCCTGCGGTACCCGCCGCACAACCATCTGATGGATGCGCTGATCGGCATCTACAAGGGTAGCGAGACCAACTTCATCTATCCCGTCGACGGCAGCGAGATCGATGCGCCGGAACGCCACGACATCGCGGCGCCCGCGGTGGTGCACATGACCCCTGATACTGTGCACGCGGTGGCCAACACCGGCAGCGCCCGCTCAGGCGCACTGCATGTCTATCTCGGCAATCTGACGGAGACCCACCGCCACATGTGGAGCCCGGACAGCACCCACGCCGAGCCGTTCGACAATGAGCGGTATCTGGCTGGGGCGAGGCCGATTGGGCCCTGACCGGGAAAGCGGAAGAAAAGTGAGCCTGCTGCGCGGCGGCGCGAGCGAGCGTTCTGCGTCGCCGCGCCCAGATAACAGTCCCCGCGTACCGGCCATTTCAAGACATCGCAGCGAGTTTATGGCGCAGTCAGGCTGACGACTGGGGTAATAAATGAAGAAGCCCGGAGGCGGCGTCCAGTTCTCCAGCACTCGAATGAGGCGGTGCTCGGCAACGTGTTCCGCGACCTGCTCTTCATATGTGAGGCCAAGACCGGCTAGCGGATCGCAGGAAATCACAGTTTCGGCGGAAATGGCGCGCCCGAAGAGATTCGAACTCCTGACCCCCAGATTCGTAGTCTGGTGCTCTATCCAGCTGAGCTACGGGCGCGCAACAGGCCATGCTTTACATAGCCCCGCTAACCGATCCTGACGACCGGCCGCGACAAGACGTGTTCCCTAGCGACTGAATTTCCGAAAAGCAAGCCAATCCGGCAAAAGTTTTGTCGCAGCTGCTTTCGACGGTGCCGATCAAGGGGTGCTGAGATTCAGCTCAGTCCGGCTTCGGCTGAATATTAAATACAGCTCAGGCAGGGCGGCGCAGGCCGTTGCGGGCCTGGTCGAGGCGGACCGGCTGGTCGGGGATGGTGACGGCGAAGGTGGTGCGGCCGCCGATCGATTCGACCAGCTCCACCGTGCCGCCATGGGCGCGGATCAGTTCGTGCGCGATGGCCAGGCCAAGGCCGGTGCCGCCGCTGCGGGCCGAGCCGCGAAACGCCGCGAACAGGTTTTCTCGCGCCTTCGCCGGCAGGCCGGGACCGGTGTCGGTGACAATGATGCGGCTTACGCTGCCTATGCGCTCGGCCGATACGGCGAGCCGGCGCACCAGCGCGCTCTCGGCGTCGGCCGCCATCGCCTGCACCGCATTGCGGCACAGATTGGTGAGCACGCGAAACAGCTGGTCGGAATCGGCATCGACCTCGAAAGCGAGCTCGACGGCATTGACGAACTCGATGCCGTCCTCGATGTCGAGCAGGCCGTGGACGTCGTCGACCAGCTGGCGCAGCCGCAAGCGGCGGCGTGAGGGCGCCGGCTCCTGCGTGCGACCATAGTGGAGCACGCCTTCGGAATAGGAAACGGCTCGGTCGAGCGCGCGCAACAGCTTTGGCGCGAAGGCCTGCACCGTCGGGTCCTTGACCAGGCGCAAGCGGTCCGACATCAGCTGCGCCGAGGCCAGGATGTTGCGCATGTCGTGGTTGATCTTGGAGACGGCGAGGCCAAGGTCGGCAAGGTGCTTCTGCTCCGACAGCATCTTTTGCAGCCGTTCCTGCATCTGCGACAGTTCGCGCTCGGCAACGCCGATCTCGTCGGCACGGGCGGCCGGGTGGATGATGCGCCCTGGATCGTCGGGCGCCTCGGAAAAGGACAGCATCGAGCGCGTCATGGTGCGGATCGGGCCGATCATGATCAGGTCGATCGCGGCATAGACCAGCATTGCGGTGAACAGCGAGATCAGCAGCGAGACGAAGGCGACGTTGCGCGAATAGCGCAGCATGGCGTTGCGCAGGGAATAGTCGGGCATGATCAGCTCGAATTCCTTGTCGCTGTCGCCGACCGGGCCGAACACCCTGAGCATGCGCTTGCCGCCGAAGAACAGCGTATCCAGCGCCCCGGTCATGCCCTTGATCATGCCGACATTGGCGATATCGATATGCTCGTCGACCTGCGGCGGCATCTCGGCCACCACCAGCAGGCGCGACACGCCGCCGTCGCGCACCGCTATCGCCTTGGCGCCGATTGCCATCAGCACGTCGTTCTGGGCGGCGCGGGAGAGCGAATTGGGCTCGCCCTGCACCAGCACGATCGACACCGCGGCAGCGGTGCTTAGCCGCTCCTTCAGCCAGGCCAGGCGGTAGCTGGCGATCCAGGGCAGGAAAATGAGGACTTCGGCCAGGAGCACGAAGACAATGGTGAGCAAGAGCAGCTTGGTCGACAGGCCGCGCGCCAAGGGCACTGAACGATTGGGCACCGAACGGCTCGCAACCGGGCGAACGGTCGCCGGGCTGGCATCGGCTGTCGCCGGGCCGCTCCCTTCATCCGCTGATGCAACTTCGCTCATTAAGGCCTGTCTTCACAAACGCTTGATCGGTTGAGATTAGGCGATTGCGGCTTTTTTGCCAATTTCATCCTTCGTTGGACGATGGTGCCAGCAATAAAAGACCGCCTCGAACTGGGTGTTCGCGCTGCGACGAACTCATAGTTCGCGCTGGATTGACTCCCAAAACCCTTCTTTCTATAAGCCGCTCACGCTCGGGCCATTCGTCCCGGCGCGGTTTCGATCGCGCCAATGCCGGCCCGGCAAAGCTCCTGTTACACAGTGACAGAATCAAGAAGGGCCGCACCCCGCGGTATTAAAACAAATGAAGCGTACCTACCAACCGTCCAAACTCGTCCGCAAACGCCGGCACGGTTTCCGTGCTCGCATGGCCACCAAGGGTGGTCGCGGCGTCGTCGCAGCTCGCCGCAACCGCGGCCGCAAGCGGCTCAGCGCCTGAACGGAAGACGAGATCGTTGCCCGCAACCGGCAAGCCAGTGGGACCAAACCCCAAGCGGCTTCTGAAACGTGCGGAATTCCTGGCCGTCCGCCGCGGTGAAAAGCGGCGCGGGCGGCTTTTTCTCGTCGAAGTTCTCGACCGCAATGACGGCCTGCCGCCGCGCGTCGGCTTCACCGTCACCAAGAAGGTCGGCAATGCGGTTGTCCGCAACCGCGTCAGGCGGCGGCTGAAAGAAGCCGTGCGCACCCATGCCGCAAGTGACATGGCGCCCGGCAATGACTATGTCATCGTCGGGCGTGAAGACGTGCTCACCATTCCGTTCGGCCAGTTGAAGGCCGAACTCTCCCGCCGTCTCAGCGGAACACGATAGGCCAAGGGCTTTCGATGGAAAACAACCGGAACTTCTACATCACCATCGTCTTGTCGGTGCTGATCCTCGGGCTGTGGCAATATTTCTATGTGCTGCCGCGCAGCGAACAGCAGCGCGAGGCGGCCCGCATCGAAGAGCAGCGGGCGGCGGAGCAGAAGAAGGCGGCCGAGGCCGCCAACCCCGGCGGCACGCCGGCGCCCGCAGCGCCCGGCGCCATTCCAAACGCGCCCGGCACCTATGTCACGACGCCGGAAGGCCGCGCGCAGGAAGTGGCCAAGACGGCCCGCGTCAACATCGACACGCCGAGCCTGTCGGGCTCGATCAACCTGGCCGGCGCGCGTCTCGACGACCTAAAGCTCAAGCACTATACCGAGACGGTCGACAAGACATCGCCGCAGATCCAGCTGCTCAATCCGCAGGCGCTGCCCACCGGCTATTATGCCGAGATCGGCTTTGTCGGCAGCGACACGACCGGCACGGTGCCGGGCCCGGAAACGGTCTGGAGCGTCGACGGCAATGCGACTCTGACGCCGGCGACGCCAGTGACGCTGACCTTCACCAACGACAAGGGCCTGACCTTCAAGCGCACGATCTCCGTCGACGGCGACTACATGTTTACCGTTTCCGATGCGGTGCAGAATTCAGGCTCGGCCCCGGTCACGCTGTCCAATTACGGCCGCGTCATCCGTTTCGACAAGCCAGCCATTGCCAGCTCCTATGTGCTGCATGAAGGCCTGATCGGCGTCACCGGCACGGAAGGCCTGCAGGAGCACAAATACGCCGACATCGAGAAGAATAAGCTGTATACGCCGAGCAAATCGACCGATGGCTGGCTTGGCATCACCGACAAATACTGGGCGGTCACCCTGGTGCCGACCGAGAAGCAGCCCTTCCAGCCGCACTATGCCTATTACGACAATGGCCGCCCGCGCTACCAGTCGGACTTCCTCACCGACCCGATCACCATTGCCGCCGGCCAGTCGGCGACGGTGGAGACCGAGATCTTCGCCGGCGCCAAGGAAGTCAACAAGATCAACGCCTACGCCCAGGACCGGCAGATCAGGCTGTTCGACCGGCTGATCGATTGGGGGTGGTTCATCTGGATCACCAAGCCGATGTTCTACCTGATCGACACGCTGTACAAATTCTTCGGCAATTTCGGCCTGGCCATCCTTGCCACCACGGTCGTCGTCAAAACCCTCTTCTTCCCGCTCGCCAACAAATCCTATGCGTCGATGGCGAACATGAAGAAGGTGCAGCCCAAGATGCTCGAGATCCGCGAGAAATACGCGGACGACAAGATGAAGCAGCAACAGGCGATGATGGAGCTGTACAAGACCGAGAAGATCAATCCGCTCGCCGGCTGCTGGCCGGTGGCGCTGCAGATCCCGGTGTTCTTCTCGCTCTACAAGGTGCTCTACATCACCATCGAGATGCGGCACGCGCCGTTCTTCGGCTGGATCCAGGATTTGGCCGCGCCCGATCCGACCTCGGTCTTCAACCTGTTCGGCCTGCTGCCCTTCGCGCCACCGGCATTCCTGCCGCATATGGGCGCCTGGGCGGTGGTCATGGGCATCACCATGTTCCTGCAGATGCGCATGAACCCGACGCCGCCGGATCCGACGCAGGCGCAGATCTTCACCTGGATGCCGGTGATCTTCACCTTCATGATGGGCAGCTTCCCGGCCGGCCTCGTCATCTACTGGGCCTGGAACAACACGCTGTCGATCCTGCAGCAGGGCGTGATCATGAAGCGCCAGGGCGCCAAGATCGAATTGTGGGACAATCTGACGGCATTGTTCCGAAAGAAACCCTCGCCGGCTGAATAGAAGGCGTGGCAATCAAAGCCCCGGCTCGTCCGGTGTTTTTGTGGACCAGGCGCGCATCACGTTCCCGTGAGGCGCGAAACTTGCGGCGTGCAACCGGCGTGGCTGCTGCTTGTACCGCCAAGGCCGATCAACACCGATCAGCCCTAATCCGAAGACCATTGTTTTTGATCCGTGACCCCGTCATGTCCACCGCGGGGATGCGGCGCGTGGAATGGGCATTCGCCTTTAAGTATTTGTTATCATTATCATTTTTTACTCTGCACCGAAACTTTCCCGCAATTGCCGCGTAACTCTTCCCGACAATCGAATCAACAATTGTCGCACCAGAAGGGTTCTCCAATGGCAAAGTCCATCCTCAAGGCATTATGCTTTTCCGCCGGCCTGGCTCTATCGGGCCTCGCAGCGACGACGGCCTATACGCTCGCCAATCCCGCCGTTGGCGGCGCTGCGATGCTGACCTCCAAGAACATCGTCGAGAACGCCCTCAACTCGCCGATCCACAAGACGCTGGTTGCCGCCGTCAAGGCCGCCGGCCTGGTCGACACGCTGGAAAGCGCGGGACCCTTCACGGTGTTTGCGCCGACCGATTCCGCCTTCAAGAAACTGCCGGCCGGCACCGTCGCCACGCTGGTGAAGCCCGAAAACAAGGACAAGCTGACCAAGATCCTGACCGCCCATGTCGTGGCCGGCAAGATCTCGGCCAAGGAGATGATGACCAAGGCCAAGGCGATGGGCGGCAAGTATGAGATGAAGACCGTTAGCGGCGACACGCTGATCGCCGAGGTCAAGGGCGGCTCGCTCTACATCGTCGACGAGTCCGGCGGCGCCGCCAAGGTGACGGTCGCCGACGTCAACCAGTCGAACGGCGTCATCCACGTCGTCAATAAGGTGCTGTTGCCGAAGTAACGGCTTTACGCAACGGCGAATGACGGCGGGCTGCGACGGGCTTTCTCGGTCTGCCTTCCCCACCTCACGAGGAGGTGCCATTCTTTTGAAGCCGTCTTCGACACCACCGGGGTCCTGCTTGTCCTTCGCAGGGCCCCGTTTTTTTGGGTTTCAGGGCGCCTTAGCCGACGGCGGCGGTCGACCTGATCGTGATCTGCCACGGCACGAACTGAACATCGAAGCCCAGCAGGGCTCGCTCATCGGGCGATTGGTGCTATAGGGCGGATCACGCCATCTAGAATGGCGGCTTTAATTTGCGCCACTCTCGACGGATCTCGCCATGGACGGACCCAACCCAGACATCAAACACCCCATCCCGATGCACACCCGCGTCGGCTTCCTCAAGCCCCTGGTCACCGCGCCGAATATCGAGATCGGCGAGTTCACCTACTATGACGATCCTGACGGACCGGACAAATTCGCCGAGCGATGCGTGCTGCATCATTATCCCTTCATCGGCGACAAGCTGATCATCGGCAAGTTCTGCGCCATCGCGGAGGGCGCGCGCTTCATCATGAACGGCGCCAACCATGCCATGTCCGGCTTTTCCACCTATCCGTTCAACATTTTCGGCCATGGCTGGGAGCAAGGCTTCGACCCGAAGACGTGGTCGCAGGAACTGCGCGGCGACACGGTGGTCGGTAATGATGTATGGATCGGCATGGATGCGGTGATCATGCCCGGCGTGTCGGTCGGCAATGGCGCCATCGTGGCGGCGAAATCGGTGGTGACGCATGACGTGCCGGCCTATGCGATCGTCGCCGGCAATGCGGCAAAGGTGGTGAAGATGCGTTTCGACGACAGGACGGTGCGGCGGTTGCTGGCTGTGGCGTGGTGGAATTGGCCCGTGGACAAGATCGGCCGCAACCTCAACGCCATCCGGGGCGCCGATATTTCCAGACTGGAGGCAGCGATTTGAACGCGCTGGGCAACACCGTCATCGGCACCGACCTGTTCACCAAGGGGTGGATCTTCATCCGCGGCGTGCCGGCGATGAAGTTCCTGCCGCCGGAGGGGCCGCCTGAGATCGCCTTTGCCGGCCGCTCCAATGTCGGCAAGTCGTCGCTGATCAATGCGCTCGTCGGCCATAACGGGCTGGCGCGCACCTCCAACACGCCGGGGCGCACGCAGGAGCTCAACTATTTCGTGCCGGGCGGGTTTTCCGGCGAAGGCGCCGACTTGCCGCCAATGGCGCTGGTCGACATGCCGGGCTACGGCTATGCCAGCGCGCCGAAGGAAAAAGTCGACGATTGGACCAAGCTGGTCTTCGATTATCTCAAGGGCCGCGTGACGCTGAAGCGAGTCTATGTGCTGATCGATTCCCGGCATGGCATCAAAGCCAAGGACGACGAGGTGCTGTCACTGCTCGACAAGGCGGCGGTGTCCTACCAGATCGTGCTGACCAAGACCGACAAGATCAAGGCCGCCGGCGTGCCGCGGCTGATCGAAGAGACATTACTGAAGATCAAGAAGCGACCGGCGGCGTTTCCGTTCGTGCTCGCCACGTCGTCGGAAAAGGGCGAGGGTCTGGACGAACTGCGCGCGGCGATCGTGCTGGCGGCCAATGGCGGTTAAAAGCAACTCCGGGAAAAGTGTGAAGCGGTTTTCCGTCCGGAGTTGCGAAAAAAGACCTTTGGCTAACTAGGCCTTTGCCTTTGGCTTCGCCTCCACGGCGATCATCTGGTGGCTTTCTTCCTCGGCAAGCTTTTCGGTGCCGTAGGACTTCAGGAACAGGCTGACGCCCGACCGCACGATGTGGTCGATTTCATCCTGGCTCGGCGCCTTGGTGCGGTAGGCGAAGATGCACTGGCGAAACAGGCCGGCGAGGCACAGTTCGGTGAATTGATAAGCGGCAAGATCGACATCATCGATCTTGAGCAGGCCGCGTTCGATGGCTGCATTGAGGAACTTGACCACCTTGTCGTGGCCGCGTTTGGGGCCACGTTCGTAAAACCGCGCGCCCATGTCCGGTATCCTGTCGGAGGCGCCGATCACGGTGCGTTGCGCCTGGATGACCTTGGCCGAGGTGATCTTCATCGACAGCACCTTGCCGAATTTCACCAGCGTCTGGCGCAGATCGTCGGCGCGGTCGAGCATGTCGTACATGTTCTTGAAGATGGTGCCGCGCTCTTCCTCGATCAGCGCCTCGAACAGCTCTTCCTTGTTGGCGAAGTAGACATAGATCGTGCCCTTGGAGACGCCGGCCTCGCGGGTAATGTCGTTCATCGACGCCGCTTCGAAGCCCTTGTCGATGAACACGCGCCGCGCGCCCTCAATGATCTGGCTGCGCTTGACCGGATCCTGGCCCGCCGCCGGGCGGCCGCGACGCGCACTATCCAGCACATCGCAGGGATCATTTTCGACGTCGGGTAACGTGTCGGCCATTAAAGTCACACCTCGCGAAATAATTCGAACCGAGCGGTTCGATTGCTCTTGATATGGGCCTGCTTTAGCGCTATGTCAACGTTCGCATCGAACCGAACGGTTCAGTGTAACACATTTTCCTTATGTAGCTACGGTAGCGAGATATCATGTCCTCGAACACGCCAACCACCGCCGAAGTCCGCCCCTTTCCCAACGCCAAGGTCTCGCCGGTTATCGAAGCGCCGGAAGCGCCCATCAAGCCTGCCGCCGAAGTTTTGGCCGAGGTGCCGGCCAAGAAGAAGCGGTCGGCTCGCTCGTTCATGCTGCCGATCATCGGCCTCGCTCTGCTCAGCGCCGGCGCCTGGTATGGCTATAATTACTGGACCGACGGCCGGTTCCTGATCTCGACCGACGATGCCTATGTCCAGGCCGACATGTCGTTCGTCTCGCCGAAGATTTCCGGCTATGTCGATCAAGTCAAGGTCTCGGAGAACCAGCAGGTCAAGGCCGGCGATCCGCTGCTGACGATCGACGACGGCGACTACAGAATAGCCGTTGCCCAGGCGGAGGCGCAGATCGCCACGCTGGCCAAGACGCTCGACCGTATCGACGCGCAGACCAAGGCGGCGCAAGCTTCGCTGCAACAGGCGCAGGCGCAGAAGGTCGCCGACCAGGCGGCAGCCGACAACGCCGCTCGCGCCCAGCAGCGCGCCGCGCAACTGGTCAAGACGCATGTCGGCACGCAGGCGCAACTGGACGATGCCCAGACCGCTCTCGACCAGGCCAATGCGGCCCTTGTCGGCGCCGACGCGCAGATTGCAGCCGCACAGGCCAATATCGGCGTGTTCGAAGCGCAGCGCGCCGAATCGGCCAGCACGCTGGCTTCGCTGCGGCTGAACCGCGACAAGGCCGCGCGCGATCTTTCCTTCACCGTGCTCAAGGCGCCTTATGACGGCGTGGTCGGCAACCGCTCGGTCGAGCAGGGCGACCTCGTCAGCCCCGGCCAGAAGCTCGCCGTCGTGGTGCCGCTGGACAAGCTCTACATCGTTGCCAACTTCAAGGAGACGCAGCTGGCCAAGCTGGTGCCCGGTGAGAAGGTGCGGGTCTCGGTCGACGCCACGGACGGCCATGATTTCGAAGGCACGGTGTCGTCTCTGGCGCCGGCTTCGGGTGCGGTGTTCTCGCTGCTGCCGCCGGAAAATGCCACCGGCAACTTCACCAAGGTGGTGCAGCGCATCCCGGTTCGCATCGACGTGCCGGCCGATGTGCTGAAGGCAGGCAGGCTGCGCGCCGGCCTGAGCGTCGTCGTCGCCGTCGACAGCCGCACGGCTCCGGCTACGGCGAACTGAGCGAAAGCCGGGAGCAACGCCATGGCAACCGCAACCATAACTGCAGGAGCGGCGCCGGCGCCTGCCATGCCGGCGGTACCGACGACCATCTCGACGCGCCGCCTCATCGCCTTCCTGGCGATGGTGTTCGGCATGTTCATGGCGATCCTCGACATCCAGATCGTCTCAGCCTCGCTGGCCGAGATCCAGGCCGGCCTCAGCGCCAGTTCCGACGAAATCCCATGGGTGCAGACCGCCTATCTGATCGCCGAAGTGGTGATGATCCCGCTGTCGGGCTTCCTCAGCCGGATGCTGTCGACGCGCGTGCTGTTTGCAGGCGCTGCGGCCGGCTTCACGGCGGCCAGCGCGCTGGCCGCGACCGCCACCAACATCGACCAGATGATCGTCTACCGAGCCATCCAGGGCTTTATCGGCGGCGGCATGATCCCGAGCGTTTTCGCCGCCGCCTTCACCATTTTCCCGCCGTCGCGCCGCGCCATGGTGTCGCCGATGATCGGCCTGGTGGCGACGCTGGCGCCGACCATCGGCCCGACCGTCGGCGGCTATATCAGCCATGCCATGTCGTGGCACTGGCTGTTCCTCATCAATGTCATTCCAGGCATTCTGGTGACGGTCACGACTTGGACCCTGATCGATTTCGACAAGCCCAATCTCGGCCTGTTCAGCAAGTTCGACTGGTGGGGCCTTGCCGGCATGGCGGCGTTTCTCGGCTGCATGGAATATGTGCTCGAGGAAGGTCCGAACCATGACTGGCTGCAGGAACAGGCCGTGTTCATCTGCGCCATCATCATGGTTGTCGGTGCGGCGCTGTTCTTCTGGCGTGCCTTCACCGCCGAGGAGCCGATCGTCGATCTCAGGGCCTTCACCAACGTCAATTTCGCCTTCGGTTCGTTGTTCTCTTTCGTCATCGGCATCGGCCTGTACGGTCTGACCTATCTCTACCCGGTGTTCCTCGGGCGCATCCGCGGCTACGATTCCTTGATGATCGGCGAAGCCCTGTTCGTCAGCGGCCTGGCGATGTTCGTCACTGCGCCGATTTCCGGCATCCTGTCGAGCAAGATGGATTTGCGCATCATGATGATGATCGGGCTGTTCGGTTTCGCTGCCGGCACATGGTGGATGACGCATCTGACCGCCGACTGGGATTTCTGGGAATTGCTGATCCCGCAGATCCTGCGCGGCAGCTCGATGATGCTGTGCATGGTGCCGATCAACAACATTGCGCTCGGCACCTTGCCGCCGGACCGGCTGAAGAACGCGTCGGGCCTGTTCAACCTGACCCGCAACCTCGGCGGTGCGGTCGGCCTTGCCGTCATCAACACCGTGCTGATCGATCGCAGCGCCTTCCACTACGCCAGGCTGGCCGAGCATGTGGAATGGGGCAGTGCGGCGGCGCAGACCAAGCTGCAGAACATGACGCTCGACTTCCAGCAGACGCCTGGTCTCGACGCCACCAAGGCCGCGATCTCCAAACTGTCGGGCATGGTCCAGCAGCAGGCGTCGCTGCTGTCGTTCATGGATGTGTTCACCATGCTGACCGTGCTGTTCGCGACCATGGCGGTCTTCACCCTGGTCATCGCCAAGCCGGCGCCGCCCGCGGGCAGCGGTGGCGGAGGCCATTGAGCGCGCCGGACCCCCCGCCTGGCGCCCTCATGTGTGACGCCGGAAATCACCCCCGATTTCCGGGGTCACGCTTAAGCATCGATCGTTATCAAGCTCCTTGGTCGAACACCCGGCGCGCTATGCTGCGGCAGGCGGCCCAAACCATTTGGTCAGCGAGTCGGTTAGCCCGGCTGCTTCAGGGCCGCCGACCCAGGCCACATAACCGTCAGGCCGGACCAGCACAGAGCGTGGGGCTTCGACTGCCCCCAGCACCGGAAGCTCCCACGCGCCATCGTAGCTGGCGTCGACCAGCTGAATCCGCTCCACCCACTGGCCGATACCAAAAGCGCCGGGCTCACCAAGATTAAGCAGCAGCGGCCGAGCGTCGTGCAGCAGGGCGAAAACCGGCAGCGGACCGGCAGCGGTGACGAGGTCGAGATCCGGCATGCGACGCCCCAGCAGCGGATGCCCCTCGCCAATATCGTAGTGGATGTCCAGGCCGGACAACATGCCGGCAAAACGCTTGCGCGGCTCTTCCATGCCGAGAAGTTCCGACACTGTATCGCGCAGCGCCTTGGTGCGCTCGTCTTCGCGACGGAGCACGACCGACGCCATGGTGTTTTTCATCACACGCGCGGCAATCGGGTGGCGCTCTGCCTGGTAGCTGTCGAGCAGGCTTTCGGGCGCAGTTTTCCTGACCACTTGGGCGAGCTTCCAGCCCAGATTGACCGCGTCCTGCACGCCGGTCTGCAGCCCCTGTCCACCGTCCGGTGGATGCACATGCGCGGCGTCGCCGGCGAGCAGCACCCGCCCCTTGCGGTATGAGGCTGCCTGCCGGGTCATGTCGGTGAAGCGGGCCAGCGATGTTGGATTGTGGACGCCGTAATCGGTGCCGTAGACGGCAATGAGCGCCTCGCTGAGCTCATGCAATGTGGGCACGCCGCCGGCCCCGACCTCGCGTTCGGTCACCAGCACCCGCACCGTACCGTCTTCCAGTCTGCTGAGGCCGTGAATTCCGATGGCATCGCGGTGGATACCCCATTGCGGCTCTTCCGTTACCTCGATCTCGGCGATCAAATTGCTGGTTGTCGGCTCGGAACCGGGGAACTCGATGCCCGCCGCCTTGCGCACGAGGCTTCTGCCGCCGTCGCAGCCGACGAGATAATCGGCACGAAGCGACCCGCCATCGCTCAGCGCGACATCGACGCCGCCGCCATCCTGCACCAAGCCTGTCACCTCGCGGCCACGGTAGAACGTGACGCCAAGCTCCTCGACCCAGCAGGCAAGGATGCGCTCTATGTGCTTTTGCCACAGCGCCAGCCCGTAATTGTGGCGGGTGGGGAAGTCGCTGATATCAAGCGAAACGCCGGCGAAGCCTGCGACCTGTGCGGTCTGGCCTTGCGACAGGAACCGATCGGCAATGCCGCGCTGGTCGAAGATCTCGATGGTGCGCGAATGCAGGCCGCCCGAGCGCGCGCCCGCGAGGTCCTGGTTCTCGCGCCGCTCGACGATGGCGACATCGATGCCGGCCAGGGAAAGCTCGCCGGCCAGCATCAACCCGGTCGGGCCGCCGCCGGCGATCACCACGGAATGGGATATTCGCGGCCGGTCCGCATCAACACCGTCGGTCGATTTGGAGGTCGATTTGGGCTCGCCGTCGCGAGCCCGTGCTTCAGTTAGTTGCATAGGTTCTGGCCCTCTCGTTAAGGGCTGCGGAATCTACGCATAAAAAGCCGTCTGCCAATTCTTGAAGTTGACTGTTTTCGCCCCATTTCAAGAGATAGGAGGCGGTCGTCACGCCGGCGCCAAATCCCCAATCCCGCCAAAAGACGCCGAACGGTCAGGCAGTGGCCGGCTTGAAGCTGAGCGCCACGCCGTTGATGCAATGGCGCAGGCCGGTGGGTGCGGGACCGTCATCGAAGACATGGCCGAGATGACCGCCGCAGCGGCGGCAATGAACCTCGGTGCGGGTCATGCCCAGCGAACGGTCCTCGGTCTTGCCGACGGCGTTGGCAATCTCCTGCCAGAAGCTCGGCCAGCCGGTGCCGGACTCGAACTTGGTGTCTGAGGGGTAGACCGGCAGGTCGCAACCGGCGCAGGCGAAAATGCCCTTGCGATGCTCGTTCAGCAGCGGGCTGGTGCCGGGATACTCGGTGCCTTCCTTGCGCAGCACGTTGAAGGCTTCGTCGGACAGGATGGCGTGCCATTCGGCGTCGGTCTTGGTGACCTCGAAGGTTTCGGCAGCCTTAGCGGGCCCGCCCATGCGCAACGTTGCCGCCGCGCCGGCCACGGCAACGATGGCGGCGCCGCTCAAAAGCAAATCTCGACGGTTCATGACAGAAATCCTCCTGCGGGTTGTTTTGCCAATTTTGGCCGCCACTGGAAAATCAAAAGCCGGTGACGGTTGTCCTGCAAACGAACGCTCCACACCGGCTCCGCGCTTGTTGCGGACGGGATGGAGCGCTCGGTCGTTGCTCGGCCCACGGGGGCGGGGCCGCGCAATCTGCAGGAGCTTACCGCCTGTTCGTCGGCGGCAGGGGCTTTGTTACATCTTCGGCAGCAGGACCTTGTCGATGACGTGGATGACGCCGTTCGACTGCTCGACATCGGCGATCGTGACATTGGCGACATTGCCGTTCTCGTCGGCTACGGTGACCTTGCCGCCATCGGCCTTGAGCGACAGCTCGCAGCCGCCGACCGTCTTGACCTTGTGGGTGCCGCCATCGGCCTTGGCCATCGAGGCGACATCGGCGCCCATCGCCTTGGCGCCGATGACATGGCAGGTCAGGATCTTGGTGAGCTTGTCCTTGTTCTCGGGCTTGAGCAGCGACTCGACCGTGCCAGCCGGAAGCGCGGCGAAGGCCTCATTGGTCGGCGCGAACACGGTGAACGGGCCGGCGCCCTGCAGTGTCTCGACCAGGCCGGCAGCCTTGACGGCGGCGACCAGTGTCGTGTGATCCTTCGAATTGACGGCGTTCTCAACGATGTTCTTGTTGGCGTACATGGCGGCGCCGCCAACCATCGGATTCTCGGCATAGGCGATTGTGGCGAGGGCGGAGACGGCAATGGTACCGGCGAGCAAAAGGGTGGCGATTCTACGCATAGTGTTCGAACTCCTCAGGGTTGTTGTTTCCTCTTTCGGGAACATGAGGAGATACGTAATAGAACTGCCTGAGTTTCCGCGCGCCGGGAAAAATTTATCCTTTATCTTGTCGGCGAATTATCTCCGGAGATCGAATCTCTAATCTCCAGCAGCGTATCCAAAACGAAAACAGCGGAAGATGTACTTCCGCTGCCTTCATTGTCACGTCATGATCTTACGATTTATCAGATGCCCTTCAGGTCGCCCGCGGCAACGACCGGTCCGGTCGGCTGTCCGGTCGTCGAACCGCCCGTCGGCTCGACGCTGACGGCAAGCACGGCGCCTTGCGCCAGCTTCTGCTGCACTGCCGGGGTAACCGGAATGTGCGTGACCTGGCCGGCGGGAATGACACCCATCGAGACCGGCGCATTCTTGCCTTCGATCATCCACAGTTCGAAGTCCTTGCCGGGGGCGCGTTCGCCCGAAACCAGCGACAGGCCGACATCGCGGCGGGATGCGTCGTAGACGACGAGGTATTTGACATCGCTGCCTTCGGCGGCCAGCGAGGCGACGAGGCGCTCCTGTGGCACGACGACCGGCGACCTGACGTAGGGCACGGCGACATAGAGTACCAGGGCCGCGAGAGCCGCTGCGGTGAGGCCGCGCCAGAAGGCAAGGCTGGACCAGAGACTGCCGCTCGGCGCCGTCATCGACGCCGCGGTGGAGGAGAACAGCCGGCGATCGATAGCCGGCTTGACCGTGGCCGGCGGCTCTACCTCAGCATAAGCGGCAGCGATCGGCGAGAGGTTCACTTCCCAGGAATCGACGAGACGGGCAAAGCCGGTCTCCGCGTCGATGCGTCCGGAGGCTATCTGGCGCTCATCCGCCGGCAGCACGCCGAGAACGTATTCGGCTGCGAGCAGGTCGTCGCCTCCACGTTCCGGTCCATTTTCTTCTGCCAGGGTCATCTTTCCAGACATTCTCTAAGTTTCAACAGGCTGCGGCGCAGCCATGTCCGCATCGTGTTGAGCGGAACCTTATGACGTTCCGCGAGCTCGGCGTAACTTTCGCCGTTCAAATACGCACCCCGAACGGCTTGCGCCCGGTCTTGTTCCAACTCTTCAAGGCACTGATAGATGCGCTCGGATTCACCGCCCGCAACAACCATAGCCTCTGGCCCGGGACCGGGGTCAGCCACGTCGAGCGCGGCATCGATATCGGCAGCAGGCTTGCGTCGCGAGCGGATGCGATCAATCGCATGATTGCGTGCTATGGCCACCAGCCAGGAGATTGGGCTGAGATCAGAAACAGCGAAACGATCCGCCTTCGTCCACACTTTGACGAAGACCTCTTGCAGCGCTTCTTCCGCATCTCCGCGATCCTTCAATACACGAAGGCACACGCCGAAAAGTTTCGCACTGGTTTGCCGGTAAAGCAGATCGAACGCAGTCCGATCCTTCATCGAGGTCCGGACAATCAGGGTGGAGATATCCTGCGGCGTCATACGGACAAGCTAAGCGATCACAATTTATTTGCAAAGGCAGAAATCTTGTTGTCCACGCAAACGATGTCCGCGCCCGATCGCCAGTAATCGCCGGTCGGTGCCAAGGAAATCGGCTGTCGTTAGCCTCCCGCAGAAAGGGGAACAGCAATGTCGGCCGAACAGATGCTGTGGGAGAACGATGCAACCGACTTGGCAGGCTGTGCACAGAGGCGAGATCTCGCCGCCAGACCTTGTCGATGCTGCGATCGCGCGCGCCGAGGCAACCCGATCATTGCGCATCCGCCGCTTGCCTGAGGCGCCATGGACCCGAAGGGGGCCGACGAGCTCATCGAAAACCTGCTCGACAAATTGCATTTGACCCGTCTCTTGGAGATCAGATCCCTGTTTGGGCAATTGATGGACAAGAGCCAGTGGTTCACCACTGGCCGGCGATCCAGAATGTCAGCGGCCAGCCGTCGATCGCGCTGCCGGCCCATGTCACCGATGCCGGCCTGCCGCTCGACATCCAGGGCGTCGGCCGCCCCGGCGACGAGCAGACGGTTTTGTCGCTCGCCGCGCAGATGGAGAAGATTTCCGGCTGGCTGACGCGGCGGGCGCCGCTCAAGGTGCCGGCCTGATCCGGCAGATTTCATCATCGTGATAGCAAAGCTGTTTGCGGCCTGGGCCAATTCCCGCTAAGACGCCGCCGTCCTTACCCGCATCCAGGGAACCATGCCGATGACGGAGATCACCGCCACCGCCGAAATGCAGGCCGCCCTGCTCTCGCGGGCCCTGCCCTATATGCAGCGCTACGAGCACAAGACGGTGGTGGTGAAATATGGCGGTCATGCCATGGGCGATATCGAGCTCGGCAAGGCTTTCGCCCGTGACATCGCGCTGCTGAAGCAGTCCGGCGTCAACCCGATCGTCGTCCATGGCGGCGGGCCGCAGATCGGCGCCATGCTGGCCAAGATGGGCATCGAATCCAAGTTCGAAGGCGGACTGCGCGTCACGGATCAGAAGACGGTCGAAATCGTCGAGATGGTGCTGGCCGGTTCGATCAACAAGGAGATCGTCGCGCTGATCAACGCCGAGGGCGAATGGGCGATCGGCCTGTGCGGCAAGGACGGCAACATGGTGTTCGCCGAAAAGGCTCGCAAGACCATGATCGACCCGGATTCCAACATCGAGCGTGTGCTCGATCTCGGTTTCGTCGGCGAACCGGTCGAAGTCGACCGCACCCTGCTCGACCTGCTGGCGCGCTCCGAAATGATCCCGGTGCTGGCGCCGGTGGCGCCCGGCCGCGATGGCCATACCTACAACATCAATGCCGACACCTTCGCCGGCGCCATCGCCGGCGCCTGCCAGGCGACGCGCCTTTTGTTCCTGACCGACGTGCCCGGCGTGCTCGACAAGAACAAGAAGCTGATCGACGAGCTGACGGTGGCCGAAGCCAAGGCGCTGATCAAGGACGGCACGGTGTCGGGCGGCATGATCCCCAAAGTCGAGACCTGCATCGAGGCGATCGAGCGCGGCGTCGAAGGCGTCGTCATCCTCAACGGCAAGACGCCGCATGCGGTGCTTCTGGAACTGTTCACCGAACACGGCGCCGGCACGCTAATCGTGCCCTGATCGGCAACTGGCTTGGCGGCCAGTTGGTCGGCTGGCCAGCCCTTAGGCAGGCTGGGGCAGGCGCGCGATGACCTTTATCTCGAAGTCGAAGCCGGCTAACCAGTTGACGCCGACCGCCGTCCAATTGGTGTAGGGCGGTTCACCGAACACCTTCAGCCGAACGGCATCGATCACGGGCCATTGCGTTGCCGGATCGGTGTGGAAGGTGGTCACGTCGACTATATCGTCGAACGTGGCGCCCGCTGCTTTCAGCACTGCCGCGAGATTGTCGAAGGCAAGCTGGACCTGCTTTTCGAAGACAGGTTCGGGCGACCCGTCCTCGCGGCTGCCGACCTGGCCCGAGACAAACAAAAGATCGCCCGATCGGATTGCAGCAGAATAGCGATTGATCTCGTAGAGAGCCTGCCTGCCGGCAGGAAAGATCGCGTCACGTTTGGTCATTTTCACTCCATTGTCCGGGGCACTCACATACGTCCCGTATGCATGAGGTGGGTACATACGCCGCGTATGTCAATACGCATACGGTACGTATCTATGAATGGCAGCGAGCCGGTCAGGTGCCGGCCGAGATCGCGACAGCCGCTTCGGCCGGCTTGAGCGGCGGGCGCATGACGACCATGGATTCCTCATCGGCATCCTGCGGCGCGCCCCAGAACTCAGCCAGCGTCGGACCATCCTTGAGGCGGCGGTCGCGGGCCAGGAAACCCCAGACCTCGCGGAACCACACGCGGCGGCCCATTTGCGTGTACCAGCGCATCGAATGGCGCTGTTCGGGATCGGGGTGGAAGAGAATGCGCGCCAGCGCCTTCGGCCGCGACTGCACCGCGACCTCGATCAGCTTGACCGAGAAGAACAGCATCCACGGTTTCCGCCGGGTCATCTGCAGCACCTGGTGCTTGTAGTCCCACAGCCGGGCATCCGTCTGGATCACCTTGCGGTCCTTGGCGATGCGGAAGAACGGCGTCCAGCGGTGCGGCGTGACATAGAGCGCCTGGATCTGGTCGGGGTCGTAGGCAAGCAGCTGGCGAAAGCCGCGCCACAGATCGCGAAAGGTCTCATCCTCGAACCCCGCCACCCAGGTCGCCATGGACAGTATGCCATGCTGGCGGAGCAGCCGGATCGCCTCGCGGTCGGATGAGGTGCTGCCGCCCTTGCGGATCAGTTGAAGCGTCTGCTGGTCGGTGTTTTCCATGCCGAGCAGCCAGCGGATGACGCCGGCCTTGCGATGGAGGTGCAGGATGTCGGCATCGCGCACGATGTCGTCGGCCCGGGTCGAGCCGACGATCAGCACCGGCACGTTCTCGGCGATCAGCGCATCGAGAAAGGCGCGCCAAACCTTCTTCGATACGGTCGGGTTTTCGTCGGCGAGGTTGATCAGTTCGACGCCGTGCTGGCGGTGCAGCCAGGCAATCTCCTGCGCAAATTTTTTGGGGTCGCGGTGCCGCCAGCGGGTCCAGAAACCGCGCTGGCCGCAATAGTTGCACAGATGCGGACAGCCCCGCGAAAACTGCATGACCACGGCGCGCTTGCCGCCCCAATAGCTGTAGCGGCGGTGATCGATCAGCTCCCAGCCGACGCGGTACTCGTCCAGATTGGCAGTGGTCCCGGCCGGCCGCGTCGCGAAGGGGCGGCCGAGATCGTCGCGATAGGCGATACCCGCGACATCGCCCAGCGGCCGGCGATTGTCCAGTGCCACGACCAGGGCAAGGATGGTTGCCTCGCCCTCGCCGCGCACGATGAAGTCGAAGACATCGCTCGCCGCCAATATGTCGCGCCAGTGATAGGTCGGGAACACGCCGCCATAGATCACCAGCGTCGCCGGCTCGAGCGCCTTGACCATGCGGGCGATCGCGAGCGCGGTGGGATGCGCCGAGGTCGAGCCGGAGTGGCCGATCAGGATGCAATCGGGCTGGCCGCTGAGCGCATCGCGCACCAGAGTTTCCAACGGCATCGGCCCGAATTCGGCATCGACCAGCCGGACTTTATGGCCGGCGTCGATAAGCGGGCCGCCCAGTGCCAGCAGGCCGAGCGGTGGCAGATGGTCATCGGGCACGCGGCTGCCGATGGCGGTGTGCGGCGGATTGATCAGCACGATGTTCATGACGGACCTTTGAGCGACGGTCCGCATGGCGTGGCCGGCGTTTCAGTTTCGCATTTGGGCTCCGTTCAGCAGTTTGCGTGCAGCTTTTCCGCAGAAATGGCGGTGCGTGTCCTACCGCCTGAGGTGGGCGAGCGGCACGTGGCCCGGGCCCTTGATGTTCTGCAGCACCAGCTGGGTGTGAACGTCGCGCACGCCGGCAAGGCGCATCAGGCGGTGCATGACGAAGGCGTTGAGTTCGTCGACCGACGGCACCATGACGTGCAGCAGGAAATCGTGGTCGCCGGTCATCGTCCAGCATGACGACACTTCGTCCATGCGTTGCACGGCGGCGATGAAGGTTTCGGGCGAACCGTCGCTGTGGCTGGTGAGCCGCACCTGGATGAACACCTCGACCATCAGGCCGACGGCGCGGCGGTTGAGCACGGCGGCAAAGCCCTTGATGATGCCGGCCTCCTGCAGCGCCTCGAAGCGGCGGGCGCAAGGCGTCGTCGACAGGCCGATCTCCTGCGCCAGTTCGGACACGGGCTTGCGTCCATCGCGCTGAAGCACATCCAGCATCTTGATCTCGAAATCGTCGAACTGAGGCATTTTCACTCTCTTTCAGCTTCTGCTTGGTGATTTTTACCTCAAATCATGGACCCAAGCCATCATCAAAGCTGAATTGCCTCGCCGGCCGCCGCTAGACTCTGCGGACAGATTCAAGTGTCACGATCAGGGGAGAAGAACCATGACGACGATGAGCGTTGCCGAATATGCCCGTGATTGCGCGGCGCAAGGCCTGCGTGGCGACTATTCAGTGTGCCGTTCCGATTTCACCGTGGCGCAGGGCTATGATTACAGCGCCGACGAACAGGCGGTGTGGCGCACGCTGTGCGACCGGCAGACCAAGCTGACGCAGAAGCTGGCGCACCATTCCTATCTCGATGGCGTCGCCGCACTCGGCCTGCTCGACAAGATCCCGGATTTCGGCGCGGTCTCAGACAGGCTGCGCAAGCTGACCGGCTGGGAAATCGTCGCCGTGCCTGGCCTCATCCCGGCCGCGCCCTTCTTCGACCATCTCGCCAACCGGCGCTTTCCGGTGACCAACTGGCTGCGCACCAAGGACGAGCTCGACTACATCGTCGAACCCGACATGTTCCACGACTTCTTCGGCCATGTGCCCATCCTGACACAGCCGGTGTTTGCCGACTTCATGCAGATGTATGGCGAAAAGGCCGAGAGCGTGATTGCGCTGGGCGGTGACGAGATGATCACCCGGCTCTACTGGTACACCGCCGAATACGGGCTGATACAGGAGGAGGGCCAGAAGCTGAAAGCTTTCGGCGCCGGGCTGATGTCGTCGTTCACCGAATTGCAGTTCGCCGTCGCGAGCCCGGACGCGCACCACGTGCCCTTCGACCTCGAAACGGTAATGCGCACCGGTTACGAGATCGACAAGTTCCAGCGCGCTTATTTCGTGCTGCCGTCCTTCGACGTGCTGCGCGATGCGTTCCGGACCGCCGATTTCAAGGCGATCGTTGCCCGCCGCAAGGGGCAGCCGGCCCTGGATCCAGCGACGGTTTAGCAAATCCTGAAGGGTTTGCGCGGCACCTATCCCCACCCTTAATCCTCCCCACAAGGGGGAGGGAGATCTCGTTGGCGCTGATTTCCGAGGGTTTCGACACCAAGGCATGGGTAGCGCCGGCAGCAATCCTGTCGCGCCGTTCGCTTTTTTGACATCAGACGGTAATGACTTCGTCACACCGTGGATGACTTCGTCACACCGTGATTACTTTGGTCAGATGGTCGCCTAGCCGGCAGGCAAGTGCGGTGATTGTCGTCGTCGGGTTGCATTCGCCCGACGTGCAGAACACCGACGAGCCGCCGACATAGAGATTGTCCATGCCGTGCACCTTGCAGTTGGCGTCGACCACGCTCTTGGTGATATCGGTGCCCATGCGCGTGCCGCCCATGTGGTGGTGGCCGGCCAGTTCCTCATCCGTCGGGTAGTCCTCGCCATTGGTCAGCCAGTCCATGATGCGGACGCGGCCGAGGTCCTTCTCGATCAGCGTCGTTCCGAACAGCTTGAGCCCCTCGAGGATGGTGCGGCGCTCCAACGGCGACTTCTTCCAGTGCAGCTCGATGCGCGGCACGCCGGCACGGTCGACATCGGTCTTCGACAATTCGATATGGTTCGAGGCCAGCGGCGCCTGTTCCCAGGCGACGTAGAGCTGGGCGGCGCAGCGCAGGTTCTGGCTGAGCTGGTAGGCGACCCATTCGGCGGCCTCGGGCGCGGTGCAGGCGAGGTCGGCAATCAGGCTCTTGACGCCGGCATAGGGCGTCTCGATCAGGCGTATGCCGAAATTCATGATCTGCAGCCGCTCCATGGCGGCGAGCGTCGGCGAGAAGAACGCCTCGTTGACGGCATCGACCTCGAACTCCCTGTAATCGGCCAGGATGGCATTGCCGCCCTCGAAGGTCGGGTGCTCCATCCAGTAGCGGCCAAGTGCCGTGGCGTTCGGCACCACGCCGCCATTCGAGCGCTGGTTCGACCATAGAAGCAGCCGCGAATTCTCCAGCCCGCCGGCGCAGACGATGAAACAATCGGCGCTGAAGGCGCCGGCATCCTTGCCGTTCGACCACAGCCTGGCGCCGGTCACTCGCTTGCCGTCCCCGGCAAGTTCGGTGGCATAGGTGTTGAGCACGAGCGCTATGTTCTTGCTCTTGTCGAGCTCGTCGGAGAATTTCTCGCCAAAGCGCACGGCCGGGCTCTTGATCAGCTGCACCCAGCGTATGTCGTCTGAAATCGGCACATCGGGCTTGAAGTCGGGAAGCTCGAGTATGTCGTGCACCTCGGACAGATAGGGCTCGATGTCGGTCCGGGCGATTGGCCAGCCGGTGTCCGGCGCCCATGCCTTGGGCTCAAAGTCCTGCTTGTCGAGCACGCGGCACCAGCCGGCCCAGTGGTTCGACGACCCGCCCATGAAGCGCAGCCGGGTGATGTCGAGATCGAAATATTGATCGCCGACCGTGGAGCCGCGGTAGAAATCCTGCGACTCGTCGCTGAATTCGCGTGCGCCGGCCTCCAGCACCACGACCGGAATGCCGGCGGCGCCGAGCTTTCTGGCAATGGTGGTGCCGGCCGGCCCGGAGCCGAGAATGCAGACCTTGGGCTTGAAATCCGAGGCTCGAAACGCCTCATAGCTGTCGAAGATCATGCCAGGTCGCTCCGCTTCAGGATCCAGCCATTGACCACGACGATCTCGTCGGGATCGGACGGGGGGCGGTCGCTGTCAGGCTGCTTGCGAAAAAGCTGTAGCGCCGGCATCGCAATCAGCGCCTGCACGATGGTGCGGCGCGATATTTTCCTGATGAAGAAACTCATGACACGTCTCTGGATGGGGGCTTCGATCCACGCATGGCGTTCCCTGAACGGCACACGTACCGGCCAGACATGCCATTCCCGTGCCAAGCCTTGCCTATAAACGAGTTACAACCCGGTAAACGGCGCAGTTGCGTGGAAACAATGTTGGCGATCCGTTAACAGCCCCACCACCAACACCTCAGGCAGCTTCGGAAATATCCCGGTCTAGGATCGACAAATTGCGGCCGCGGTGCTTGGCCTCGTAGAGCCGGCGGTCGGCGGCGCGCATCAGGTCCGAGACATCGGCATCTTGCGCACAGGTGATGCCGCCGATCGAGACGGTCAGCGGCACCGTGCGCTCGTCGACCGGACGAAAGCGGACCAGCTCGACTTCACGGCGGATGCGCTCGGCCACGCGCCGGGCTTCGGCTTCCGTAGCGCCGACCAGGAAGGCGCCGAACTCCTCACCGCCAATGCGGCCGAGCACGTCGCCGCTGCGGACGCCGCGCTCGATGGCGCTGGCGATCAACACCAGTGCGTCATCGCCGGTCAGATGGCCGAAACTGTCGTTGATCGCCTTGAAATGGTCGGCGTCGATGATCAGCAGCGCGCCGCGATCGGATTTGCGCCGCGAGCCGTCCAACGCGGCAAAGAAGCTCTCGCGGTTGAGCATGCCGGTCATGTCGTCGCGGCTCGCCTTCGCCGACAGGCGCCGATGCGCGGCGGCGAGCTGGGCATGCGCGCGGGCGAGATCGCGATGCGCGTTTTTCAGTCGGTCGCTCTGCCAGAAGGTGCTGGCGCAGGCGATCCAGGCGAGCGCCAGCGGGCACACCGTCGATGTCAGCCAGACAGTGCGGTCGACCGGAAAACCCATGGCGGGAACGATGATCAGCGTCAGCAAAAGCGAGATGGCTACCGAGCCGAATGCGACCGCGGCGGACTTTAAGACTATGCGACTCATCGCTGGCTCCCACTGAACCGTCTCTGTGCCAGCAAGCCCTGAAGGCCACCTTTCCGTGATGGCTAAAATTTGAATGGTGAGCCCATTTTTTACAACTCTAGATGCACATAGGTTGTGGATAAGCTCTACATCAGAAAGGGGTTCGAACGGCAGATATTTCATGCCATAAGGACGCCATGACCACGCTGCCCGATCCCGCCCGCTTCGCCCATGTCACCGACTGGGTGTTCGACCTCGACAACACGCTTTATCCGCACCATTCGAATCTGTTTTCGCAGATCGACGTCAAGATGACGGCCTATGTCGGAGAACTGCTCACGCTGCCGCGCGAGGAAGCGCGCAAGCTGCAGAAGGAACTCTATCTCGAATATGGCACGACGCTGAACGGGCTGATGACGCGCCACGGCATCGACCCCGACGATTTTCTCGAAAAGGTGCACGACATCGACTATTCGTGGCTGGTGCCGGATCCGGTGCTGGGCACCGCCATCCGCCAGCTGCCCGGCCGCAAGTTCATCTTCACCAATGGCGACCGCAGGCACGCCGAGCGCACCGCGCGCCAGCTCGGCATACTCGACCATTTCGACGACATTTTCGATATCGTCGCCGCCGGGCTGACGCCGAAGCCGTCGCGGCAGACCTATGAGAAGTTTGCCGAACTGCACGCCGTCACCGGACACAATGCGGTGATGTTCGAGGATCTCGCCCGCAACCTGGAGGTGCCGAAATCACTGGGCATGACCACGGTGCTGGTGGTGCCGCGCAATTTCGAGCCGACCTTTGCCGAGATCTGGGAACGCGATCCGGCCAATGAGGACGACGTCGATTTCGTCACCGACGATCTCGCGACGTTTCTGACGGGGATAGTGGAGGGGGTAGAGGAATTGAGGAGCTGAAGAATTGAAGAACTGGTGAAAGGGAGACCGATCCGGACCTCCTTTTCCTCAATTCTTCAGTTCTTCAATTCCCGGTTCCCCTACTCCCCCAACTTGTAGAAGCGGCTGATGATCCCCCAGGCCTCGTCGGCGGTGTCGACAAAGTCGATGATATCCTGGTCGCCGGGCGTGATGGTGCCTTGTTCGGCCAGGAAATCGAGGTCGATCGCGCGCTGCCAGAACGCCTTGCCGAACAGGATCACCGGCACGCGCTCCATGCGGCCGGTCTGGATCAGCGTCAGCGTCTCGAAGAATTCGTCCATGGTGCCGAAGCCGCCCGGAAACACCGCGACGGCCTTGGCGCGCATGACGAAATGCATCTTGCGGATGGCGAAATAGTGGAAGTTGAAGCACAGCTCCGGGGTCACATAGGCGTTCGGCGCCTGCTCGTGCGGCAGGACGATGTTGAGGCCGATCGACGGCGCGCCGACATCGTCGGCGCCGCGATTTCCCGCCTCCATGACGCCTGGACCGCCGCCGGTGACGACGACGAATTCGCGGTAGTAGGACGTGGCCGATTGCTGTGAGCAGAGGCGGGCGAATTTGCGCGCCTCCTCGTAATATTTGCTGTTTTCCTCGAGGTTTTTCTTCTGCGTCTCGTTCTTGGCGGCCCAGGCCTCGCCGCCGGGCTCGGGAATACGCGCGCCGCCGAACAGGATGACCGTCGAGCGGATGCCGCGCTCGGCCAGGATCATTTCGGGCTTCAAGAGCTCAAGCTGCAAGCGCACAGCGCGCAATTCCCGGCGCGTCATGAAGTCGGGATCGTTCCAGGCCAGCCGGTAGGTTTCGGCGCGCGTCTGCGGCGTGTCGGGAACGCTTTTCGAGCGCTCCAGATCCTCGTCCGAATGCGGCAGCGGCGTCCATCCCGCCTTTTCCATAGGAGTCATATGCTTTCTACCCGTCCCAACAGTTCACTTGCGCCGTCCCATGGCGCACGCGCGATTGACCCCCAATACGCCTTAACATAGGGTCCGCGCGACTTTCAAAACAAGGTTAAGGCCGACGGCCTTAACAGCGTGGTAACGGAGCGAATTCATGTCGAAGCCTGATCTGGCCAGCCTCGAAAAGACGATCGAGAAGGCCTTCGAGGAGCGCGACACGATTTCGACCGCGACCCGGGGCGAAACGCGCGACGCCATCCAGTCCTCACTCGACCTGCTCGACCGTGGCACCGTGCGCGTTGCCGAGCGCCAGGCCGATGGCAAATGGCATGTCAACCAATGGCTGAAGAAGGCGGTGCTGCTCTCGTTCCGGCTCTATCCGATGGAGATCATCAAGGGCGGCCCCGGCCAGGCGGTCTGGTGGGACAAGGTGGCGTCGAAGTTCGATGGCTGGAGCGCGGTCGATTTCGAGAAGGCAGGCTTCCGCGCCGTGCCGTCTTCGATCGTGCGCCGCTCGGCCTATGTCGCGCCGGGCGCGGTGCTGATGCCGTCCTTCGTCAATGTCGGCGCCTATGTCGATAGCGGCACCATGGTCGACACCTGGGCCTCGGTCGGCTCCTGCGCCCAGATCGGCAAGAATGTGCACCTCTCGGGCGGCGTCGGCATCGGCGGGGTGCTGGAGCCGATGCAGGCCGGCCCAACCATCATCGAGGACAATTGCTTCATCGGCGCGCGCTCCGAAGTGGTCGAGGGCTGCATCGTGCGCGAAGGCTCGGTGCTCGGAATGGGTGTGTTCATCGGCCAGTCGACCAAGATCGTCGACCGCGCCACCGGCGAAGTGTTTTATGGCGAGGTGCCGCCTAATTCGGTCGTCGTCGCCGGCTCGATGCCGGGCAAGGCCTTTCCGAACAACGAGCCGGGCCCTGGCCTCTACTGCGCCGTCATCGTCAAGCGCGTCGATGCCAAGACCCGGTCGAAAACCTCGATCAACGAACTGCTGCGTGATTGATCCTGTCCGAGCAACCAGAGCGCTCCAGATTGCCCAACACACCACCACTTCCCTGGCTTTTCTTCAGCCTCTCAGGGCGCGTCAGCCCAAGTGCCTACGTGCTCGCCGGGCTGCTGCTGGTGCTTGCACAGTTTTTCCCGCTCTACCAGTTGTCGAGACTGGAACCCGGCACCGCAACCAGCCAGAACTGGGCACTTGTGTTCTGGGTCGTTTTGCTGATCTCGACATGGTCGAGCTTTGCGGTAACCGCAAAGCGGTTTCATGATTTCGGCAAGCCGACTTATTTCGCGTTGATCTCTCTTATCATCGGCCCCATTCTTCTCATCGTTCTAGCGTGTTTCCGCGGTGACCCCGGTCCGAACCGCTACGGCAAACGCAGCAACGCGCCGGCTGAACCATGAGCGCCGACCGGATATCTCGCCATGCGCTACCGCACGCTTGATCCGAAACTGATCATCGACACCGCCGAGCGGCTGGAAGAGCGCGTCGCCGAGCGTTTTCCCGATGCCGGCCTGCGCGGCGTCGCCGCCGAACTGGTGTCGCTGTCGCGCGACCTGGCCAAGGCGGCGCAGGCGCTCGAAGCGCCGATCTGGTGGCTCCGCGGCGCCATCGTCGCCGCTGTTGCCGCCGGCGCGCTGATCTTCCTGTTCGTCGGCACCATCCTGCCGCTCATCCATATCTCGCAGGCCGACGATGCGGTGCAGTCGGTGCAAGGCATCGAAGCCACGATCAACATGATGATCCTTGCCGTGCTTGGCCTGCTGGCGCTGATCCGCACCGAGGAGCGCATCAAGCGCAAGCGGGTGTTTCGCCAGCTGCATGGGTTGAGATCGCTGATCCATGTCATCGACATGCACCAGCTGACCAAGGATCCGGCAGCATTGTCCGCCAATTTCAGGCCGACCGCGCATTCGCCGGCGCGCATCACCAATGCCGCCGACCTGGCGCGCTACCTCGACTATTGCTCGGAGATGCTGTCGATCACCGGCAAGATCGCGGCGCTGTTTGCGCAGTCGGTCAATGACGATGTGGTCATCGACGGCGTCAACGACGTCGAGAACCTGGCGTCCAACCTGTCGCGCAAGATCTGGCAGAAGATCACGCTGATCGAGAACCACCCGGCTGCGCAGCCCCTGCCGGCGCCAGGCTCGGCGAGCAAAGCGCCGGCTCCGAGGCGCGCACCAAAGCTGTGACGCGGCGGGCCCACGCGCCTATTTTCGGGCTATGCGGGCCAAGGCCCGAGGCTCGCGCAAGCAGACTATCCAGTGACGGCTTCCGGCGTCAGCCCGGGTGAGCCGCGCTTTTCCCGCTCGGCCTGCTGCACCAGCGCGGTGACCCGCTTCAGCAGAGGCGCCGGCGTGCCGGCCTTTTCGGCGAGGCTCAGGACGGCCCCCTGCAGGTCACCGATCTCGGTCGGCCGACCGCGCTGGAGGTCGTCCCACATGGACGAGCGCGCCTGCGGGTCGATGGCGAGCATGCGGCGGGCGACCAGCCGGAACAGCCAGTCCGGCAGCCGGAGCAGCTTCGACAGCAGGCCGGGACGCAAGCCGCCGATCCGCGCCGGCGCGATATGTAACGCCTTCATCGCCGCCAGGGCCTCGTCGATCTGACCGGCCAGGATCCGCCGCCAGCGGCGGTCGGCAAGTTCGCTCGCCAGCGGCAGGCCGGACAAGGCGACAAGCGCGTTGTTGAGGTTGATCAGCAGCTTGCCCCACTGAACGGCTTTCATGTCGGGATGGGTTTCCACGCCAAGCCCTTCGACATCGAGAAGGCCGGCAAGGCCGGTCACGCCATCTTCGATCATGACCTTGCCGTCGCTGGCGCGATGCACGTGAAGCGGCAAATTGCCTATGGCCGACTGGACGACATTGAACGGCACCATGCCGGCGAGTACAGTCCGGCCACCGAGCACGGCGCGTAACCGGTCGGCATTGCCGACGCCGTTCTGCAGGCTGACCACCACGACATCGCCGCGCGCATGTCCGGCAACAAGCGACGCCATCTCCTCGGTAGCGCCGTTCTTGACCGTCACCAGCACCACGTCGGCGCTGGCGAGGGCAGCGGCGGGATCGGTGGTGACGGACTCCGGCCGGATGGATCGGTCGCGACCATCGAGATCGGTGATGCGCAGGCCACCGCCCAGCAAGGCCGTCGCTATGTCTGGCCGCGCCAAAAACACCACCTTGCGTCCGGCCAGCGCCAGGCAACCACCGACATAGCAGCCGATGCTGCCGGCGCCGGCAATGACGATGGTCTTTTCGGCGTTGGCCATGCGATTATCTCGTGTTGGCCTGCACTATACGACAGGAAAACCATAATGTCGGCGGCAGGATCGGTCATCATCTCTGGCCGTGACAGGCCTTTCGCTTTCGACTATCGCTTTGCCCATGAAACTGCCGACCGATCCCGCCGCCAACCTCGCGACCCTCATACGCTGCGCCTCCGTAACGCCCGCCGAGGGCGGCGCGCTGGCTGCCTTGGAAGGCATGCTGAAGCCGCTCGGCTTTTCCGTCGAACGCCCTGTGTTTTCCGAAGACGGCACCCCCGACATCGAGAACCTCTACGCGCGTCGCTCCGGCAACGGGCCGCATCTGATGTTTGCCGGCCATACCGACGTGGTGCCGGCGGGCGACGAGGCGTCGTGGACGCATCCGCCCTTCGCCGCCGAGATCGCCAAGGGCGAGATGTACGGCCGCGGCGCCGTCGACATGAAGGGCGGCATTGCCTGTTTCATCGCTGCCGTGGCGCGCCATGTCGAGAACAAGGGTGGTCCGAAAGGCTCGGTCTCGCTGCTGATTACCGGCGACGAGGAGGGGCCGGCCATCAACGGGACGACAAAACTGCTCGACTGGGCGGCGGCCAGGGGCGAGAAATGGGACGCCGCGATCGTCGGCGAGCCCACCAATCCGGACACGCTCGGCGACATGATCAAGATCGGCCGGCGTGGCTCGATGTCGGGCAGTGTCACGGTCAACGGCCGCCAGGGCCATGTCGCCTATCCATTGCTCGCCGACAATCCGGTGCGCGGCCTGATCAGCCTGGTCGACGCCTTGCTGTCGCCCGTCTTCGACAAGGGCACGAAGGATTTTCAGCCGACCAATCTGGAAGTGACCTCGATCGATGTCGGCAACCCCGCGACCAATGTTATTCCGGCCAAGGCGACAGCCACCTTCAACATCCGCTTCAACGACACATGGACTGCCGAGACGGTGCAGGCCGAGATCCATAACCGCCTCGACCAGGCGGCGAAGCGCAAGAAATACCGGACCGGCAAGACGCCGGTCGACTACGAGTTGATCTGGCGCGACCGGCCGAGCCATGTCTTCCTGACGCGCGACGACAAGCTGATCGGGACGCTGCGCGGCTCGATCAAGGCGACGGTCGGCAAGGAGCCGGCGCTGTCCACCTCGGGCGGAACCTCGGATGCGCGTTTCATCAAGGACTATTGCCCGGTGGTCGAGTTCGGCCTGGTCGGCAAGACCATGCACATGGTCGACGAGCGCGTCGCACTGGCCGACCTCGAGACGCTGACCCAAATCTACCAGCGCTTCATCGATGACTGGTTCGAGCAGGGCTGATCATGCTTTCGGTTGACGAGACCTCTTCATCGCTTAACGGCGCCTGGCGGCTGATGCTCGGAAAGGCCGACGGCTTGCGGCTGCTCGACCTTTCGGCGGACGGCTTCTGGAATTCCTTCTTCGCCATCGTCGTCGCAGCGCCGGCGATGATCGTCGGGTGGGTCGGCACGGCCAACGAGATCGGCGATCCCAATGCGTTCGCCGGCCGGCTGGGCATGTTGGTTCGCCTGGCGACCGTCGACCTCGGCTCGTGGCTGCTGCCCCTGTTTGTGCTTGCCCTGGTCGCATCGCGCGCCGGCATCGGCGACCGCTTCGTCCACTATGTCGTTGCCAGCAACTGGGCGTCGGCGATCACCGCCTGGATGCTGCTGCCTTCAGCGCTGATCAGGCTTTTCCTGCCGTCCGGCAACCCGGTTGCCGAATTGGTGTGGCTGGTTCTGGTGGTGCTTTCGCTGGTACTCTCCTGGCGGATGACCAACGCCGCGATCGGCAAGGGCGCGGCTGTCGGCAGCGCCGTGTTCGCAGGCATGTTGGTGGTGTCTCTGGCCGTGTTGTTCGGCCTGGTGGCGCTGCTCGGCATCACTGTGCCGACCGCCGCTCCGGCCTAGAACTTTTCCGGATAGTCTACACCGACGAGAAAAAGCCCGTCGGGCGGCGCCACCTGGCCGCAGGCGGCGCGGTCTTGTGCAGCGAGCGCGGCCTTGAGGTCGGCGGCGGTCCAGCCGCCGTCGCCGACGCGTTTCAGCGAACCGACCATGGAGCGCACCTGGTTGTGCAGGAAAGAGCGCGCCGAGGCCCTGACTTCGATCAGGTCGCCCTGGCGGCTTACATCGAGCCGCTCCAGCGTCCGCACCGGACTATTGGCCTGGCATTGCGTCGAGCGGAAGGTGGTAAAGTCATGTCGGCCGAGCAGGACTTTCGCCGCTTCGTGCATGGCGTCCGCATCGAGCCGCTTCGGCACCCACCAGACCTTGCCCTTTTCCATCGCTGCAGGCGCGCGCCGGTTGAGGATGCGGTAGAGATAGTGCCGTCCGGTGGCCGAGAAACGGGCGTCGAACTCATTGGGGACAACCGTGGCCTGCAGGATGGCGATGCGCGCGCCTGCCGCCTGCAGGTGCGCGTTGACGGCGTCGCGCACCTTGTCGTTTGGCCATGCCTTGGCGAGGTCGACATGCGCCACCTGGGCGGTCGCATGCACGCCGGCGTCGGTGCGGCCGGCGGCGCGTATCCGCACCGCCTCACCGCAAAATTTCTCGATCGCCTGCTCTATCGCCTGCTGCACCGAAGGCTGATCCGCCTGGTGTTGCCAGCCGGCGAAGAGGCTGCCGTCATATTCGATATCGAGACGAAAACGCGGCATACACCCTTCGTTCAGGCGGCGAGTGCGGTAAAGGCCTGGGCGTAGACCAGTTTGCCTTTTTCGGGTGCGTCACCCCAGGCCAGCGCCTGCAGCGCTTCGCCCTGATATTCGCTCTCGAACTTTTCGGCGCGCGCATGGCTGTAGCCGAAGCGGCCGTAATAGGCCGGATCGCCCAACACAACGGCGAGCGTCTCGGCGCCATCCCTGAGGCGGATATGCGCCTCGCGGATCAGCGCACCGCCAATGCCCGAGCCGTGGAACGAAGGTTCCACCGCCAACGGCGCCAGCGCCACGGCTGCGAACTGCTTGCCGCCGTTCTGGACGAACAGCCTGGAAAACAGGATGTGGCCGACCACCTGGCCGTCTTCTTCCGCCACCAGTTCGACAACGGCGTCGCCGCCGGTGACCAGAGCGTCGACCAGCCCGGCCTCCGCCTGCTGGCCGAATGCGTGTTCCTCGACCAGGCGTATGGCCTCGCGGTCCCGCGGCGTCGCGCCGCGTATCGACATCATGCTCATGAGAACTTCATTCCTTTTTCGATCTTGGCCCCGCGCAGAAACTCCTGCGCGGCAGCGGGCTTTCCGCCTGCCCGTTGAACTTCGACCAGCCTGACCGCGCCCGACCCGCAGGCGACCGTCAGCCGGTCATCGAGAATTCCTCCCGACTCGCCCATGCTTTCAGAAAGCGTGCCTTCCAAAAGCGTCGAGCGAAGCAGTTTCAGCCGTTCCGTGCGGCCGCCGATGTCGGCCTCGCACCAGGCGCCGGGAAATGGCGACAGGCCGCGAATGTGATTGTGGACCTCCGCAGCCGGGCGCGTCCAGTCCACACGTGTCTCCGACTTATCGATTTTCCTGGCGTAGGTCACCCCGTCAGCCGCCTGCAAAGTCGATGCCAGGGTATTTGTCTCCAATCGGGACAGCGCTTCCACCATCAGCGTGGCAGCAATGTTCATCAAGCGGTCGTGCAGATCGCCGGCCGTCATGTCGGGCTCTATGGCGCATTTTTCAACCAGTGCCACCGGACCGGTGTCCAGGCCCTCTTCCATGCGCATCACCATCATGCCGGTTTCGACGTCGCCGGCCATAATGGCTCGCTGGATGGGAGCTGCACCACGCCAACGCGGCAAAAGCGAGGCGTGGCCATTGAGGCAGCCGAGGCGCGGAGCCTCCAGAATAGCCTTCGGCAACAGCAAACCATACGCGACGACGACTGCGACATCGGCACGCAACGCATGGAAAGCAGCTTGCTCGCCCTCGCCCTTCAGCGACAGCGGCGTGCGCACTTCGATGCCCAGCCGCTCAGCCTCGCGCTGCACCGGCGACGGTGTCAGCTCCAGCCCGCGGCGGCCCGCGGCGCGCGGCGGCTGCGTGTAGACGGCTGCTATCTCGTGCCCGGCCTCGGCAATCGCGCGCAGCACCGGCACCGAAAACTCCGGCGTGCCCATGAAGATGACGCGAAGCGGCATTTTTCGTCCAGTATCCTGTTCTGCGCGCGGCAGTCCGCTCAAGCGTCTGCTTCAAACGGGTTTACGATCTTGAGGTCAAGCTCTTCGAAGTCCTTAATATTGCGCGTCGCCAGCATAGCGTCGTGCGACAGGCAGATGGCAGCGATCATGGCATCGGAAAGGCTGATCGGCCGGCCGATAGTTTCCCGCATTGCCCGGAGCTTGCCCGCCAGACGGGGAATGGGACCGGCAAATTCGACGACACGTCCCGAAAACTGCTTCGAAACCAGGTGGTCAAGTGCACGGACGTGGCGGTCCGAGCCGGTCTTGTTCAGAAACCTTTCGGCTCCAAAGGACTGCTCCATGACAACAGGACCGCAGAGATAGAGGTCGAGCAGGTCCTGTCTGCGAAACCACTTAGCGACGTTTGGATCGGGCGCGGGCCGGCTCGCTTCCGAGACGACATTGGTATCGAGGATTATCACTCGAAATTCTCAATGGTGCGGCCAAAGTCGCGTTTCCGTTCCGCTTCGATCTCATCCATCATCTGCGCAAATTCGTCGCTGATTGCATTTTCCGAGGCGAAGGCAGCGCGAATCGCATCCCAAGCCGTGAGTCCAGGCTCGGCCTTGCCTTCTTTTTCCGCAACCATGCCTTTTCGCAATAAATCGATCGCCTTGAGCGAGAGGCTTTGGCCGCCCTTGCGTGCCGCATGCTCGATTTCACGCTTCAACGGCTCGGGAATATCTCTGATCAACATATCGCCCATCTGAGTCTCCAGTCTGATATCAATGATATCACGCAAGGAAGCGTCTCTCAATAGGGGCGGGTCGAGACGGGATTTTGTGCGAGTCGCCGAAAGCAGGGCCTATCCCACCAGCTTGCCCGGCCCCTTGTCCTTGGCGAGCTTCTTGAACTTCTTGACCACCATGTCGCGCTTCAGCTTCGAGATGTGGTCGATGAACAGCACACCGTTGAGATGGTCGATCTCGTGCTGCAGGCAAGTCGCCATCAGGCCTTCGGCCTCGATCTCCTGCAGCTTGCCGTCGCGGTCGAGATATTTCACGCGCACCGAGGCGGGACGCTCGACCTCGGCGTAATAGTCCGGGATCGACAGGCAGCCTTCCTCGTAGACCGAGCGGGCGTCGGCGCTTTCGAGGATTTCGGGATTGATGAAGACATGCGGCGCCGGCGGCTCGTCTTCCTTGGCGAGGTCGATGACCAGCATGCGCAGCGGCTCGCCGATCTGGATTGCGGCCAAGCCGATGCCCGGCGCATCATACATCGTCGCCAGCATGTCATCGGCCAGTTTGCGCAAAGGCGCGTCGACGCGTTCGACTGGTTTGGAAACCTGGCGCAGGATGGGATCGGGAAGGATGATGAGCGGCTTGATCGACATGGCGCCTCACCTAAAACGTCGCAGGAGAAGCGTCAACCGGTGCGAATCGGTCTCGTTCACGTTTTGATCTGTGCCAGGTCTGCGAATCGGCTATGCTGGCGGGATGAACGACCTGAGCACCATCCTTTCCGAACCCGTTGCCCGGCTTGGCGCCACGACGATCACGCTCGGCCATGCACTGGCCCTCGGCGCGCTGGTGTTTCTCGGCCTGTTCCTGGCGCTTGTCGTGGCGCTGTGGCGATCGGCCAAGGCGCGCACCATCGCCGCGGCGGAAGCCGCCGACCACGCCCGCGACGCCGAGGCGCGGATGGCCGGCATTTTGCAAAGCCAGGCCGAGATGCAGGGCCGCATGGGCGCCATCGCCGACGTGTTCGGCGCAAGGCAGGCCGAACTCAACCAGTCGATCGGCCAGCGCCTCGACGCCATGACCGGCAGGCTCGGTCAAACCATGACCGAACAGACCAAATCGACGCATGAGAGCCTCGCCAAACTGCAGGAACGGCTGGCGGTCATCGACACCGCGCAAGGCAACATTCAGTCGCTGGCCGGCCAGGTCGTGCAATTGCAGGCGATCCTGTCCAACAAGCAGACGCGCGGCGCCTTCGGCCAGTCGCGCATGGAGGCGATCGTCGCCGACGGCCTTCCGATGGGCGCCTACGAGTTCCAGGCAACACTGTCAAACGGCAGCCGTCCCGACTGCCTGGTCAGGATGCCGAACGGTGCGCCGCAGCTTGCCATCGACGCCAAGTTTCCGCTGGAAGCCTGGAACGCCATCCGCGCCGCCGATGGCGCCGAACAACAGAAGATCGCGGCCCAGGCTTTCCGCCGCGACATCGAAATTCACGTCCGCGATATCTCGGAAAAATACCTGATCCAGGGCGAGACGCAGGACACCGCCTTCATGTTCGTGCCGTCCGAATCGGTGTTCGCCGAAATCCACGAGAATTTCGACGCCGTGGTCCAGAAGGCGCACCGGGCGCGTGTCATCATCGTCTCGCCGTCGCTTTTGATGCTGTCGATCCAGGTCATCCAGGCCATCCTCAAGGACGCCCGCATGCGCGAACAGGCGCATCTGATCCAAGGCGAGGTGATCCGGCTGATGGAAGACGTCGCGCGCGTCGACGAACGCGTGCGCCGGTTGCAGACGCATTTTGGCCAGTCGGCCAAGGATATCGACGAGATACTGGTGTCGACGTCGAAGGTGACCAAGCGCGGCCAAAAGATCGAAGCGCTGGAGTTTGGCGAAAGCGAAGCCGAAGTGCGCGGTGGCGGACCCGCCAAGGCCGAAGCCGGGGTGCGGGTGGCGGATTCCAAGACGGGGCAGCTCAGGCTACGTGTCGTCGAAGGCGACGATTAAAGCGCGTCGCGCTGAAACGGATTCATACGACGCGCTTAAGTCTTTGTTTTGATGCATGTCGTTGTCCCGGAACCGCGGCACACTTCTGGGCGACATGCATTAGACCGTAGCCACGATCACGTGCGCCTGGATCTTGGCCGCAACCTCGCCGCTGCCGTGCCTGGCTGCAATCACGGACGCGGCGTGATCGGTTGCGGCTTCCAGTTTTCCTCTGGCCTCGATTTCGTTGCGAAGCGGAGTTCCCTGGCAATAGGCAACCGCCGGAAGGCGCGGCGAGGAGGCACGGCTTTGTTCGGCCCTCGTCTCGATCACCACACGGGAGAAACCTGCGGCTTCCAACTCGCCGCGGATCAATGCAGTGTCATTGTAGCCGTGCGGCGTGCGGGCGAGAAAGCGGGGCGGATCGTTCGGAAAAATCTCCGCAAGAGCATTCGTCACATCATTGGCGAATACATTCTCTTCGATGCGATCCCACACGTTGAACAGGAAATGGCCGCCGGTCTTCAGGACCCGCTTTGCTTCGCGATAGCCGGCGGCTCGGTCGGGAAAGAACATCGCGCCGAACTGACAGCAAACGAGATCGAAAGCCGCATCTTCGAACGGCAGCGCCAGAGCATCCGCCTGACGCCATTGTATGCGACTGTCGGGAGCTTGTCGCGAGGCCGCGTAGTCGAGCATAGGCTGGTTGAGGTCGGTCACGACATAGCTTGCGCCAGGGGACAGTTTCGGCGCCAATGCGCGGGTGACAACGCCGGTGCCGGCGGCGACTTCCAGGACGGCGCCGGGCGACAAGGACGCTGCCCGTCGTGCCAAATCCGCGGCGAACGGCTCGAAGATCAACGGCACCATGTAGCGGTCGTAGTTTTCCGGAATCGAGCCGGCAAACACTTTGTCCGTTTCCGACATTGCTATCCCCCGCCATCCGTTTGATGGCGAGCCTAGCACATAATTGGCTGGTTTGGGCCGCGTTTAACCGGGAGGCAGGTGCTACTGCGCCTCTACGATGCTTACGCCCTCGAATTCCGGAAGCCAGTGCAGGGCCGATCGGTGCCATTTCTGTTGGGTCGGAACGAGATCCTCGCGTTGCCGCGCGGTCCCCGCCCTGATCCCATAGACCTTCGGCCCGTCGTCAACCGACGTTGCGTAAAGATGCGAACCGCAGTCGCCGCAGAACGCCTGGGCACGCTTGGCGCCGCTCGATCCCGTCTTGATATAGACCTTCGGTGTGCCCTTGGTGATCCTGTAATGATCCTCAGGCGCGGGAACAGTGACACGAAAGGCGGTGCCGGTCAGTTGCTGGCAGTCGGTGCAATGACAGATAGAGGTCTTTTCCGGGTCGACGTCTGCTTCATAAGTTATGGCGCCGCAATGGCACCCACCATCGATTTTCATGGTTGATTCTCCGAAATCCGTCGAGTGATCTTAGCGGGACCAGGCGATGGGGCCAACGGTGGACTGCTGGTCCAAGAACTAGTCCGACGCCGCCTCGACCTGCTTGCGCCGGTGCTCCCAGGTTCCGGTCGTCTGCGGCTTGACGAACAGTCTGGTGATCTCCGGCATTTCTTTTTTCAAGAGCGCCTCGATGCGCTCGACACAGGCTTCGATCTCAGGCGCCGTCAGATGGTCCTCGAATTCGATGCTCAGCCCAGCGACGATCTGTTGCGGGCCGAGATGGACGGTGAGAACGCCGTTGGCCCGCTGCACCGCCGGATCCTGCTGGGCGATGGCCAGCACCTTGGCCTGCACTTCCGCCGAGGCCGGCTCACCGATGAGCAATCCCTTGCTTTCGCGCGCCAGAAAGATGGCGGTGGCGCCGAGGATCATCGCGATGCCGATCGAGGCGACGCCGTCGAGTTCGGGCATGTCGAGGAGTTCGGCCGCCAATATGCCGGCGAAGGCGACGAACAGACCGAGCAGGGCGGCGCTGTCCTCGAACAGGATCGTGTAGACGCTCGGATCCTTGCTCGATTGCACGGCCTGCAGCCAGCCTTGCTTGCCCTTCTGCTGGCGGAACTCCTTCAGCGCCACGTACCAGGAGCTGCCCTCGAACAGCATTGAGAGGCCCAGCACGATGTAGTTGATTTTGGGATTGGCGACCGGCTCAGGCGCCATGATGTGGACGACGCCTTCATAGAAGGACACGCCGGCGCCGAGCGCGAATACGAGCAGGGCGACAATGAAGCTCCAGAAATACAGCTCGCGGCCATGGCCGAGCGGATGCGTGCGGTCCGGCGGGCGGGCGGCGCGGTGCATGCCGTAGAGCAGCAGCCCGCCATTGCCGGTATCCACCAGCGAGTGCACGCCTTCCGACAGCATCGCCGAGCTGCCGGTGAAGAAGGCGGCGACGAATTTGGTCACAGCAATAGCGAGATTACCGGCGAGCGCCGCGTAGATGACCGTCTTCGACCCGCCATGTGCTGCCATGCTGTCCCTCCAAGGAACCTGATGTAACGCCCCTGAGCTCCACAGGCATCACAACGCACGAATCGCCCGGTCGTTCAGGGTCTTGTAGGCCAGCTTGCGGAAAGACGCCCCTATTCGATGATCTCGTCCGTCCACACCTTGAAACCAGCCAGCGTGCCCGGTCCGAAGATGTGGGTCAGCGGCACGTCGGCGGCGTCGCGGCCGGAGGCGATCAGGATGCGGCCGATGCGTGGCGAATTGTTGCGCGGGTCAAAGACATGCCAGCGGCCACCGAGATAGACCTCCATCCAGGCTGCGAAATCCATGCTCGCCCAAGGTTTGGGCAGGCCGATGTCGCTGATGTAGCCGGTGCAGTAGCGGGTCGGGATGTTGAGCGCACGGCAGAAGGTGACGGCGAGGTGGGCAAAGTCACGGCAGACGCCGCTTTGCTCCCGATAGGCTTCCGCCGCGGTGCGGGTCGGCCGCGCATTGCCGTAGCTGAAGACGATGTGGTTGTGGACGAAGTCGCAGACCGCCTGGACGCGCGCAATGCCAAGCGGCGTATGCCCGAACAGCCGCCAGGCTTCGCTGGCCAGCAGATCGCTCTCGCAAAAGCGGCTCGGCAACAGGAAGAGCAATGTGTCCGACGGCAGATCGCGCACCTCGTGCTGCCAGGCCATCAGGTCGCCCATCTCGAACGTGCCGGGGTCGCGGATTACCGAATCGGTGCCGAAGGTGAAGCGACCGGGCGGGGCGACGAAGCGGTTGCACCAATTGCCGAAACTGTCGCGGTAGCTCTGGATCGGCACCGGCGGGTTGGAGGTCAGGAAATCCGGGCGCTCGAGATCGGAGGCCCTGGAGTAGTGGACGTTGAGCATCGCGATTAGCGGCGTTTCCTGCGGAAAATCGAAACTCATCTCGCTGCCGATGCGGATTCGCATTGTCGTCCTGACCGCACTGCCTGATCATCGCCGGGCGAAGGCATGGCCGATGCTGCAGTGCGAAGGCAACCATGGCACGGACCGGAATGGTTTACGAGCAAATTAGAAACCGGTTGAAAGCGGCCCGACGGCGCCGGCGACAGACGCAGCCCTCTTGCAGTCCGGCGTTTCTCTTGTTTCACTTGGCCTCCCAGCAACTGGAGGAACGAATCATGGCTAAAGGTGCGATGAAGGCGGGCAAGGAAGCTCGGAAGCCGAAAAAAGACGTCAAGAAGCCCGCAGCGGCTCCGGCACTCAAGGCGCCGCCCGTCAAGGCGATGAGGCTCAAGGAAAAGTAAGCCCGCCTCGGAAGATCTTGGACGGTTGAAATCCGGACAAACCGTTTCGGCGCAGATTTTGACACCGGCGGCATGAACGATGCGGCCGGTGTTTTTGTTGATCGCACCGGCGCAGCCGCTTGTGTCGAAGCGGCGAGGACGACCTCGCGCCTTCCCATAAATCGGCCGGGACGGCCCGCCATGCTCATGGAATGGAGTGCATCCCGATGTCGTGGATTTTTCTGTTTTTCGCCGGCCTGTTCGAAATCGGCTGGGCGATCGGCCTCAAATACACCGACGGCTTCTCGAAGCCGCTGCCGACGGTGCTCACTGTCGCCTCGATGATCATCAGCCTCGGGTTGCTCGGCCTGGCGCTCAAGACGCTGCCTGTCGGGACGGCCTATGCGGTGTGGACCGGCATCGGCACGGTCGGCACGGCGCTTCTTGGCATCTGGCTGCTGGGCGAGCCTGCGACGGCCATCCGGCTCGCCTGCATTGCGCTCATCGTCTGCGGCATTATGGGGCTGAAGCTCGCCGCCTGAGCAAAGCAACCAAGGAAATCGACGCACAAACACATTCACGGCCGCTGGAAGGCGACCCTGATGTCCGATCGTTTCGATCGAAGCGTTAGCGGGCGGAGAAGCCCGGAGGCGTCCTGCCGGTACGCTGCTTGCGCGCCGCATAGCGTGCGTCGCGCTTGGCCTTGCGTTCGGCTTCGTCGGCCAGCAAACGGGCAATGCGCTCGTTTTCTTCGGCTTCCTTGATCTTCGCTTCAGCCTGCGCTGCCTCTTCGGCCGCAATACGCGCCGCTTCGGCTGCTGCCTCGCGCTCGGCCTTCTCGACCGCCTCGCGTGCCAGCTTTTCCTGCTTCAGCCTGGCCTTTTCGGCCTCGCGTATTTCGCGAGCCTCAAGAATCGCCTTGCGTTCGGCCTGTTTGGCCAGAACCGCAGGATCATCAGCCGCCGGCTTTGACTTGAAGCGCTCCAGAAGCGCCTTCTTTGCCTCGTTCGCGGCATTGCGCCGCTCGAAAATGTCTTTTTCCCTGTAGATAGCCAAGTCCACTTCCCTGAAGTCAATTCGCGACGCTTACATACGCGCGAAAACCGAGAGTTCAAGCGCCAAAACGGTATGCCAGCCATGAAAGTTTATGCTGTTGCAGCCGGGAGACGCGTTTTCCCTGAAACAAAGCCGGCCGAAACCGACATGCACTGTTCACTATCCGCCCCTCTGGCGGCCGGGGCGGCTCGCCGCTACCTCTAGCGGCAAATCAGAACATTTGGATGACATGCCATGGAACTCGGTCTCTACACTTTTGCCGACGTCAGCCCGGAGCCCGGCCCCGGCGCGATCGGCCCGCATCAGCGGCTGCGCAACCTGATCGAGGAGGTCGAGCTGGCTGACCAGGTCGGCCTCGACGTCTTTGGTCTGGGCGAACATCACCGCCCCGACTATGCCGCGTCCGCGCCGGTGGTGGGGCTGGCCGCCGCCGCCGAACGCACCAAGCGCATCAAGCTGACCAGCGCGGTCACCGTGCTGTCCTCCGACGATCCGGTTCGCGTCTTCCAGCAGTTCGCAACGCTCGACCTTTTGTCGGGCGGCCGGGCCGAGATCATGGCCGGGCGCGGCTCGTTCATCGAATCCTTCCCGCTGTTCGGCTACAATCTCGAGGACTATGACGAGCTGTTCGCCGAAAAGCTCGATTTGCTGCTGGCCATACGCGACAGCGTCAAAGTTACCTGGTCCGGCAATCTGCGCGCGCCGATCAACGACCGCGGCGTCTATCCGCGACCGCTGCAGGAAAAATTGCCGATCTGGATCGCAATAGGTGGAACGCCGCAGTCTGCTGCCCGCGCGGGGGTGCTCGGCCTGCCGCTGGCGCTGGCCATCATCGGCGGTGAGCCGGCGCGGTTTGCACCGCTGTTCGACATTTATCGCGATGCCGCCAGGCGGGCCGGTACCGACCCCTCGGGCCTTGCCACCAGCATCAATGTGCACGGCTTCATCGCCGGCACCACTGAACAGGCGGCCGACGATTTCTATGGCCCGCAGGCCGAAGTGATGAACCGCATCGGCCGCGAGCGCGGCTGGGGCCCGACCTCGCGGGCGCATTTCGATCAGTCGCGTGGTCCGAACGGCGCGCTGTTCGTCGGCGATCCGGAGCAGGTGGCGGAAAAGATCGTCGCCCAGCACAAGATCTTCAACAATGACCGCTTCCTGCTGCAGATGGCGATCGGCGCCATGCCGCACGCCAAGATCATGAAGGCGATCGAACTGTACGGCACCAAGGTGGCGCCGATCGTGCGCAAGGAGACCGCCAAGCCCGGCGTCGCCGTTGCAGCGCCAGCCGCCTGAGCGACGGGCGGCCCGGATTGAGGGCCTTGCCGGCTAACGGAACCTTGGGCTTGCAGAGGCGTTTCCGTCAGGGGAAAGCACCAATTGCGGTGCGCCGCTGAGGGAAAATCATGAAAGCCGAACCCGCCGCTTTGGGTGCTGGCCTTGCCGAGACCGAAGAGGCGAGAGTTGTGGCGCGTGCCGACACGCATCTGATGCGTTCGCTGCTCATCGGGATCTTCCTGTTCATGGCCATCTACGCGCTGTATTTCGCGCGTGCTTTCTTCATGCCGGTCATCCTCGCCTTCCTGCTGACGCTGACGCTGACACCAATCGTGCGCTTCCTGCGCAAGCGCGGCATTCCGGAAGTGGTTTCGGCGACAATGTTGGTCGTGCTGTCGATCTGCGTCTTCGGCGTTGCCGGCTATCTGCTCAGCGGCCCGGTCATCGACCTTCTCAACAACACCTCGTCGATCGGCCAACAACTTACCGAACGGCTGGCGCAATTGCGGCGTCCGCTCGAGAGGATCATGCAGATCTCGCATCAGATCGAACAGATGACGGAGACCTCGCAGGAGCCGGGCATCCAGAAGGTGGCGATGGCGCAGTCCGGCGTCCTGTCGGCCGCCGCCAGCAACGTCCTGTCGGCGGGGACAAGCCTGACCATCATCTTCGTGCTGTCACTGTTCCTGCTGGCGTCAGGCACGATGTTCTATGAGAAGATCATCCAGTCCTTCGCCAGCCTCAGCGAGAAGAAGCGGGCCTTGCGCGTCGTCTATGACGTCGAGCGCGAAATCTCGCATTATCTGCTCACCGTCACCGTCATCAATGCCGGTCTCGGCGCGGTTATCGGCCTTGGCCTGTGGGCGCTCGGCATGCCCAACCCGCTCGTCTGGGGAACGATGGCGGCGCTGCTCAACTTCCTGCCCTATGTCGGCGCGCTGATTACCATCGTGCTGGTCAGCGTCATTGCGATGATCAGCTTCGACTCGATTACCTACGCCCTCTTGGCGCCGGGCTTCGTGCTTTTGTGCGACATCGCCGAAGGCCAGTTCGTTACACCGATGGTTGTCGGCCGACGCCTCGAGATCAACGCCGTGGCGATCTTCATCGCCATCGCCTTCTGGTCCTGGCTTTGGGGCTTTGTCGGCGCGCTGATGGCGGTGCCGCTGCTGGTCGTCGTCAAAGTGTTCTGCGATCATTTCGATGGCCTCAGCCATGTCGGCAATTTTCTCGCCGCACAGCAGACGGCCGTGGTGGAGGAGGAAGCGGCCGAAGAGAACGGAAAGGCCGCGCCATAAGCTTGCCGCGCCTGTCCGTCATCTCGCATTTGTTGTCTTCAGGCGGAGTGCCTATATCGAGCCGGTCAACCCGGACCCTGCGATGAACGATGCCTCCTTCGACCTCGATTCCTATTTCGACCGCATCGGCTATCGCGGCCCGATCGATGCTCCGCTCGGCACGCTGAGCGCGTCGCATCGCCAGCGTCCGCAGGCGATCCCGTTCGAGAATATGGACCCGTTGCTTGGCACCAGCTCGACATCCTCATTCCCGACCGCGCCTTCGAAACCAGGGTCAGGCAGTTGAACATCGTAAAGGCTTGAGGCCCATGACCGCACTTTCCGTTCTCGACCTGTCGCCGATCGTCGAAGGCAGCGACGCCTCGCAATCGCTGGCAAATTCGCTCGACCTGGCCCGCCATGCCGAGCGGCTCGGCTACAGGCGCTACTGGCTGGCCGAGCACCACAACATGCCGGGCATCGCCAGCGCGGCGACCGCCGTGGTCATCGCCCATGTCGCCGGCGGCACCAAGACCATCCGCGTTGGCGCCGGTGGCATCATGCTGCCCAACCATGCGCCGCTGGTGATTGCCGAGCAGTTCGGCACGCTGGCGGCACTGCACCCCGGCCGCATCGACCTCGGCCTCGGCCGCGCGCCCGGCACCGATATGGGAACAGCGCGCGCGCTGCGCCGCAATCTCGAGGCGTCAGACAATTTCCCCCAGGATGTCGTCGAGCTGATGGGCTATTTCCAGCCGGCCGCGGAAGGCCAGCGTATCCACGCCGTGCCCGGCGAAGGCCAGAAGGTGCCGGTCTGGATCCTCGGTTCCAGCCTCTATGGCGCGCAGCTCGCCGCCATGCTCGGCCTGCCCTATGCGTTTGCCTCGCATTTCGCGCCGGCCGAACTCGACCATGCGCTGGAGATCTACCGTTCGCGCTTCCAGCCTTCGGAACAGCTGGACAAGCCCTATGTCATGCTCGGCCTCAACGTTTTCGCCGCACCGACCGATGGAGAGGCCAAACTGCTGTTCACCTCGTTGCAGCAGGCCTTCGTCAATCTGCGCACGGGGCGGGCCGGCCGCCTGCCGCCGCCGGTCGAGGGCTATGACCAGACGCTCGAGCCGATGGCAAAAACCATGATTTCGCAGGCGCTGTCCTGCGCCGTCGTCGGCTCCCCCGAAACCGTCCGGCAAGGCATAGACGCGTTCGTGCGCCGCACCGGCGCAGACGAGCTGATGGTGACCGCGCAGATCTTCGACCATGCGGCACGCGTGCGCTCGTTCGAAATCCTGGCCGAGGCGCATAAATCGCTGTCGCAGGCCGCGTGACGCTTTTGCCTGTGTCTGCTGTGGGCAGGCGCCTTCCTCAGCCAGGAGCCGCCTCTCTCACGCATAGGTGACGTTTTCTTGTGGTTTCGAAGCCCTGACTGGGCGCTTCGCCGGGGGATCGCGCAGATCCTGGGGTTTTGAGCGCGGTTTGAGCACATCCGGGCCGCCGGGCGGCTGTTCAAAGGCGCCAAGCGCGGCGCGGTGGATGCCATGCGCAGAATGCTTGCGCCCGATGCCGCCTGTTCTTATATACGCGCCAAGCCGCCCAGTGCCGGAATGCCGGTTGCCGGAGCGGAATTTCTTGTGAACAGGGGCTTTCGTCGGAACGCCTTACGGGTCCTGAGAGCCTGCTTAGCGGAGAGACTAGAAAAATGGCAAAAGTAATCGGTATCGATCTCGGCACCACCAACTCCTGCATCGCCATCATGGATGGCAAGGAGCCCAAGGTCATTGAAAATGCGGAAGGCGCGCGCACGACGCCTTCCATCGTCGCCATCTCGGGCGACGGCGAACGTCTCGTCGGCCAGCCGGCCAAGCGCCAGGCGGTCACCAATCCTGAAAACACCATCTTCGCCGTCAAGCGCCTGATCGGCCGCCGCTATGACGACCCGGTGACGGAGAAGGACAAGAAGCTTGTCCCCTACAAGATCGTCAAGGGCGACAATGGCGATGCCTGGGTCGAGGCCGGCGGCAAGAAGCAGTCGCCCAGCCAGATCTCGGCCATGATCCTGCAGAAGATGAAGGAAACGGCGGAGGCCTATCTCGGCGAGAAGGTCGAGAAGGCGGTCATCACCGTTCCGGCCTATTTCAATGACGCCCAGCGCCAGGCCACCAAGGACGCCGGCAAGATCGCCGGCCTTGAGGTGCTGCGCATCATCAACGAGCCGACGGCTGCAGCACTTGCCTACGGCCTCGACAAGAAGGATGGCAAGACCATTGCCGTCTATGACCTTGGCGGCGGCACGTTCGACATTTCGGTGCTCGAAATCGGCGACGGCGTGTTCGAAGTGAAGTCGACCAATGGCGACACCTTCCTCGGCGGCGAGGATTTCGACATGCGTCTCGTCGAATACCTGGCGGCCGAGTTCAAGAAGGAACAGGGCATCGACCTGAAGAACGACAAGCTTGCGCTGCAGCGCCTCAAGGAGGCGGCTGAAAAGGCCAAGATCGAGCTGTCGTCGACGACGCAGACGGAAATCAACCTGCCCTTCATCACCGCCGACGCGACCGGCCCCAAGCACCTGACGCTGAAGCTGACCCGTGCCAAGTTCGAGCAGCTGGTCGACGATCTCGTCCAGCGCACCATCGAGCCCTGCAAGGCGGCGCTCAAGGATGCCGGGCTGAAGGCTGGCGAGATCGACGAAGTGGTCCTGGTCGGCGGCATGACCCGCATGCCCAAGATCCAGGAGATCGTGAAGCAGTTCTTCGGCAAGGAGCCGCACAAGGGCGTCAACCCGGATGAAGTCGTCGCTTTGGGCGCCGCCATCCAGGCCGGCGTGCTGCAGGGCGACGTGAAGGACGTGCTGCTGCTCGACGTGACGCCGCTGTCGCTCGGCATCGAGACGCTGGGTGGCGTGTTCACCCGCCTGATCGAACGCAACACGACCATCCCGACCAAGAAGAGCCAGGTGTTCTCGACCGCTGAAGACAGTCAGTCGGCCGTGACCATCCGCGTCTTCCAGGGCGAGCGTGAAATGGCTGCCGACAACAAGGCGCTCGGCCAGTTCGACCTGGTCGGCATTCCGCCGGCGCCGCGCGGCGTGCCGCAGATCGAGGTCACTTTCGACATCGACGCCAACGGCATCGTCAACGTTTCGGCCAAGGACAAGGGCACCGGCAAGGAGCACCAGATCCGCATCCAGGCCTCTGGTGGCCTTTCGGACGCCGACATCGAGAAGATGGTCAAGGACGCCGAAGCCAATGCCGAGACCGACAAGCAGCGGCGTGCTTTGGTCGAGGCCCGCAACCAGGCCGAGGCGCTGGTGCACTCCTCCGAGAAGTCGCTGAAGGAATATGGCGACAAGGTTTCGGAAACCGAGCGCACGGCGATATCGGAGGCTATCACGGCGCTGAAGGCTGCTGCCGAAGGCGACGATGCCGCCGACATCGAGGCCAAGTCGCAGACGCTTGCCGAAGCATCCATGAAGCTCGGCCAGGCCATGTACGAAGCTTCGCAGAAGGAAGCGGCGGAAGCCGACGCCAAGGCGGACGCGGCCAAGGATAGCGATGTGGTCGACGCCGATTTCGAGGAAATCGACGAAAACGACGAGAAGAAGAAGTCGGCCTGACCGGTTGACGGCAAATAAAGCGGAAAGCCCGGCGCAAAGCCGGGCTTTTTTGCAACCCTCGCTGAAAAAGTGCGGGCCTTGCCGAAAAAGTCACTGAAAAACACAGGCACAAGCGCGCCGGCCCTAGCATCCGGGCAGCACCGCTCCTAAATCGAGACAACGTGCCGGCAAACGACGCAACATGCATCAAGACGTTGAGCATCCGGACTGCGGGAAAAGATGAAAGCTGATTTCTACGAGACGCTGGGCGTGCAAAAGGGCGCCGACGAGAAGGAGCTCAAGAGCGCTTTCCGCAAGCTGGCCATGCAGTTCCATCCCGACCGCAATCCCGGCGATCACTCCTGCGAGCACAAGTTCAAGGAAATCAACGAAGCCTACGAAACGCTGAAGGACCCGCAGAAGCGCGCGGCCTATGACCGTTTCGGTCACGCCGCCTTCGAGCAGGGCGGCATGAATGGCGGCGCGCAAGGTTTTGGCGCCGGCGGCTTCGCCGACATTTTCGAGGATATTTTCGGCGACATGATGGGCGGGCGCCAGCGCCGCTCGTCGGGCGGCCGCGAGCGTGGCGCCGATTTGCGCTACAATATGGAAATCACGCTGGAAGAAGCGTTTGCCGGCAAGACCGCGCAAATCCGCGTGCCGGCCTCGATCTCATGCACGGAATGCTCCGGGACCGGCGCCAAGCCCGGCACCCAGCCGGTGACCTGCTCGATGTGCCATGGCCACGGCAAGGTACGGGCGACGCAAGGCTTCTTCTCGATCGAGCGTACCTGCCCGCAATGCCAAGGCCGCGGCCAGACGATCAAGGACCCGTGCCCGAAATGCGCCGGCCAGGGCCGTGTCACCGAGGAACGCTCGCTGTCGGTCAATATCCCGGCCGGCATCGAGGACGGCACCCGCATCCGGCTTGCCAATGAGGGCGAGGCGGGCCTGCGCGGCGGCCCATCGGGCGACCTCTATATTTTTCTGGCGGTGAAGCCGCATGAATTCTTCCAGCGCGACGGCGCCGATCTCTACTGCAAGGTGCCGATATCGATGACGACGGCCGCCCTTGGCGGCTCGTTCGAGGTGACGACGCTGGACGGCAGTCAGACCAAGGTGAAAGTGACCGAAGGCACGCAGAACGGCCGCCAGTTCCGCCTCAAGGGCAAGGGCATGCCGGTGCTGCGCCAGCCCAATGTCGGGGACCTCTATATCCAGACCGCGGTCGAAACGCCGCAAAATCTGTCGCGCCGCCAGCGCGAGTTGCTGGAAGAGTTCGAGCAGCTGTCGTCGAAGGACAATTCGCCCCAGTCGAGCGGCTTTTTCGCCCGCATGAAGGACTTTTTCGAATCCTTCGGCGAGCACTGAACCCAAACCAAGGCCGCCACGCTTCCCGAACGTCATCAACATCTTATGCCAGATCGCGCCTTGCCTTGGACCTGTTAGCTGCTAAGTAGCGTTCGGGGAGTGTTGAGGAGAACTTGCATGGCACGTGGTCCGGGATTGCGGAAGGCGCTGGCGGAAAAGTTCGACGACGAACTCAAATTCTTCAAAGGCTGGATCGACAAGCCGAAGTCGGTCGGTTCGATCGTGCCGACAAGCTCCGTCACCGCCCGCAAGATGGCTTCCATCGTCAATCCGAAGTCGGGCCTGCCGGTGCTTGAAGTCGGCCCCGGCACAGGCGTCATCACGCGTGCAATCCTCGCCCAGGGCGTTAAGCCCGAAAACCTCTACGCGGTCGAATATTCCACCGATTTCGTGCGCCATCTGCGCCAGCTCTATCCCGGCGTCAACGTCATCGAGGGCGATGCCTTCAATCTCAACGCCACGCTTGGCGAGAAGAGCGGTATGGTTTTCGATTCCGTCGTCTCCGGCGTGCCGCTGCTCAATTTCCCGGTCGCACAGCGGATCGCCTATATTGAAAGCCTGCTAGACCGCATCCCGGTTGGACGGCCGATCGTGCAGCTGACCTATGGGCCGTTGTCGCCGATCCCGCCCGGCCGCGGCAATTACACGGTCAAGCATTTCGACTTCATCTTCCGCAACATCCCGCCGACGCAGCTGTGGATCTACCGGCGCGAAGCGCATTAGCTTGGTATCGAGAGCCGAAGAAGTCTCTGGCGCCTTGTAGAGGATCGACGTCTCCCGAAGGAAGCTCGATTGAGGGTCGATCCACATCCTTGACTGTTATCCGGCTCGCAAACTCGCGGCGACCTCTCTGATCGCCGCGCACATGGCCCGCACGGCCGTTGCTTCGGCGCTGCTGGAGAACAGAAGCAGCAGAGGCCGACGCGCACGCGGCTCAAGAGGACGCCTCGCGACGGTTCGCTGCCAATCGGCCGGAAACGCCAGGCCTGGCGCAATCGACAAACCGCGCCCGGCCCCAACCAGAGCAAGCAGCGCCGCCATATCGCTCGCCGACAGGATGACAACTGGCGCAACGCCAAAATCCTGGAACAATTCGGCAAGCATTGGTCCGCAGCCGCCGCTCGACATAATGAATGGCTGGCCGTCGAGAGCGCGGATCGGAAATGACCCGCCTTGGACTGAGTTCTTTTGCGATGACGCCACAAAGAGTTCGTCGTCGACAAGTTCCTCGGCTTGGCAATTGCCGGCGATGTAGGACAGTCCAATATCGGCGGCACCGCGATCGACCCACTCCGCCACCTCGGTATCCGTGCCCAAGAGCAGTTCGACAGCAAGCTCCGGGTGCCGGACGGAAGTAATGTTCAACGCATATGGAGCAATCTTTACCGAGGCGCTGCTGACCAGCGCGAGCCGTACTCTGCCTTTGATGGAGTGTTCCCGTAGGCCGACAAGACGGCCTAAAGCATGCAAAGCGGCGCGCGCCGCGTCCAAAGCCGCCTCGCCGGTTGCGGTGAAAGCGACACCGCGCCGATCACGTATGACGAGGGGCGCGCCAACGATCTCCTCCAGCGCCTTCATTGCATGGCTTATGGCCGATTGAGAAAGACAGAGCCGCTCGGCGGTTTTGGTGAAGCTGCGCGTCTCGCTGAGCGATGTCAGGACGCGCACCATCGTGATGTTGATATTAGCCTTGTTCATGGCTGCCGAAATATCTTTCATTTCGCTCATATTAAAGAGCGCTGTAGGTTTTGTGAAGGTGAGGGAAACGACCCTCGAAATCGGCGAGCGGCTTTCCTGGCCTCTCCGGCATGCAGGCGTGCAGTACGACGAGACTGAAACTGGAGTATCGCATGAGCTACCTTCCGCAATTCCTGACCCTTGCTTCGGTCTTCCTGCTCGGCGCCATGAGCCCAGGACCCGATTTTGTAGCCGTGACTTCCCATGCGCTGATCAGCCGTCGCGCGGGGTTCCATGTGGCGCTTGGCATTGCCGCAGCGATCATGGTGTGGGCGGCTCTCGCGATGTGTGGCCTGGGCCTCGTACTGACGCAGATTGCATGGGCTCACCTTGCCGTCCGGATCGCCGGTGCCGTGTATCTCGGTTACCTGGGCAGCAAGATCCTTTTGTCGGCTTGGCAGGCGCGGCCACCGCTGGCCGTCGGTGGCGCAGAGACTACGGCTCCTTGGCGAAGCGGATTCGTTGTCGGAATTACAAATCCGAAGACGGCCGCGTTCTTCGCGAGCCTGTTCATATCGGTATTGCCGATGCAGGCTCCGATCTGGGTCCAGGCAGTGTCGCTGGCCATAATCGGGCTGGTCGCGATGGCGTGGTTTGGGCTTGTCGCGCTAATGTTCTCCACAAGAAGGGTTCGGTCGGTATATGGCAGCGTCCGCAGGCCGATAGATGCCTTGCTCGGAGTTGCACTCATCGCGCTGAGTGCAAGAATTGCGGTCACCCACTAGCAATAGCCCAGCTGCTCGGCACACCTTCGCGCGCTTGCCCCCCGATCGTTTCCGTTTTTTGAGCCAGTGCGTTGATTTGCGCAGCCTCTGGCTGTACCTGTCCGGGAACAAGAGTGGCCAATGGCTGTGATCGCGAAAATCCTCGTCTTCGCCGGCTCGGTGCGCAGCGGCGCCTTCAGCGGCAGGACCGCCGATGTGGCGCAGAAGGAGCTGGCCATGCAAGGCGCCGAGGTGACGCGCATTTCGCTGGCCGACTATCCGCTGCCGATCATCGACGAGGACCTCGAAAAGGAAAAAGGCGTTCCCGACAACGCCGTGAAGCTCGGCCGGCTGATCGCCGCCCATGACGGGCTACTGATCGCGACGCCGGAATATAATGGCTCGATCCCGCCACTGCTCAAGAACACGATCGACTGGGTAAGCCGGGTGCGCCTCGATGGCGGCTGGCCGGTGAGGCCATTTGTCGGCAAGGTCGCCGGCCTGTGCTCGTCTTCGAACGGACATTTCGCCGGGATCCGCTGCATCAACCATCTGCGCGCCGTGCTGGTGCGCTGCCAGCTGGAGATGGTGACGCCGGAATGCTCGGTATCCGATGGCGGCAGTGCCTTCGACGGCGACGGCAATTTCAGGGATGATAGACTGACCAAATCGATGGAGCACCTATGCCGCACGCTGATCGAAACCTCGCGCATGCTATCGACCCGGACCGGGGCATGATTTCCACAGCCATGCAGGCCCATACCATGAGAGACAGGCTGATCGTCGGCCTCGACGTGCCGACGGTGAAAGAGGCCGAACAGGCGGTGCAGGAGCTCGGAGGCGTCGTCTCCTTCTACAAGATCGGCTATCAGCTGGCCTTCGCCGGCGGGCTCGACTTCGCCAGGGAGTTGGCCAGCGGCGGCACGAAAATCTTCCTCGACATGAAGCTGCTCGACATCGACCACACCGTGGCGAAGGGTGTCGAGAACATCGTGCGCATGGGCATGACCATGCTGACCATCCACGCCTATCCCAAGGCGATGCGAGCCGCGGTGGAGGCCGCCAGGGGCAGCGACCTCTGCCTGCTGGCGGTCAGCGTGCTGACCTCGATGGACGAGCAGGACGTGATCGACGCCGGCTATGAATACGACCCGCACACGCTGGTGCTGAGGCGCGCCGAACAGGCGCTGCATGCCGGCATGGGCGGCGTCGTCTGCTCGGCCGAGGAGGCGGAAGCGGTGCGCCGCATCGTCGGACCCGACCTGGCGGTGGTGACACCGGGGATACGGCCCAAGGGCAGCGACCATGGCGACCAGAAACGCGTGGTGACGCCCGGCCAGGCGATCCGCAACGGCTCCAGCCATCTCGTGGTCGGCAGGCCGATCGTGGCGGCAAGCGACAGGCGCGCGGCGGCGGAAGCCATACTGGAAGAGATGCGCGCCGCGTAACGAGGAGAAGAAAATGCCCAAGGGATACTGGATAGCCCGCGTCGATGTGCGCGACGCCGAAGGCTACAAGGACTATGTCGCTGCCGCCAAGCTCGCTTTCGACCGTTTCGACGTGAAGTTCCTTGCCCGTGGCGGTGAGCATGAAAAGGCCGAGGGGGCTGGCCGCGCCCGCAATGTCATTATCGAGTTCGAATCGCTCAGCGCGGCGCACGATTGCTACCACTCGCCGGAGTACCAGCGCGCCGTCGCCATCCGTCAGAAAGTAGCCGATGGGGAGATCGTGCTGGTCGAGGGTATCTGACGCGCGAAGCTGCTCTGCTCAGTGCGGCGCTTCCTCCTGCGCCAGCACCTCCAGTCGATGGCGGTGCCCCGACAGCTCATAGCCGACAACGGTGACGGCCGGCGCTAGCGTCAGTAAGATGAGGCAGACCGCCATGTCGACGCCGGCAAGGGCGGCGATGATGGCAAGTGCGACGAGCGCAGCCGTTCCCGCCAGCAGCCAGACATGGAGGGGATCGAAGCGCTGGACGAGATAATAATACAGCGCGTAGATCGCCCCCAGGAACACGCCTAGCGGAATGGCAACTGACAGCAGCGTCGCCACCGGGCCGATATGGGTCTTGTGCTCGATGAAATAGGCCGCGACATGCAGCCCGGCGCCGGTGGCGACGATGGCAGCGACGATCAGCATCTGGCCATAGCCCCAGATAAAAGAGCGATTGCGGTGCTGGTGCAGCACCGTCCCCGAGGGCAGCATGTAATAGACCCACCACATGCCGAAGGTGAGACCCATTCCGGCAATGCCGATCAAGGCGGCATCGAGGTTCCAGCCCTGCTCCTCGACCACGGCCGACAGCGTCGCCAGCGTGCCGACCACCCCTTCGCCCAGCGCGATGATGGCGAACAGGCTGTAGCGCTCGGCGACGTGGTGCGCGTGCCAGGGCGTGCCGCCATCCCTGCGCTCGGCGATCGCCGGCCCGGCAAGCTCGATGAGAACCAGGATGGCGCCGAAAGCCAGGCTGGTCTCCAGCGAGAAATCGACCAGTATCTGCACCACCCAGCCGATCTGGGCGATCGCAATGGCGACGGCGTAGGTCAGGCAGGCACGCCGCCGCCCAGGGTCCTGCCGCGCCGCGCGCAGCCATTGGAAGATCATGGCGACGCGCATGATGACGTAGCCCAGCACCATCACCGAATTGTTGAGGTGTTCGCCATGCTCGATCGAGGCGAACATGCGCGGCAGGCCGATGGCCAGCACCAGCACGCCGATCATCTGCACCATGGTGACGAGGCGGAAGATCCAATCGTCGGTGTCATAGGCGGAGGAAAACCAGGAGAAATTGATCCACGCCCAGCAGATGGCGAAGCTGGCAAAGCCGAAGCCGATCAGCGCCGCCGCGTAGTGGCCCTCGGCCAAGGCATGCGCCAGTTGCGACGAGGCAAGGCTGAAGGCGGTGACGAAGGTCAGATCGAACAGCAGCTCGAGCGGCGTGGCGACGCGATGCGCCTCGTGCGGATCGCGCCCGGCCATGCGCCTGATGTGATGGTGGAGGGAGCTTGCTGGTGTGCTCATCGCGCGGCCTTGCCTGAGGACTGTCCCGCGACACTAAAGGTGGAGCAAAAGCCGTCAAGGCGCGGTAGGTCGCGCTGGTCCCTCGACCGTTCAGATCGCCTGTCGGTTCAGTCGGTTCGCCGCCGTCTCGGCAACCGCATCGGCCAGCGTCATGCCCCATTGCATCAGGCAATAGGCGCGGAAATCGAAGCAGGGCAGGCCGGGACAGACCTCGAACTCGATGAGGTGGACATGGTCGTTAGCCTCGACCCTGAAATCGAGGGAAAACACGTCTCGCAGGCCGAGCCCGCTGACCAGCCGCTCGGCGATGCGGCGGATGGTTGCCGCGGCTGCCGGCTGGGTGTCGGCAACCGCCTCCAGCACCGGCTCGCTGTATAGTCCAGCCGCCTTGGCGGCCTCGCCGGTGTCGCCGTAAAGCGCCATCGAGTCCGCCATGGTCTGGAAATCGCCGCCGGAGTCGACGAATGCAACGCCGAGCGCTTCCGCCCCGGCATCCGTTTGCAGCCCAAGGAAGCTGGCGCGGACATTGCGACCGCCGACATAGGGCTGGACGACGACATCGTCGCGATAAGCGGCATAGACCCGCCGGCTAAGCTCCAGCGCATGGGCCAGGTCGTTGCAGCGTGAATCCGGCCAGATGCCTACCTTGGAGCCGAGCCGGTTCGGCTTGACGAACCAGCCGGCTTCCGAAGCTGGCGGGTCGGCCAGCCAGCGGCCGTCGCGGGCCAGGCCTGCCTGCGGCGCCGGCAGGCCGAGCGCGCAAAGCACGGCGCCGGAACGGAACTTGTCCTGGCAAATCGCGAACAGCGCATCGTCGGCTCCGATGGTTCTAAGCCCATTCAGCCTGGCAAGTGCGGGCGCTGCAGCACCGCGGAAATAGGCAATGCCGTCGGTCAGCGTCCAGACCAGCGTGGTTGCGGGATCGGCCTTCGCCAGCGCGCTTGCCGCATCGTCGAGTGCAACCGGCATAAAGGCGAGGCCGCGCTTTTCACAAGCGGTCGCCAGTTGATCGAACTCAGGAGCGAGATCGGTCGACTGCGCCAGATAAGACGAGATTTCCAAGGCGCGCTCGGCGGGAAAGCCGTCGGCGACCAGCCTGTCGAAACAGGCCTTTTCCGGCTCGTGGACGAGGATCAAGGTCGGGCGCGGCATGGGTCAAAGCTTCTCGGTGATGCAGCCACACCATCGCACGGCCAATGCGATCGGCTTGCGCGAAATCGACCCGCGCCCGCCGCCTGCACGACAACCGGTACGCTCAGGCGATGACCACGCGCGGCTCGAAGCGGCCGTTGACGGGGATGTCGAGCAGGAAGGTCATGCCGGCCTGTGGGTCGAGCTTGCGCTGCTTGTCGTCCTTGCCTTTCCAGGCCGAGGTCACCGCCAGCCGATCGGCCTTGGCCCCGACAAAGGCCGGGCACGAGGACTGCCCCGCCGGCACGGCAATTTCGCGCAACAATGTGCCATCTGGCGAATAGGCCTTGACCGCCTTGCCGCCCCAGACGGCGTTCCACAGCACGCCGTCGCGATCAACGACCGAGCCGTCGACAAAGCCCTTGGACGAGCGATGGTCGACGAACACTTTGGACTCGCCGATCGGCAGACCCGTTGCCGGATCGCAGGCGACGCGCATCAACAGGCCGGTCGAGGTATCGGTGTAGTAGGCGATCGTTCCATCCTGCGAGAAACAGATCGAGTTCGACACGGTGATGCCGGTGTAAAGCGTGCGCAATTCTCCCTTGAAGAACCAGTAGATGGCGCCCGCGCCCTTCTCCTCACCCTTGCCCATCGTGCCGACCCAGAAGGCGCCACAAGGGTGGACGCGCGAATCGTTGGAGCGGGTCAGCGCATTGTCGGCCTCGATAGGCGTATGCAGCGTCAGCTTGCCGGTCGAGACGTCGCGGACATGCAGGCCGGTCTCGGTGGCGATGAGCTGGCGATTGTCGTCGATAATGGCGATGGCGCTGGCCATCTGGCCGAGCTCATGGACCTTCCGCGCGCTGGACGTGACACCCTGCTCCAGCAAAAGCCCGTTGACGATGTCGAACCAGAACAGCGTGTCGGTGGCGGGATCGTAGCTCGGCCCCTCGCCGAGTTCACAGACATGGTCCGAAAAAACCGAAACCTTGTCCATCATGCCGCTCCGCCGAAGGCCGCATCCCAGGCCGTCACCGCCGCCTGCGCGCGCGAGGCCACCTCGTCGACGCTCATGCCGGGTTTGAACAGGCTGGAGCCAAGACCAAAAGCAGTCACCCCAGCGGCTTTGTAGCCGGCAAAGTCTTTGTCGGAAACGCCGCCGACGGCGCCGACCACGGTATCGGCCGGCAGCACGGCCCGCATCGCCGAAATGCCGCTGGGCCCGAGCACGCTTGCCGGGAAGAATTTGAGCGCCGAAGCCCCAAGCCTAATCGCCTGAAAAGCTTCGGTGGGGGTGAACACGCCTGGCATCGTCACCATGCCATGGTGCATGGCGCGGGCCATGACTTCGGCATCGATGTTGGGGCTGACCAGCAGCCTCCCGCCGGCCTTGGCCAGGGCGTCGACATCGGCTGAAGTCAGCACCGTGCCGGCGCCGACCAGCGTTGTCTTGGGCACTGCGGTGACAATGCTGGCGATCGATGAAAACGGCTCCGGCGAATTGAGCGGCACCTCGATAGCTTCGATGCCGGCGTCAAACAGCGCCTGGCAGATGGCAACCGCCTCGCTGGGTTTGAGGCCGCGCAGAATGGCGATAAGACCACGCTTGAGCTTCGGGAAGGGGGCGGTCTGGGTCACGCTGTCACTCCACTCTGGTGAGTCATTTGGCGATCATGCCATTTTCCCGCGCTGCCTCGATAAGGCCGGCACGCACCGCCTCGTCGGCGTCGACTGTCCTGACGGCAAGCCCTGCAAGGTCGAGCGCCTGGCGGTAGAGGGCTGCTAGCGACCCCGAGGCGACCAGCACGATTGCGGTGGTGCTTTCGCCATAGCGGCGGCCCGCCGAGGCGATCTCGCCGCCGATCAGCAGGCCGGACAGGCAAGCGGCGGCATCGTCAGCCTTGAGGTCCTGCAGCAGGCCGGCGGCGCGGATCGAGAACAGCCGCGAGGTGACATCGCCGCCCTCGGCCAAAGCCTTGCGGCACCATTCCTGAAAGAACGGATTGTCCGGAATGACCGGCTTCGGGCTCTCGCCCAGCGAATGGCGCAGGATCGAGTGAGTGGCCAGCACCGAAAACAGCTCGCCGGTCGGCCAGGTGCAGAAGCCGTCGACCGCGCCGTCTTCGACCAGAACCCATTTCGAATGGGTGCCGGGCATGCAGACGAGATGGCGACCTTTTGCCGGCAAACCGGCGCCGGCAAGCTGGGTTTCCTCGCCGCGCATTACGTCCGGCGCATCTTCCAGGCGCTGCGCCAGGCCAGGCACGATGCGGATGTCGCGGCGCTGGCCGGGAATGCGGGCGGCCCCCGCGAGGATGGCACTGAGCGGCGCCGGCACGGTGACGTAAGGCGCTTCCAGCCAACCCTGGCGCGAGCCGGCCATGCCGCAGATGATGACCGGCAGTGTGTCAGGTGCGCCGAGCGCCGCCAGATGGCCCTCGAGGATGGTCGAAAAGCCTTTTTGCTGCGCGGTGATCAACCCATCATCGCCGCGACGCTCGGCAAGCACCCCGCCCGCCTCGTCGACCAGCCAGACCCGCATGCGGGTCGTGCCCCAGTCGACGGTGGCGACTGCCGGCGTGCCTTTTGCCGGATTTTGATTCACCGGGCTCACAGGAAACCCCCGTCGACGATCAACATCTGCGCCGTCAGCATACGCGAGGCGTCGGAGGCCAGGAACAGCACCGTGCCGACGATGTCGTCGGGCTGCATGACCTGCTTGATGCATTGCTTGGCGACATGGGCGGCGAGCCTCTCCTCGGTGACCCAGAGTTCCCTTTGCCGGTCGGTGATCACCCAGCCCGGCGCAACGGCGTTGACGCGAATGCCGTCGACGCCGAGCTTGCCGGCCAGCCCCTTGGTGAGGCCCAGAATGCCGGCCTTGGCGGCGGTGTAGGCCGGCATATCAGGATGGTTGATCAGATAGGAGGTCGAGGTGAAGTTGATGATCGACCCGCCGCCGGCCCGCTTCATGCCCGGCGCCACCGCCTGTGCGGTGAAGAAATGCGGGCGCAGATTGACGGCGAGATTGTTGTCCCAGAACTCGACGGTAACGTCGGCGACGTCGTGGCGTTCGTCCCATGCGGCATTGTTGACCAGCACGGTGACGTCGCCATGCGCCTCAGCCGCTTTGGCGGCCGAAGCGCGCAACGCCTCGACGTCACGCAAATCGGTCTTGAGGTAGAGCGGTCGCCGGCCAAGTTCTTTTTCGACGCGGTCGGCAAGCAGCGTGCTTGGGCCATCGGCGATGTCGATGAAGGCGACATGGGCGCCTTGGCGAACGAAGCCCTCGGTCAGTGCCGCACCAATTCCGGAACCGCCGCCGGTGATCAGCACCGAGGCTCCCCTGAGGTCGGCAAAATCGGCCGATGGCATCATATCTTCATCTCCCGGTCCGGTCGGCGCGCATCCTATCCAGCCAAGTCCGGGGAGCAAGGGCGAAAACGGCGATTTGATTGGCTTATGTCAGACAAAAGGCCGCAAGATGGCGGCCACAGTCGATCTTGGCTCGCGCCGCTGACCTGCTCGACGCAGGCCAGACCGCCGGTCAGACTGCCTTGGCGTAGAGGGCGCCGCGGTAGGAATCGCGGAGGTAGCCGAGCGTGGCGTCGGCATCGACCGGTTTGCCGAAGAGATAGCCCTGTCCGCCGGCGCAGCCGAACTGGACGAGGCGGTCGGCCTGCGCCTCCTCCTCGATGCCTTCGGCGACGACATCCATGCCGAGCCCTTCGCACATGGCCAGAATGGCGCGGATGATGTGTTCCGACGGGCGGTCGTCGAGGATCGAGGAGACGAAGGCGCGGTCGATCTTGAGCTTGTCGAAATGGAATTCGCGCAAGCGGCCGAGCGAGGACTGGCCGGTGCCGAAATCGTCGAGCGAGACTCGGATGCCGACGCGACGCAGGTCCTCGACGATCTTCTCGGCCGAGGCCGGATCGTTCATCAGGCCGGTTTCGGTGATCTCGATCTCCAGCCGTCGCGGATCGAAGCCGGTGCGGTCGAGGATCGACAATATGTGCAGGCCGGTGTTCTGGTCGACGAGCTGCGAGGGCGACAGGTTGAAGGACAGGAACAGGTCCTTCGGCCAGCTGCGCGCCGCTTCGGTCGCCTTGCGCAGCACCAGCTGCGATAGCGGGCCGATGATGCCGCGCTCTTCGGCGATCGGGATGAACACGGTCGGCGGCACCACGCCGAGGTCGCGATCGGTCCAGCGCGCCAGCGTCTCGAAGCCGATGGTGCGGCGGGTGGTCAAATCGACGATGGGCTGGAAATGCGGTTCGACCTCACCGGCCGAGACGGCACGGCGCAGCGCCTGTTCGATGCGGGTGACGCGCTTGGCCGCCTCTTCCATTTCGCGGGTGTAGACGACGACGCGGCCACGGCCCGAACGCTTGGCGTGGTAGAGCGCCGTTTCGGCCTTGTTGACGAGGATTTCCGTGGTTTCGTCGCCGGAATAAAACAGCGAGCAGCCGACCGAGGCCGAAAGCCTGGCGGTGCGTTCGCCGACATCGTAGGGCGCCGACAGGATTTCGATCATCATGCGCGACTTCTCGGCCGCCGCCTCCTCCGAGAACACCATCGGGTAGAGGAAGGCGAATTCGTCGGCACCGATGCGGCAGACGGTGGAGTGGCTGTCCATCGAGGCGCGCAGCCGCATCGCCACCTGGATCAATATGTCGTCGCCGGCCTTGTGGCCGAACAGATCGTTGATCGGCTTGAAGCCGTCGAGGTCGAGAATGCCGACCGTGAACGGCGCGGGATCGTCTGCACGGTCGCTGATCAGGCGATCGACCTTGTCGAAGAAGCGGCGATGGTTGCCAAGCCCGGTCAGCGCATCGGTGAACGCCAGATCCGAGTTTTCCCTGCTTGCCTGCCCGGTGCCAAACGTCGTTTGCATCGGTATCCCTGTTTGTGACGCCCGAAATTTAGGCTGAGACTGGCAGCAAAGCGTTTAGGAAGCGTATCGCGAAATCGATTTTTCGCTGGCGAATGATGCTTTAGCGGACGCGGTAGAGTTCGACCGGGGTTCCGCGCGTTTCGGCCACCGGTTCGAGCCAATCGGGGACGCTTCCCTGCATCAGCCCGGCCAGGAAGCCTTGCGGCGCCTTGGCGGCGAGCACCTTGCTTTCGGCGCTGCCGCGGCACAGCGCCACCAGGCCGACGTGATGAGTCGCTGCGATCGTCCCCGCCTGGTCCGCCGATCCGAGGAAGGCATCGAGCGCAAGCAGATCGCCGGCGATGTTGCGATGATAGGGGCCGGCAAAGACGCGGTGCCCGGAATATGCAAGGATGGGCGAGCCGAGATTGGAAATGGCAAGCACCGTGGTGTCCGGCAGCCGGGCCAACGCCGCGAAGGAGGCCTTGCGCTCGCAGGACGGATCGCTGTCGGTGTCCTGTGCCTCGACCGAGACCTTGCTGGCCTCGAATACGTTCGACGTCGCGGCGGCAGCGCCGGCCCAGACGGCATTCACCGACACCAGCCAGACCGCCGCCATGCGCAGCGATACGCTGCGCGCAGGGCTGATCCTCGCCCGTTCGCGCCAGCTTGCGATCCAGGCCGACAGCGGGATGACGGCAAAGGCGATCGAGAATGTCGAGCCGCGGACCTGCCAGGCGCTGACGATGAAGGCGCCGACCAGCAAGGCGCCGACGAGGATGTCCTGGCGGCGCCATGGTCCGCGCAGGCGAAGCGCCATCAGCGCGATCGCCACCAGCGGCGTGACATAGCGCGCCGCCAGCGACGCCGGCTCATTGACGGCAATACTGAACAGCGACTGCGCCTCGTCGATGTGATCGAGCCACAATTCCTTGAGGCGCGGATCGAGGTTTGCGTAGGGAGCCGCAAGGCATTGCGGAAACAGCGCCACGATGACGGCGCCCAGCCCAAGCGCGAGCAGGCTAAGCGAGATCAGGCGGCGGCTGGCCGTGCCATTGGACACCGTGAGCGACGTCACGGCGGCAAGCCCCAGTCCGGCGATTGCCGCCACCACGAACTGCACAGCCGAGAAGGCATCGCACTGCGGCTGGCCCATGGCCGATGGCGGGATGGTGGTGACGAAGACGAGGGCTGAAACCCCGGCAAAGCCGAGACCGAAATCCCTGGCGATCCGGCGTTCGCCGCCGGGATCGACGACGAACAGCAAAGCGATGCAGGCGCCGATGGTGGCGACATAGGGCGCGGTTTCCATGCCGACGGCCAGCGTCAGGGCCGCGCACAGGCCGGAAGTCAGGGCCGCCCAGCGACGCGTCGGCGCCTCGAGCAGCAGGCTGAGGCTGGCCATGGTCAGCGTCAGCTGGACATTGTGATGATCGAGCGCACCCGGCAAGAAAATGCCGATGAAATGCAGCGCCGCCGCGCCGATGACGATAGCGGGCAGCACGGCGCCGACGCCGGCGAAGCTGCGTGCCGCACGGGCTGTAAAAAACACCGCCAGGCAAAACAGCAGCGACGGCCACAGCACCTGTGCGATCACTTCGGCCATGGCCATGCTGCCGGTCAGCGCCGAGGCGGCGAGGATGATGGCGGCGAGCGGTGCGTCGACCAGCCGCGACCAGTGCATGACGAAACCGCCTTCCGGCCCCATCCTGTACTGATGCAGGTCGAACCAGCCCTGGCCGGCCAGCATGTCGCGAACCTCGACCAGCCGCAGCAGGCTGTCATTGTCGCCGCCGGCATTGCTCAATTCGCGAAATCCCGTGGCGGCATTGACGGCCAGCACCACCAGCATGGCAAGCAGCGCCAGCGTCATATCGGACTTCCAGGAGGAAGCACCCGCCTTGGCTGCGTTCATCATCATGACCTTCGTCGGAAAGACTGCGGCCTTAAACCTAGCCTTAACAGCTTCAATAAATAGTAAAGTCGCCTGAGCGAGTCCGCATATGAGCGCGGCCGGAGGCTCCGCCGGGTGTCGGGAGACGGAAATGCCGCACGAAGTCCGCCACGAGCCGGCCATTGCCGTGCTCCTGCCTTGCTACAATGAGGAACTGACCATCGCCGAGGTGGTGCGGCGCTTTCGCGAGACGCTGCCATCGGCCGACATCTATGTCTATGACAACAATTCCAGGGATTTGACCGCGCTCAAGGCGCGCGCAGCGGGCGCCATCGTCGTCCGCGAGCCGCGCCAGGGCAAGGGCAATGTCGTGCGGCGCATGTTCGCCGACATCGATGCGGACATCTATCTGATGGCCGATGGCGACGGCACCTATGCGCCGGAAGATGCCTCGCTGCTGATCAACATCCTGCAGACCGAGCGCTGCGACATGGTGGTGGGCACCAGGCGCGGCGTCACCGACGATGCCGGCCGTTCCGGCCATGCCTTCGGCAACCGCATCTTCAATAGCCTCTACAAGCGGCTGTTCGGCGCCGACTTCACCGACATCTTCTCCGGCTACCGCGTCTTCTCGAGGCGCTTCGTCAAGAGCTTTCCCGCCGTTTCCGGCGGCTTCGAGATCGAGACCGAAATGTCGGTGCATGCCTCGCAGCTGAAACTGCCGGTGAGCGAGATCGCGCTCGATTATGGCCGCCGGCCTGAGGGATCGTCGTCGAAGCTGTCGACCTATCGCGACGGCGCCAGGATCCTGTGGATGTTCGCCATGCTGATGAAGGAGACGCAGCCGCTGCGCTTCTTCGGCGCCTTCGCGATTTTCTTCCTGGCATCGAGCCTTACCCTGATGACGCCGGTGCTGATCGAATTCGCCCAGACCGGCCTCGTGCCGCGCATGCCGACCTGGGTGCTGTCGGTCGGCCTGCTGCTCTTGTCGATGCTTGCGATGGTGACCGGACTGATCCTCGATTCGGTATCGCGCGGACGCGCCGAGCAGAAGCGCATTTTCTATCTCTCCGTCCCGTCGGGCCGGGTCGAACGGCGCGAACGCACGAGCGAAACAGCGAAGGCCGAACCGGGCAAGACGCCCCGGGCCGCCTGAGGCCGTGAGCCGGCTCGCCCGCTTCGTCCTGGCCGGCGGCGTTGGTTTCGTCGCCGATGCCGCGGCGCTCTGGCTGTTCTTGGCGGTGACGCCGCTCGGTCCCTTCGTCGCCCGTGTCCTGTCGATCGGCTTTGCGCTGTGCGTCACCTGGCAGATCAACCGGCACCTGACCTTTTCGCCGTCGAGCCGCGGCGTGGCGCAGGAGGGCGCGCGCTATGGCGGCGTCGGCATCGCCACCAGCATTGTCAACTATCTCGTCTACTGCGCCATCCTGTTCGCGCTGCCGGCAATGCCGCCGCTGGCGGCACTTGCCGTCGCCTCGCCGGTCGCCATGGCGCTGTCCTTCCTCGGTTACTCCCGGCTGGTCTTCGACCGGTAAAGGTCTGGGCCAAGCAAGCGCGATTGGCAGAAGCCGCCAAGTTCCGTATATCGGCGACTTGCCTTGCCGCAATTCCGGACGGAAAACCACTACGCACTTTTCCTGGACTTGCTCGACCCGCTGGAGACCAGAAGATGACCCTGAAGATCGCCGTCCAGATGGACCATGTCTCCACCGTCTCGATCGCCGGCGACACGTCCTTTGCGCTGTCGCTGGAGGCGCAGCGGCGCGGCCACCAATTGTTCCACTACACGCCCGACCGGCTGTCGATGCTGGGCGGCAAGGTGTTTGCCCGCATCGAAGAGATGAAGCTCCGCGATGAGAAGGGCAATCATTATACGCTGGGCGACAAGGTGCGCACCGACCTGTCGGAGATGGATGTGATCCTGCTGCGCCAGGATCCGCCCTTCGACATGAATTACATCACCACCACGCACATTCTGGAGCGCATTCACCCGAAGACGTTGGTCGTCAACGACCCGGCCTGGGTGCGCAACAGCCCGGAAAAGATCTTCGTCACCGAATTCCCCGATCTGATGCCCGAAACGCTGATCACCAAGGATCCCCAGGAGGTCGCGGCCTTCCGCAAGGAATTCGGCGACATCATCGTCAAGCCGCTCTACGGCAATGGCGGCGCCGGCATCTTCCATCTCAAGGAGGGCGACCGCAACCTCGCCTCACTGCTCGAAATGTTCGCCCAACTGTCGCGCGAGCCCTATATCGTCCAGCGCTATCTCAAGGACGTGCGCAAGGGCGACAAGCGCATCATCCTGATCGACGGCGAAGCGGTCGGCGCCATCAACCGGGTACCGGCCGACCATGATTCGCGCTCCAACATGCATGTCGGCGGCCGTGCCGAAAAGACCGAGCTGACGACACGCGAACGCGAGATCTGCGCCCGCATCGGGCCGTCCCTGAAAGCACGCGGCTTCATCCTCGTCGGCATCGACGTTATCGGCGACTACATGACCGAGATCAACGTGACCTCGCCAACCGGCGTGCGCGAAGTGCAACGCTTTGGCGGCGCGGATATCGCCAGCCTGTTCTGGGACGCGGTAGAGGCGAAGCGGCGGAATTTGGCCGCGTAGTGTGCGTTGCTACGGAGGACTTTGGTGGGTCCAGAGAAGCATCGAAAGATGCTCTTTATCGGGTAAGACTGCCGAGCAAGCGGCTCATCAAATCAAACTATGTCCCGGAAGCGCCGAGGCCTCAGTTTCGGAGGAAGGAGACCGATAAGTCTGGTCTGCAATTTTCGCTGTGGTGTTGCCCAGTCTTTCAGCAGAAAACCCGCATCGGAGTTCTTTTCCAGCAATGCAAAAGCCGCAGACAGTCCGATCAGGTCGACCAAGGTCCTGCGCATTGAGTGGCGGGAGATTAAATGCGCCAGTCCCGGCGCCACTTCGCACCAACGATTGGCCAGTGCCCGCCGTATCGCTATTTCAGTATCAGGCGACATCCTGCCGAGGCCAACTCCGGTACCCAGGATGCGCCCGTCCGCCCAGCCATTGCCGCCGTGAAGCCGATAACTGCCAAGAGCCCGCCCAATCCTCACGGTTCCGCCGATCATATGGGCGGCACGAGCCATATAACCATCGGCACATATCTTTATTTCGTCCGGATCGGATGGACGCATGATTTCAAGCGGAGCTCGACGAAACATCATCCCCGATGTGGTTGACCAAAACCAACCCACGGTACCCCGATCAATAAATAATAATGTCGGGTCAGCTTCGGTGTCGACATGCAGGTAGCCGCTCATTTTCGGCATCGATCGCGGGTCGTTCAGGTGGAATACGGGATGACCGCCCGCAAGCAGGTTGCCGGCCGTATCTATCACCACCTCATCGGAGCTCGACATTGCCGCGATACGGGTTTGGCTGAGATGCGCTCTCACATGGCATTCTATGAAGTCAGGATGCCAAGCATCGTCACCGTCAAGAAAGGAGATCAGGGGCCCGGCTGTCGCGTCAAGCCCGGTCATCATTGCTGTCAACTGCCCGCCATTTTGCAGTCGGGGCAGAAAGCGGAAACGACTGTCGCCAAGCTGGGACAGACACTCTTCAATCCTTCGGCGGGAACCGTCGGTCGAAAAATCATCGACCACCACGCATTCGAACGCAGTGTATGTCTGCGCCGCTACGGATCGGATCGCAGTGTCGATGAATGCCTCTTGATTGAAACAGCCTACGCAAACGGATACGGTTGGTAGCGCGATGTGAGAACCAGCTCCGCTTGGGACGATGTTTTCTTTCAAGAGGCGCTTCTCCGTACACCAGATTTGATCGCCTGAGATATTCCGTCGATCAACTGGCGGTGTTTCTTTGCCAAATTTCTCTCTATCGAAGCGAGTTTTTCTCCGCACTCAAGATCACAATTGCCGCATGTTGACCCTACAGCACGGGTATCGCCCTCCTACCAAATTCGAGATTGTCAGAGCCATGCTGCGTCATGGCCACAACCTCAGAAAAGGGCACCCTTCCGCGAAGTCGCAACCTGCTCTTCAGGCCAGTTTGCTGTCGGACGATCCGTTCATATCCTATTCGGGAATGTCCGGTACGCCGCTCGGATTAGCAAGTCATATGCCTTTCCGTCCACGCAGCCACCGCGCCTGGTTTCTCATCTCGCCAACCTGGTCCATCGAAAACAGTGCTAGCGTCAAAACCATCCGGACCTATGCCGTTCTGCATAGACTCAAGAACCCCCGTCACTCGCTAATCTTCCTTTCCAACACTCAGCCAGAGGCTGATCTGTTGAACCAGTCCGGCGAGGCCGCCGTCCTGCACAACAAGACGTCAACAACCTCCGAACACATATTCAGGCCTCTCGATGACGTCCCTGTAGAATTTGATGCAATCTACAATGCGCAGCTGGCTCCGTGGAAGCGCCATGACTTGTCGCTTGGCATCCAGCGTTGCGCATTTGTCTTCTATCGAGATTCAAGCGGATCCTCCACGACGGAGTCGGAAAGAGCGCGAATAAATCGGCATAGGGAGCTCGCGCCGCATCACGTCTTTATCAACGAGTTTGACGGCACCGGCAAGCCTGTCCGATTGGCACCGGCTCAGGTGAACACGCATCTAAATCGTGCAGCCGTGGGAATCTGTCTCTCTCACCTGGAAGGACCAATGTTCGCAAGCACGGAATATCTTCTCGCGGGGCTTCCAGTGGTCACGACGCCGAACCATGGCGGCCGAGACCTTTATCTGGATGACGACTATTCGCTTACAGTTCCACCCGATCCTCGATCCATCGCGGAGGCTGTCTTAGCGCTGAAGGAGCGACGAATTCCCCGGGATTACATTCGTTCGCAAACTTTGAAACGAATCGAACGAGACCGCGGGCGGTTCATAGACCTTGTAAACGAGATTTTTCTGGAGAGCGGCTCTTCGCGCCGGATCGCCCTGCCTTGGCCTTTCAGATATCCTGTCATGGAGTGGCTTCCACCGCAGGTCGCGATCGATCGATCGCTTTCAGGTTCGGTCGATGCCTTCATCACCGTTTAGAAGCAACACCCTCAGATTGCCGAAGGGCCTAGTCGCCTTGTTAACGCGGTCGAGGAGGCGGAGCAGCCGTTCCATTTTGCTCAACCATCTTCCGTTTTTGCAACCGGCACAGCGCGCTGCAACCACCACGAATGCATGTTCCTGTAATGTTCTTGTCTTGGCCTGAAATCTATGGTTGTCTTGTCCTGACGTCGCTCGCGGTCTGAACCACAAGGCCGAGGCGAGCCGATATCCGGGGGCAGAGCAAGATGGTGGCGCGGGTTCGCACGGTTGCTTTCCAGGGCATCGAGGCCGTACCGGTCGATGTCCAGGTGATGATCGCGCCGGGCAAGGTCGGCATGCAGATCGTCGGGCTGGCCGACAAGGCGGTGGCCGAAAGCCGCGAGCGCGTGCAGGCGGCACTGCATGCGTCGGGGCTGTCGATGCCGTCGAAGAAGGTGACGGTCAACCTCGCTCCGGCCGATCTGCCCAAGGAAGGCAGCCATTACGATCTGCCGATCGCGCTCGGCCTGATGGCCGCCCTTGGCGCCATTCCGGGCGACATGCTGGCCTCCTATGTCGTGCTCGGAGAATTGTCGCTCGACGGCACCATTGCCACGGTCGCCGGTGCGCTGCCGGCGGCGATCGGCGCCAATGCCGAGGGAAAAGGCCTGATCTGCCCGTTCGGCTGCGGGCCGGAAGCGGCCTGGGCGGGCAAGGATTTCGACATATTGGCGCCGCGCAGCCTGATTGCCATCGCCAATCATTTTCGCGGCACGCAGGTGCTGTCGCGGCCCGAGCCCGGCATCCATGTCTCGGCCCGCGACCTGCCCGACCTTTCAGACATCAAGGGCCAGGAAAGCGCCAAGCGGGCGCTGGAAGTGGCGGCGGCCGGCGGCCACAATCTGTTGATGGTCGGGCCTCCCGGCTCGGGAAAATCGATGCTGGCGCAGAGGCTGCCTTCAATTCTGCCGCCACTGGCGCCCAAGGAACTTCTTGAAGTCTCGATGATCGCCTCGGTGGCCGGCGAGCTCGGCGAAGGCAAGCTCACCGACCGGCGGCCGTTCCGCGCCCCGCACCATTCGGCTTCGATGGCGGCAATGGTCGGCGGCGGCATCAGGGCGCGGCCGGGCGAAGTATCGCTTGCCCATAACGGCGTCCTGTTCCTCGACGAGTTTCCCGAATTCACGCCGCAGACCTTGGATGCGCTGCGCCAGCCACTGGAGACCGGCGACTGCATGATCGCGCGCGCCAACCACCGCGTCACCTATCCAGCGCGCATCCAGCTGGTGGCGGCGATGAACCCGTGCCGTTGCGGCATGGCCGGCGAGCCCGGCTATCGCTGCCTGCGCGGTGAGCGCTGCCGCACCGACTACCAGGCGCGCATTTCCGGCCCGCTGCTCGACCGCATCGATCTCAGGATCGAGGTACCGGCGGTCTCGGCCGCCGACCTGATCCGGCCCGACCGAGCGGAGAAAAGTGCCGCCGTTGCCCAGCGCGTGGCGCGCGCCCGCACCATCCAGCGCGAACGTTTCGAGCGGCTGGGCGTTACCAGCGCCACCACCAACGCCCATTGCTCGCCTTCTGTTATCGAGGACATCGCGATGCCGGATGCCGCCGGCCTGTCGCTGCTGAAAGACGCCAGCGAGAAACTCGGCTTTTCCGCGCGCGCCTATCACCGCGTGCTCAAAGTGGCGCGCACACTGGCTGACCTCGACGCCAGCGAAACCGTCGGCCGAATTCACCTGGCCGAGGCGATTTCCTACCGCATGATGTCGGAGCGGGTAGCGCAGGCGGCGTAACGCTCCTCCTTGAGGGGAAGGTGGCCCCGAAGCGGCAGGGTGGGGGTCGCCGAAGAATGGTCGATCTTTTTGGAGCCGAGCCGAGAAGGGGCCTCTGCAATGACATTGCTTGTAGTGTCGTCCGAAGGGAGTCGCCGCACTTCACGCAGGACCCCACCCGGCCCTTCGGGCCACCCTCCCCTCGAGGGGGAGGGAAACGCAGGCGCTAATTCGCCCGCTCTTTCGCCTTCAGCTCCAGCCTCCGCGCGTGCAGCACCGGCTCCGTATAGCCGTTCGGCTGTTCGCGGCCTCTAAACACCAGGTCGCAGGCGGCCTGGAAGGCTATGGAATTGTCGAAATCGGCGGCCATCGGGCGGTAGAGCGGGTCGCCGACATTTTGGAGGTCGACGATCGCTGCCATGCGCCGCAGCGAATCCATCACCTGGATCTGCGAGCACACCTTGTGGTGCAGCCAGTTGGCGATGTGCTGCGAGGAGATGCGCAGCGTGGCGCGGTCTTCCATCAGGCCGACATCGTTGATGTCGGGCACTTTCGAGCAGCCGACGCCCTGGTCGATCCAGCGCACGACATAGCCCAGAATGCCTTGCGCATTGTTGTCGAGCTCGCGCTGGATCTCGTCGGGGGTCCAGTTCGGCCGCACCGCCACCGGCACCGACAATATATCATCGAGCTTCGCCTTCGGCCGGCTCTTCAGCGCCGCTTGGACGGCGTGGACATCGACCTTGTGATAGTGCGTGGCGTGCAGCGTCGCCGCTGTCGGCGACGGCACCCAGGCGGTGTTGGCGCCGGCCTTGGGATGCGCGATCTTCTGTTCCAGCATCGCCGCCATCAGATCCGGCATCGCCCACATGCCCTTGCCGATCTGGGCATGACCGGCGAGCCCGCATTCGAGCCCGATGTCGACATTCCACGCCTCATAGGCGGAGATCCAGGCGGCCTGCTTCATGTCGCCCTTGCGGATCATCGGCCCGGCTTCCATCGAGGTGTGGATCTCGTCGCCGGTGCGGTCGAGGAAGCCGGTGTTGATGAACACGACGCGCTCCTTCGCCGCGCGGATCGCCTCCTTGAGGTTGACGGTGGTGCGCCGCTCCTCGTCCATGATGCCCATCTTGATGGTGTTTGCCGCCATACCGAGCAGCGCTTCGACGCGGTCGAAAATCTCGACTGCGAAGGCGACTTCCTCCGGCCCATGCATCTTCGGCTTCACCACATACATTGAGCCCGCGCGGGAATTCATCCGACGCCCGTTGGCGCCGACATCGTGCAGCGCGATCAGCGCCGTCATCGCCGCATCCAAGATGCCTTCCGGCACCTCGTTGCCATCGCGGTCGAGGATGGCCGGATTGGTCATGAGGTGACCGACGTTTCGCACCAGCATCAGCGAGCGGCCAGGCAAGCTCAGCGCGCCACCACTGGGCGCGGTCCAGGCGCGGTCCGGATTGAGCTTGCGCGTGAAGGTTTTGCCGCCCTTGCTGATTTCCTCCGCCAGATCGCCCTTCATCAGGCCGAGCCAGTTGCGGTAGACGATGACCTTGTCCTCGGCATCCACCGCCGCGACCGAATCCTCGCAGTCCTGGATGGTGGTCAGCGCCGATTCCAGGATCACGTCGGCAATGCCGGCCGGGTCGGTGCGGCCGATCTGGTTGGTGCGGTCGATGAGGATCTCGATGTGCAGGCCGTTCTGGACCAGCAGGATGGCTTCCGGGTTGGCACCGTCGCCGCGATAGCCGGCAAATTGTTTCGGGTTGGCCAGCGTGGTGCCGCCGGCGCCAGCGCCGAGCCGCAAGGTGCCACCCGAAACCGTCAGCCCGTTCACGCCGGCCCATTTGCCCGAGGTGAGCGGCACGGACTCGTCCAGAAAACTCTTCGCCCAGGCAACCACCTTGGCGCCGCGCACGGGGTTGAAGCTTTTGCCCTTCTCGGCGCCACCGGTCTCGGCAATGGCGTCGGTTCCGTAGAGCGCATCGTAGAGCGAGCCCCAGCGAGCATTGGCGGCGTTGATCGCATAACGCGCATTCATCACCGGCACCACCAGCTGCGGCCCGGCAACGCTGGCGATCTCGGGGTCGACATTGTCGGTCGTCACGGAGAAGGCCGGCCCTTCGGGCACGAGATAGCCGATCTCACGCAAGAAGCTTTTGTAGGCCTCCATATCGATGGGCGCGCCATTGGCGCGGTGCCAGGCGTCGATCTGTTCCTGCATGGCGTCGCGTTTGGCCAACAACGCCCGGTTCTTCGGCGCGAGATCATGGACGATAGCCGAAAAGCCGTTCCAGAAGGCGTCGGCGGCAATGCCGGTACCCGGCAGCGCTTCGCCGACAAAGTCATGCAGTTCGCGGGCAATCCGCAATCCGGCGATCTCGACGCGATCGGTCATCAGGGCTTCTCCAGATGAAAGGCTTTGCGGCCTTTGGCATGTCAGGGGTGAAGGGTCAATTCAGCTTAGGGTGAAGGCGGGGAATTTGAAGCTGCTGATCTCTCCCCTCGTGGGGGAGATCACCTAAACCGCAATCCTCGGCCGACCCGATGCAACCGCCACCACATGCGCTTCGATAAACATCCGTTGGGCCTCAACCGTAGACACCTTGAACTCGGTCGAAACGTCGATCTCGGCATTATCCGTGCCGGCATCCTTCGCGCGCGCGGCTACGATCGCCCGCACATCAGCCTCCGCTGCCGCGATCGCCTCGGCCTCGTCCGTGAAGTCGCGCACCGTTTGCCCCGACGCCAAACGAAACAAACCTTCCCTGGGCTGGCTGACGCGGGCTTCGGCGGAGACGCGGACCTGGCCGACGACAGCGCCGAGCGCGTTGGCGACATCAGTATCCTCCGGCACCACGCACTCATTACCGACCAGCTCGGCCAAGCCGGCATAGTGCAGCGGCGCCGAGGCGCCGAGGCCAATGACCGGACGATCGAGCGCGACGCTGAGCCTTGCGATGCCGGGATGGGAATCGACGGCGCGCTGCACCAGCGCATGCGCGACGGTGGCGGCGCCATCCAGCCCATCCTCGGCAAAGGCTGTCTCCAGAATGTATTCGGCCGACCAGCGCGTGAGCGTCAGCAGCACGCGTTCGGAAATCACCTCCGGAGACGGCGCGATGTACTGGCCTCGCCCATCACGCTTGCGGGCAAACAGTTCGGCGCCGAGCCGGGCCGCAAGCGGGTCCCAGTTGGCCTGCTTGCCGAGCACATGGGCGGCGTCCGAGGGGGTGAAGCCCGAGATATGCACAAGACCGCGCGAGACCAGCCGGTTCAGCGTGGCGTTCTGGGCGTTCGAGGTGAGCAGCCTGTCGATGGCGAGCGGCACGGCACCAATCAGTTCATACAGTTTCGCCTCGGGCGCGGTCAGGCCGGCGGCGAGCCTGTCCGGCACGCCGGTGCGCAACGCAAAGCGGCCGTCCATGCGGCCGGGGTTGGGCGCCCTGAGCTGGCGCTCGAGCTCCGATGTCACGGAAACACCATGCATCATGCCGGCCAGCGCCAGTGGCACCAGGCGGCGCGGCCCGAGCAGGATCTTCGGGTTGAGCGCGCCATCTTCCAGCGCCACTTCGGAATCGCCGCCGAGGCCGAAGGTGCGCATGGCGACCGCCTCGACCATGGTGCGGAAGCCACCGACGGTGGCGCCTTCGGGGTCGAGCCGGGGCCGGCCACCATCGAGCACGGCGACATCGGTGGTGGTGCCGCCAATGTCGGACACCATGGCGTTGTCCAGGCCCGTCATGTGGCGGGCGCCGACCAGGCTGGCGGCCGGGCCGGAGAGGATGGTCTCGATCGGCCGCTGGCGGGCAAACGCCGCCGAAACCAGCGCGCCATCGCCGCGCACCACCATCAGGGGCGCTGCGATGTTGCGGGCTTCCAAAAATCCGTCGGTTGCCGCCACCAGCCGGTCGATCATCGAGATCAGCCTGGCGTTGAGCAAGGTGGTGAGCGCGCGACGCGGACCGCCGAGCTTGGCCGACAATTCATGGCTGGCGGTCACCGGCAGGCCGGTCTTTTCGCGGATGAGGTCGCGCGCGGCGAGTTCATGCGCCGGGTTGCGGGTGGCGAAATAGGCGCAGACGGCAAAGCCCGACACCGAGGCGCCGAGTTCAGGGAGTGCTGCTTCCAGCCCCGACAGATCGAGCTTGGCCGCATTGCCGTGCACGTCATGGCCGCCCGGACAAAACACCACCGGATCGGTGCCGAGCGCCGTCTTCAGCCCGTCGCGCGCAAGGTCGGCCCCGGTAAAGCCGATCATGATGAGCGCCACACGCCCACCCTGGCCCTCGACCAGCGCATTGGTGGCGAGCGTCGTCGACATCGACACGAGTTTGATAGCGGCCGGATCGGTGGCGGATTTTCCCAGCACCGCATCGACCGCGCCGGAAATGCCGACAGCAAGATCGTGCCGCGTGGTCAGCGCCTTGGCCTTGGCCAGCACCTTGCCTTTTGGCCCGCCTTGTTCCGACCACAGCACGGCATCGGTATAGGTGCCACCGGTGTCGATACCGAGAAACAGGGGTTTTGGCTTGGCGGTCATGTCTGGCGGTCCGGGATTCTGCTCCCCCGCCCTTAGCCGATACGGCCCAGCTGATAAAGGCGGGAGAGGTGGGCCAGTTTGACCCTCGTCGCCGCTCATGCCCGCCAAACTTTGTAACGGTCACATTTTTTCATTGGTGCGTGGCCTGCCTTTGCGTGCACCATGCGCCGATCTCATCCCTTTCAGGACTTCGCCATGACCACGCTTCCCGGGATCGCCGACATCCATGCCGCCGCCGCGCGGCTCTCCGGCCTGATCGCCGAAACGACCTTGATCGAATCGCTGGAACTCAACAAACGCTTCGGCGGCCGCATCCTGTTCAAGCCGGAGACGCTGCAGCGCACCGGCTCGTTCAAATTCCGCGGCGCCTACAACAAACTGTCTTCGCTGAGCGAAGAAGAGCGCAGCCGCGGCGTCGTCGCCTTCTCCTCAGGCAACCATGCTCAGGGCGTCGCCGCGGCGGCTGCCATGTTCGGCGTCAAGGCGGTCATTGCCATGCCGGCCGACGCGCCGGCGATGAAGATCGCCAATGTCCGCAAGATGGGCGCCGAAGTGGTGCCGTTCGACCGCTTTCGCGACGACCGCATGACGGTGGTGCGACCCTACATGGACAAGGGCATGGTGCTGGTGCCTCCTTTCGACGATCCGGCCATCATCGCCGGCCAGGGCACGATCGGTCTCGAACTGATGCGCCAGGCAAAAGCGCTCGGCGTCAGCCTCGATGCGGTCGTCATTCCCTGTGGAGGCGGCGGCCTGACGAGCGGCATTTCGATCGCCGTCAAGGATGCCTCGCCGGCCACAGCAGTCTGGGCCGTTGAGCCCGAGCATTTCGACGACACCCGCCGCTCGCTGATCGAGGGAAAAAGGGTTTCTAACGAGCCCGGCCACAGTTCGATCTGCGATGCCATCCTCACCGCAGAGCCCGGTGCCATCACCTTCGAGATCAACCGCAAGAACCTCGCCGGCGCCATCGCCGTCTCCGACAAGGCGGCCGCACAGGCGGTGCGCGACGCCATGGCCCATCTCAAGCTGGTGGTCGAACCCGGCGGCTGCGTGGCGCTGGCGGCGCTCTCGTCAGGCGAGATCGAACTGTCGGGCAAATGCGTCGCCGTCGTGCTGTCAGGCGGCAATGTCGATTTCACCACCTATGCCGAGATCATGGCCGCGGCCTGAGAACCGATATGGCAGACGCTGAGATAAGGGCGGCTCTCGATCGCCATTGGGCTGCCTCCGATGCCAATGATCTGGAGACGGAGCATCAGATCTATCGCGAGGACGCGGTGCTCGATTATCCGCAATCAGGCGAGCGCATCAGCGGACGGCACAACATCCAGTCGTCGCGCGCCACGCAGCCCAACCGGAAGCGCTTTGCCGTGCGGCGGATCACCGGGTCAGGCGACCTCTGGATCACCGAATATGTCCTGACCTATGACGGGATTCCGTCCTATACGGTGAGCATCATGGAGTTCGTCGATGGCTAGGTGGTTCGCGAGACCCAGTATTTCGGCGATCCGTTCGAGCCGGGGCAGTCGCGCGCGCAATGGGTCGAACGGATACCTTGAAACACGGCGGCGGTAGCATGACCGGCCACCATCCGCTCGATCGTGCCGAACTGCCTGATGATACGGCCGATCTCGCCCGCTATCTCATCGGCAAGCTCGTGGTGCGGGAGCTGCCGGAAGGCATCGTCAGCGGCCGTATCGTCGAGACCGAGGCCTATGTCACCGGCGACGCCGCCGGGCACGGCTATCGCGGCATGACGCCGCGCAACCGTTCGCTGTTCCTCGGGCCCGGACACGCCTACGTCTACCTCGCCTATGGGGTCTCCTGGATGCTCAATGTCTCGAGCGAGGGGCCGGGCACCGGCACCGGCGTGCTGATCCGGGCGCTGGAGCCGCTCGAAGGCATCGCCATCATGCGGCTGAACCGGGGCGTGGAGCGCCTGCGCGACCTGGCGCGCGGGCCGGGGCGGCTCGCCCAGGCATTGCGGATCGACCGTTCGCTGGACGGCCTCGATCTGTGCCGCCAAGGCCCGCTATGGCTGGCAGCCGACGAGCACGAGCCCGGCGACATCGGCCAAGGCATCCGCATCGGCATCACGAAGGATGCGGACCGCCCGCTGCGGTTCTATGTCAGGGGCAGTCCGTTCGTCAGCGGTCCGCCATCGCTCAATTCCTGAACGCTCAGTCGAGCGTGCGCCTGAACCGCACCAATGCGACGCCGGCAAACAGGGCCACGAACCCGACCAGCCAGGCGATCTCGCCCGCAACCGCCGGCAGTTCGGCGCCCTTCAGCATCACCGCGCGGGTGATGCGCAGAAAATGCGTCAGCGGAAAAATCTCGCCGAAGGTCTGCGCCCAGCCCGGCATGCCGCGATAGGGGAACATGAAGCCGGACAGCAGGATCGACGGCAAGAAGAAGAAGAAGGTCAGCTGCAGCGCCTGCATCTGCGTGCGGGCGATGGTCGAGATGGTGTAGCCAAGCAGCACCAGCGCCAGCACGAACACCAATACGGCTGTAAGCAGCAGCGACATGGAACCGGTGAAGGGGATGGCGAACAAGAGCTTCGACGCCGCCAGCACCACCACCACCTGGACGCCACCGACCACAAGATAGGGCAGCACCTTGCCCAGCATGATCTCGAACGGGCTGGACGGCATGGCGAGCAGGTTTTCCATCGTGCCGCGCTCGGTCTCGCGGGTCAGCGCGATCGAGGTCATCATCACCAGGGTCATCTGCAGGATGACGCCGAGCAGGCCGGGCACGATGTTGTATTGCGAGATGCCTTCCGGATTGTAGCGCTGGTGCACCACCACATCGAGCTGGCCCCTGGCGGCCTCACTCGCCGCCTCCTGCATGCCTTGCGCCCGAAGCAGCGCCTGGCTGGCCACTTTGCTTAGCGTCGAGATGGCGCCGCTGGCGGCGGCCGGGTCGGTGGCGTCGGCCTCGATGAGTATCTGCGGATTGTCGCCGCGCTCCACCCGGCGGCCGAAATCGGCCGGGATGGTGACGACGAAGGCGACATCGCCGCGCGCCATCAGGAATTCGGCAGCCTCGGCACTTTGCGCAACATGGTCGAAGCGGTAGTAGCCGGTCGTCTGCAGGGCCGCGACAATGGCGCGGGTGTAGGGGTCGTTGCTGGTCGCCACCAGTGCGGCAGGCAGGCTTTTGGGATCGTTGTTGATGGCGTAGCCGAACAGCACCAGCTGCAAAAGCGGCACGCCCAGCATCATGGCGAAGGTGATGCGGTCGCGCCGCATCTGGATGAATTCCTTGATCAGCAGCGCACCGAGCCTGGCGAAGGAGAAGACGCTGTTCATGCCATATTGTCCTTCGAGCCGGACATGAACTGGATGAAGACGTCCTCGAGGCTGGTCTCGCCGGGTTTTACGCTGACGCCCTTGTGCTCCTTCTCGACATCGGCGAGCGCCTTTTCGAGCTTTGCCTTGTCGGAGCCGACGACATGCAGCGTCGCGCCGAACGGCGCCACCTGGTCGACGCCGGGCCGGTCCCTGAGTGCATCGGCGACCTGGTCGAGGCGCGGTCCCTGCAGCACGAAGGTGGTCAGACCGGCATTCGTCACCACCTCGTCCACCGTGCCGGTGGCCAGCATCTTGCCGTAGGAGATGTAGCTGATGCGGTGGCAGCGCTCGGCCTCGTCCATGTAATGGGTGGAGACCAGCACGGTCAGACCGCCGCTCGCCAGCCGGTGGATCTCGTCCCAGAATTCGCGCCGCGCCTTCGGATCGACGCCGGCGGTCGGCTCGTCGAGCAGCAGCAGCTTCGGCTTGTGCATGATGCAGGCGGCCAGTGCCAGCCGCTGCTTCCAGCCGCCCGACAGCGTGCCGGCGAGCTGGTTGCGGCGGCTCGTCAGGCCAAGCTCTTCCAGCGTTTTCGACACATGCTCCTCGACCGGCTTCAGCCGGTAGAGCCGCGCCACGAATTCGAGATTCTCGCCGATCGTCAAATCCTCGTAGAACGAGAATTTCTGCGTCATGTAGCCGACTTCGCGCTTGATGCGGAGCGACTCGGTGCGGATGTTGAAACCCAGCACCGTACCTTCGCCGTCGTCGGGCGTCAGCAGGCCGCACATGATGCGGATGGTCGTCGTCTTGCCGGACCCGTTGGGCCCGAGAAAGCCGACGATCTCGCCCTCGGCCACCGTCATCGTCACATGGTCGACGACAGTCTTGTCGCCGAAACGCTTGACCAGGCCATGAACGTCGATGGCGTTCATTTTGCGGAGGCCACCAGCTCGACATCGACGATCTGTCCCGGCTGCAGCGCTTGCGCCTTGCCCTCAGGCCGCGCCTCGACGAGGTAGACCAGCTTCTGCCGGTTCTCGAGCGAGTAGATCACCGGCGGGGTGAATTCCGGGTCGGGCGAGACATAGCTGACGCGCGCCTTCACCTCCGGCCCGCAGCCGTCGCAATGGACGACAAGCAGCGTGCCGACCTTGATCGACGAGAACGCACTTTCCGGGACATAGACGCTGAGCTTTACCGCACCGTCCGGCAACATCGAAATGACAGGCGCGGTCGGACCGGCGGTGTCGCCGGGATTGCGGATGACGTCATTGATGCGGCCGGGCGAGGGTGCCGCCAGCACGCGCTTCGACAGCCGCCACTCAGACTGCTTCAACGCCGACTGCGCCTGTTTGACCTGATTGTCTGCCGCCTTGATCGTTTCGGGACGCGCAGGCAGACCGCCGACGGCAAGGTTGGCCTGCGCCTGGCCGACCTGCGCATTGGCGGTCTCCAGCGTCGCGGCGGCGGTGTCGTAGTCGGCCTGCGTGCCGGCGCCACGCTTGAACAGGTCGGCGGCGCGGTCGTATTTGCGCTTGGCATCCGTGGCCTGGGCCTTGGCCATGTCGACCTCGGCCTTCAGCACCGCGATCTCCTCCGGCCGCTTGCCGATCTGCAGGTCGGCAAGCTGCGCCTGCGCCTGGGCGAGCGCGGCCCCTGCCTGGGCGACGGCGATTTTTGCGTCGGCGCTTTCGAGAGTCACCACCGGCGTGCCTGATACAACACGGTCGCCGCGCTTGACCGCGACGGTCTCGACCTGCGCCACTTCGATCGGCGCCAGCAAGACATAGTCGCCCTCGACATAGCCGACGGCAAGCGGCGCTGCCGGCGCGCAGGCGCCGAACAGCTGGGCCGCGAGCGGCAGGGAACAGAGAAAACTCATCGCTTGCCCTCCTTGCGGGCGACCGGATTTCGGGCCGCCAGTATGGCGCCAAGATTGCTTGTGACCGCCGCCACCACCTTGGCGGCTTCGGTGTTACCGATCTCGCGCCAGCCCATACGACGCATCACTGCTTCGCGGCCGATGCGGAAATAGATGACCTGGCCGATCAGCGTGAAGACCACGAGCTTGGTGGCCTCGCTTTCGGCCGGCTCGCCCGTCGCCTGTTCCCAGATCTGGCAGAGGCGGCGATGCGTCGGTTCGAACACCCCGTCATAGATGCGGTCGAGGGCGGCCGTCGGATGCGTCAATTCCCTAAGTACAAATTGTACGATATCGCCAGCTTCCGGCCGGGCGACGATAAATCCTACCATCCGCTCCAATGCGGTCGAGAGCTGCGCCCGCGCCGTCTCTGAACTGGCTTGACCTTGCAGCTGCATGCCGCCGAGCGCCTGGCCGGCAACCGCCTGGATGGTCTCGACGATGTGGTCGGCGGCGGCCCCGCGGAGCCCTTCCTTGCCGCCGAAATGATAGGCGATGGAGCCGATGTTGGCCTTCGCCTCCGCCGCGATCTCGCGCGTCGAGGTGCCGTCGAAGCCCTGCCGCCCGAACAGTTTGAGCGCGGCCAGCACCAGTGCGGCGCGCGTCTGCTCGGCGGGCGATGTCTCCTGGCGGGGCATTTTGTCGGGCGCGGATTTGATCATGTCGGCCTGTTTATCAATCGATTGATTAAAGTCAAATTGATTATCTACGGCCGCTTGCCATGTCGAGCCGCAGACGCTTTAGTGCGCGGCCATGGGCAAGGAAGTCGAACGCAAGTTCCTGGTCTCCAGCGCCGAATGGCTGGAAATGGCCGAGGCGAATATACGCATTCGCCAGTTCTATCTTGCCGCAACACCCGGCCGCACCGTGCGCGTGCGCATCAGCGACGGCAGTTCGGCGAAGCTGACGCTTAAATTCGGCAGCAAGATCCGCGAGCGTGACGAATACGAATATGAAATTCCACTGGCGGACGCAGAGGAGATGCTGGCCTTCGCCATCGGACATGTCATCGAGAAGACACGCCACCATGTTAGGCATCGCGGCTATCTCTACGAAGTCGATGTTTTCGGCGGGATTCTAGCCGGCCTTGTGGTGGCCGAACTGGAGACGCCGGAGGATGTACCTGACGAAATGCTGCCTGATTGGCTCGGCCGCGAAGTGACCGGCGAGCAGAGATTTTACAACGCGTCGCTCGCCCTAGAGCCGGATGATTTTAGGTCGGGTCGACCTAAAATTGGAATCCGGCTCTAAATCAAAAGAGATGGAGCATGATGTCGTCCGAAAACCGCTTCACACTTTTCGGCATCATGCTCTAGGGGGATTCCGGAGATCGCCGCATGAGCTTTCGCATCGATCCGCGCCTGCCGCTGACCGGCGAGGTCAGGCGTATCCTTGGCGAGGAGATCGGCAAGGCGCTTGCCCATCTGGCCGTCGCGCGCGACCAGCCGGAGCAGGCATTGCACAAATGCCGCAAGCGGCTGAAGAGCGCGCGCGCCTTGCTGCGGCTGGTCCGTTCCGGAAATGAAACATTCTGTCGGACTGAGAACCAATGCTACCGTCAGGTGGCGGCGCTGCTTGCCGGGCCGCGCGAGGCGACCGCGCTGGTCGAGACCGTCGACCGGCTGGCAGCCGCCTTTCCCGAGCAGGTTGCCGGCGGCGGCCTCGACAGCGTGCGCGACCGGCTTATCGCCCGCCAGCATGAAATGCATGCCGGGGCTGGTCTCGACGCCGCCATAGGCGCGGCCACGGCCGCCTGCGAGGAAGGCCTGATCCGGATCGAGCGGCTGCTGCTCCCCGATCTGCCTGAGCATGCAGCCGATGTGCTTGCGGAAGGCGCTCGCAAGACCTTGCGCCGTGCCAGGAAGGCGCTGGACCGGGCGGGATCGCGCGGCGAAGCAGAGGATTTCCACGATCTGCGCAAGGCTGCCAAGACCCACTCGATGCATTTGTCGCTGCTCGGCCGGCTGTGGCCGACGCCGATCAAGGTGCGGCGCAAGGCAGTTGATGAACTTGGCGAAAAACTCGGCGAACTGCACGACGTCTTCGTCATGCGCGTGTTGCTCGAGGCCGACGGTGAGCCGTTCGGCGATGCGCAGGACACAAGGCTTCTTGGCAAGCTTTTGAAGCGCTCGGAAAAAAGCCTGAAGAAGAGCTGCCTCGCCGGAGCGGCCGAGCTGTTCGGCGACAGCCCCAAGCGCTTGACGAAGAAACTCGCGCGCAATGCGCGCGACGACCTCGCCGGCCCGGCATTGTCGGAAGAGGTCCCGGTCGGTTGATCATGGCCGAGGACGTCACCTCGTGCTAGTCACACTTTGCCATGACCGCGCCGCGCGACACGCTTCTCGACCGACTTGGCCGCTGGCTTGCCGGCCGGCTGCAGGACGAATCCTCCGGCTATGAGCCCTACACGCCGTCCGACGCCGAGACGTTGCGGCGCACGCTCGAGCCCGGCGACATCCTGCTCATCGAAGGCAACCAGAAGATCTCGGCGGCGATCAAATACCTGACCCAGTCGACCTGGTCGCATGCGGCCTTCTATATCGGCGATGCCTTGTCCGAGCCGGAGGACGGATCGGAACGGCGTCGGCTGATCGAAGTCACGCTCGGCGAAGGCTGTGTCGCCGTGCCGCTGTCGCGCTACCGCACCTACAACACCCGTATCTGCCGGGCGAGCGGGCTGACCCCGGAAGACCGCGACCATGTCGTCGCCTTCATGATCGGCAAGCTCGGCCTGAAATACGATCTCAAGAACATTTTCGACATGCTGCGCTTTTTCCTGCCGACGCCGCCGGTGCCGGTGCGCTGGCGCCGCCGCATGCTGGCTTTCGGTTCCGGCGATCCGACGCGCGCCATTTGCTCGACGCTGATCGCCGAAGCCTATGGCGAGATCCGCTACCCGATCCTGCCCGAGATCACCCGCGCGCCCGGCCGCGCCTCGGCGCAGTCGAACTATTCGCGCCGCGAAATCCTGCACATCCGCCACCACTCGCTCTACACGCCGCGCGACTTCGACCTGTCGCCCTTCTTCCGCATCGTGAAACCGACGCTGGAATTTGGTTTCGACTACCGGGCGGTGACCTGGGAGGACAAGGCAGGCACCGACGCCGCAGCCGCGAAGGCTGGCGCAATCGCCTCAGACACGTGATGGGTTCGGCCTGAGTCATGAGGTGCAGGCATTTCACATGGCGGCCTGCATCACGCCGAAACCGCAATTGCGCCCTGGTTTTCGGCTCTGTGTTCGACCCAGACATGGACCGGTTCGTCCCGGCCGCGGATGCTAACCGGTCCATGATCGCGCGCATTCAACTGTGTCGCGGGCGATTCCCCCTTCGCGGCCTCAATCAGTCGTGACCCAAAGCAAATATTCGCCTGAAGCTCACGGCAGAGCGCCTGCAAACGGCTGGCGACGTTGACGGTGTCGCCCACCACCGCGAAGGACAGGTTGCGCTCGCTGCCGACCGCGCCGAGGACGACGGCGCCATATTGTGCACCGATCCGAACGTCCAGCGGCGGATATCCCCTGGACACACGCTGGACATTCCAGTCTTCGATAGCGGCGATCATCGCTTCAGCGCACCGGATGGCCCGGGTTGCGTCGTCATGGCTGGCTTGCGGAACCCCGAAGGTCGCCATGATGCAATCGCCGATATAGTTGTCGACGGTGCCATGGTGGTCGAAAACGACCTGCTCCATGCGACGGTGGAACTGACGCAGTAGTTCGAACACTGCTTCGGCCGGATGATCCTCGGAATAGTGTGTGAAGCCGACGATGTCGGCGAACAGCACCGCGATATCCTGCCGGCGGACCGGACCGAAGGGCTCGTCATCCGAGGCGAGCTGGTCGACGACATTGGGCGAAAAATGCCGGGCGAGATTGGCGCGGGCGCGCTCTGCCTTGACATAGTCTTCCGACAGATGCCGGGAACGGGAGACGACCAGCGCCATGATCGCGCCGATAATCAGGACAACCAACACATTGGTCGCCTGCGCGAACGTATCGACGAAATTGGGGTTGAGATAGAGATTCAGTCGCTCTGTCATCGGCAGCGAATAGAGGTTCGTTGCCGGAATGACGGTTCCCGCATGCAAAACCACCCATCCCACCCCGATCGTCCACGTCAAGGCCGCGAGCGCGCCGAGATAGAGCGCCAATCGTGTCGAAAGGGTCAGCGCGCCAAGGCATACGAAAATCAGCAGGAATTTGAAGCTGCCCTCGCGCAGTTGCATCGCGGCCGGCGCGACCTCGAGGGAAAACGGGTTGGGCGTTACCAGCAGAACGGTCAACAGAATGATGTCCAGCGTACCGACGAGGTAACCGATCCACCATGGCGCGTTGCGGCGGCGCGCAAAGCGAAACTGGATCAGGCCGACGAGTTGGAACAGCGCGAGGCCCGCCAGCACGAAGAGCAGCGAGGCATCCCAGCGGCTGATCAATGAAAAGAAGCAGGAGATCACGGCAAGCGACGCCGTGCGCGCCCAGAACTGCAATGCAGCACCCTGGCGTTCTGCCCGCTCCCGCAAATTTTTCAGGCGCGAATAGCGGCGAAGTTCAAGTGTTGGCGCGGTCGGCATAGGATCACTTCGATTTTGCGGGGACGGTCACGCATTCGGCAAACCCGCCCCGTACAGTCTGGCAAATCAGCGCGCGAACTCTATCATGGTTTCGTTTTTGAAACGCGGCTGGCGCGTCAAGCCGGCAGCAGGCGGCGTCCCTTTGCCGGAGCGGTGGGCCGGTCGGACGCACCGGCATCCCTGGGGTGCGGGCCGATCGGCATGATCGCCGGAAACGGGGTTGCGCCAAAAGCAAACGTCCATTTGTAGCCGGTCAACCCGTCTTCCGGCGTCGTGTGCTGGTCGTGATGGGCGAGCAGCTTGACGCGCTCGGCCAACTCCTCGGCCTCGCGCTTGACCATCTCCGCCGTCTCCGGCCGCATCCGCCTGGAGAAGGAGACGAAGGTCGCTTCCCGCTCCAGGTGGCTGATCGCCCAGCCGATGAAATTCTTGTTTGTCATCTCGAACAGCGGCCTGAGCGGCCCTTCGAAATTCCACTGGATCGGCGTGTCGACCAGCAGCCGTGCCGACAGCCCGCTGCCCAGTGCGATCAGGCCGAGCGCTTCGAGATCGCGCAGATAGAGGAACATCGACGCTTCGCTCAAGCCCTGCGAGCGCATGACGCCCTCGGGCGTGAATTTCTCCGATAGCATGACGAAGATGAACAGCAGCGCCGGCCGTCCGGCAAGCTTGCGCTCGACCTCTGGCGCGATGCGGTTGACCGGTCCCGGCCCCCGGTTCATCGACCCCAGCACGTTTTCCAGCTCGACGCCGGCGGCAGCGCAGATCCCGACGAGACGGTCGAGCTTGCAGTTGCGCTCGTGGAAGATGCGCTTGACCGTCGGCTCGGAAACGCCCATCCGCCCGGCAAGCTCACGATAGGTGACGCCCTTGGCCTTCAGCGTCCGCTTCAGCGCCTCGAAGATCAGGCCGTTCATGGAATGCACCTCTTTTGCGCCATTTCGTATCGGTTTCCGATACTAGCTCGAATCGTCCTTCCGGAAAAGTATCGAAACTCCTAGCTCTCCGCCATCCATCACAGGAGACCTGGCCATGAAAACCCTCATCACCTCGATTTGCGTCGCCGCCTTCGCTATCGCGCTCGCACCTGCGGCCGAGGCCGCCGAACTCTGGCGCGCCTCGGGCTTCGAGCAACCGGAATCGGCGCTGTTCGACGCCGCCAACAATCGCATCATCGTCTCCAACATCGTCGGCAATCCCGGGGAGGCCGACGGCAACGGCTATCTCTCGGTGCTGTCGCTGGACGGCAAGATCATTAGCCAGCACTGGACCGACGGCATGGATGCACCAAAAGGCTCGGCGATCTCCGGCGGCAAGCTCTACGTCGCCGATGTCACCAAGGTGCGCATCGTCGATCTCGCCAGCGGCAAGCTCGTCTCGAGCATCGATGTGCCCGGCGCCGTTTTCCTCAACGACGTGACATCGGACTCATCGGGCAAGGTTTATGTCACCGACATGCTTGCCGATGCGATCTACCGCATTGACGGCGACAGGCCGGAACTTTTCGTGAAGGATGCGAAGCTCGCCGCACCCAACGGCATCTTTGCCGATGGAGGTCGGCTGATCGTGGCGTCCTGGGGCAAGGGCATCAAGCCGGACTTCAGCACTGCCGCGCCCGGCGGCCTGCTGTCGGTCGATCTCGCGACGAAAGCCGTGACGCCGCTGCCTGGCGCACAAAACTTTGCCGACCTCGATGGCGTCGTCGCCATCGGCGACAGCATCTACGCCACCGCCTTCATGACCGGCACGCTCTATCGGTACAAAGTCGGCGAGGCGCCGGAGGCTGTAGAGCAGTTCAAGCCGGGCAGCGCCGATATCGGCACAGACGGCACGCGGATTTTCGTGCCGCTGATGAACGAGGGCGAGATCGTGGTGCTGAGCCTGGACTGACGGCGCACATTTGCCGGCTCAGCCAACGGGCGCGGCTTTGAGTTGCGCCCGCGCATCCTTGATCGAAGCGGCAAAGGTCACCAGCGGCCGCTTGACGCCGTGGTTGATCAGCATGCGCCGTGTCTGCGGCGAGGCGCCGGCGATGATGAAACGCACGCCGGCGCGTTTCGCCTTGTGCGCCGCGCCCTCGATGACATTGGCCGCGGTGGAATCGAAGAAGGGCACCGCCGAACAATCGAGGATGAAGTTCTTGCGCTGGTCGGCGATGCGGTCGAGCACCGTGCCGACAGTAGAGGCGGCGCCGAAGAAGAAGGCGCCGGAGATGCGATAGACGACGGTGTCGGCGTCGCTTGCCTCGCTTGCATCGTAGGCGCGGCCGCTGCTGTCGGCGACATCGTCCTGCACCAGCGGCAAATCCGCCTCCACGGCGATCGACTTGGCCATACGGTCGATGAACAGGATCGAGCCTAGCGCGAAGCCGACGACGATGCCTTCGGTGAGGTCGCGGAAGATGACGATCAGGAAGGTTGCCATCAGCACCAGGGCATCGCCGCGCGAAGCGCGCAGCAACGTGGCGAAGGCCTGCTTCTCGAACATGTTCCAGCAGACAACCGCCAGCACCCCGGCAAGGGCGGCAAGCGGGATGTAGCTGGCCAGCGGTGCGGCCACCAGCATGAAGACCAGCAGAAAAAGCGAATGCAGCATGCCGGAAACCGGCCCATGCGCGCCGGCCCGCACATTGGTGGCGGTGCGGGCGATGGTGCCGGTGGTGCAGATGCCGCCGAACAGGGCAGACGCGATGTTGGCAAAGCCTTGCGCCACCAGTTCGCAATTGGAACGGTGACGCCGCCCGGTCATGCCATCGGCGACCACGGCCGAGAGCAGCGATTCGATCGCGCCGAGCAGCGCAAAAGCCACCGCATCCGGCAGCACCGCAAGCGCCTTGTCGAGGCTGAGCGCCGGCAGCGCCGGAAATTGCAGGCTGCGCGGAATGCCGCCATAGTGGGTGCCGATCGTTTCCGCCGGCAGCGAAAGCAGCGCCACGACAAGGGAGGCCAGTCCGACGGCGATCAGCATGCCCGGCCAGCCGGGCCGCCAGCGCTTCACCCCCACGATGGTGGCGATGGTCAACGCCGCCACCAGCGTCGCCGAGATGTTGAGCGTGCCGGCCGCGTGGCCGATCGCCATCAGTTTCGGCAGCAGCGGCCCGGGCTCCGGCCCGGCAAGCCTCAGCCCGAACAGTTCGACGATCTGGCCGGAGAAGATGATGATCGAGATGCCGGCGGTGAAGCCGACCGTCACCGGGTAAGGGATGAATTTGATATAGGTTCCGAGCCGGAGATAGCCGATGGCGAGCAGGAAGATGCCGGCCATCATCGTCGCCAGCAGCAGTCCGTCGACGCCTTCGCGCTGCACCGTCGCCGCCACCAGCACGATGAAGGCGCCGGCCGGGCCGCCGATCTGGAAGCGGCTGCCGCCGAGCGCCGAGACGATGAAGCCGCCGACAATGGCCGTGAACAGGCCGCGCTCCGGCGTCACGCCCGAAGCAATCGCAATCGCCATCGACAGCGGCAACGCGACAATGGCGACGGTCAGCCCGGCCATGAAGTCGGCCTTGAACTGCGGCAGGCGGTAACCTTCGCGCCAGACCGTCACCAGCTTGGGCGTGAACAGCTCTGAAAATGTCGGCTTTGCCGACTTCTGGGCCGGTTGATGCACTGCCCGCCGGATCTGATCCATGGACTGCCTTCCGCTTGCGTGAAGGCGGCGGGATCGTCGGCAGGACTGTCGGCGGTCGCCGTCGCGACTATATGCCGGCTCAGCCTTGCGGGTTCGGCGGCGCGACCGGCTTGAGGCGCACGCCCCGGCCGCCGCGCTCGCTGGTCTGGTTCTCGCCGATGAGCTCCACCCCGGCCTCGTCGAGAGCCTGGACAACCTTCATCAGCGTATCGACCACACCCCTGACCACGCCGTCACTCGCTTCCATGCGCTGGATTGTCGGAAGCGAAACGCCGGCACGCTCGGCGAGTGTCTTCTGATCGATGCCGGCCAGCGCCCTCGCGGCGCGCATCTGCGCGGCAGTGATCATCGGTCGGAACCCCCGTCTGAGTCTGCGGAGACGACGTGTAATACAATCATAGTGATGTTTCAACCATCATAAAGCATACATGAAACATGATCTCTCCACAAAGCCGGATGGCGGGATACGGGATGAGCATGCTACGTTAACCGCCTTGGCTCTTATGGCGGGGAAATATCAGTTGAAGATTTTCAGGACCTTGACGACGTCGGCAGCCTTGCTGTCGGCGGTTTTTCTGCTGGCAGGCTGCGGACACGGGCTGATCAACCGGCTGATTTGAATGTCGCTCCGGATCGTCAGTCTTCGGGCTCGTTGCCATCGGCCACCGCCTTGTTCCGCTGCAGCATTCGCGCCGCCAGCCAGCACAGCGTCGCCCAGGTGAAGCCGGCGCACCATCCCGCCAGCACGTCGGAAGGCCAGTGGACGCCGAGATAGACGCGGCTGACGCCGACCAGCAGCGTTACCAGCACCGCCAGGCTGAGGACATAGATTTTCGTCGTTCGTCCCGGCAGGAAGCGCGCTGCCAGCGAGCCCAGCGTGAGATAGGTCACCGCCGACAGCATGGCATGGCCGCTGGGAAACGACAGCGACGTCTCGTTGGCCAGGTGCGAGACAAGATCGGGGCGCGGCCGGTCGATGCCGGCCTTGAGCAAGGTCGACAGCAGCTGCCCGCCAGCCACCGCGACAAAGATCAGCAGCGCCGTCCTCGGCCTACGGATCAGCAGGAGGTAGACGATCACCGCCGTTACGATCAGCGCCAGCACGCTGGAGCTGCCGAGGCTGGTGATGTCGCGCATCGCGCCTTCCAGCCATGCCGGGCCGACGGGAACATCCGGCTGACCCACTTTTCGGAAAGCGAGCAGGATCTCAGTATCGAAAGCGTGCGGCGTGGTGGCCCGCGCCACCTCCATCAGTTCCTCGAAGCCCCACAGCCCGGCGGCTATCACCAGCCCGGCCAGCAGCACCGGAAATTCAAGCCAGTTGGTGAACGCACGCGGGGTCTTCATCGGATTACAGTCGCCCCTGCAGGTAAGGCCCGAGCGAGATCAGCACCACCGCCGCGATGGCCAGCACGATGCCGGTCGCCTGCAAGGCATTGACGCGTTCGCCGAAGAACACCAGCGCCACCACATTGACCGCCACCAGCTGGATCACCGCCGACAGGCTGAACGACACCGACATGCCGAACTCACGAACCAGCCGCAGCATCATCAGATTGCCCGCCGTATAGAGCGCCAGTGTCAGCACGATCTTGCCAAGGCTTGGCGCCAGCCCCCATTGCTTGGCCGCGATGGCCGCCAGCAGGAAGATCACCGTCGAAATGACGAGCTGCGCCAGTCCCCAGAAACTCACTTTTGTGCCTCGCTGTCCTTTGTGGCAGCTCTTGTTTCGCAAGCGTGGCGGCACGTCAAGCAGACTGCGGCGGAACAGGCCACGGCCGAGGTGCTGAATGAATGGCAGCGCGATCGCGGTCTGACTGCCACGCTCGGTCGGATTCGTGCAAACCCAGGCAGCTGCGCTCAAGCATTGGAAAAGAATGGACTTTTAAACATGGCGCCCTACCTCTTCTGGAGGAGAGTGCCATGCCAAAGTCCGTCTATGACCGTGGCCTGCTGAAACCCGACGACATCGCCAGGCTGCAACGCGTGTTCGACGAAGCCTGCCGCAGGCGCGACGTGCATCCCGATTCGGCGGAGGCGCGGGAGATCGCGCTGAACCTGCTTGCGCTGCACAATGCCGGCATGGTCGAGGAAGATATGCTTATGGAAACCGTGGGTTTCCGCCGGTTGGAGCCGAAATCAGCCTGAGGCCCGCAAGGCGGCCTGGAGCGATTCCAGGAAAAGTGTGAAGCGGTTTTCCGTCCGGAATTGCGTAAAAATAAAGGCCTAGGAGCGGTTCGCCGTTTCCGTGAAACGGTGAAACGCTCTAGCCGGCGCGCTGCACGACGGCCACATTCATCTCTGCCCGCAGCCTGAAGCCGATGGATTCGTACAATCCAACCGCGTTGGCATTGCTGGCATAGGCATGCAGGTAGGGAACTTCGCCGCGCGCAAAAATTCGGTTGGCCACGAACACCGACAGCAGCCGGCCGAGGCCGCTGCCGCGAAATTCGGGATGCGAGCAGACGCCGCTGAGTTCGCTGTAGCCGGGCTGCTTCATGCGCTCGCCGGCCATCGCCGCCAGCCGGTCGTCGATTTTCACGCCCCAGAACTCGCCGAGGCTCAGCGCCTTGAGCGTGAACGGGCCGGGCTTGGTCAGTGACGCCAAAGCAAGCATCTCGGCCGCGTCGTCCTGCGTCAGCTGCTGCACACGCTCGTCCGACACGGAAGGCAATGGCGCCTCGGCAACCATCTGAACGCCGAAGGCGGTCACGGTCGCGGTCAGTTCCGGCGGCAAGGCAACGGGGTCCGCCTGGAGCATGAACACGCTCTCACCTGCAGGAATGAGGCTTGCGAGCGCCTGCAGACTCTCAGCGTCGTCTGCCCCGGAAGCCGCGAAGGGGACGATCGAGGAGGGATAGCGCCTGGCGAGCCTGTCGCCATACGCAAAGATCCGATGCCGCGTGTCGAGCGCGCTCCAGACCGGACGATCGAGGACATGGCTCATGGCGCGACATCCTGTTTCACACGGCGGTCGAGCGGGGCCGCCGCCAGGCCGTCCTCCATTGCCGAGAGTTGTTCGAGAAGCGGCCCTGCAAGGCCTTTGCACAAGTCGGCAACGGCGTTCTCGATGCGCGGCCAAACGTCCCGCTTCGCCTTATCGACCAGGCGCTGGCCGTTCGCGGTCAGCGAGATCATCCTGCGGCGCTGGTCGTCGTTCGATGGCGCGGCCTCGACCAGCCCCAACTCGGCCAGCAGCGCCACGCTGCGCGTCACCCCCGGCTGGGTGATCCCCAGTGACTGCGCCAGTTCGCCGACAGGCAGCGGCCCAAGCCGGTCGAGCGCGGCCAGCAGAGGATACTGGCTGGACTGCACCGGCACCTCCAGCCCATCGAGCATGCGCTGCGTATCGGCCTGCAACTGCTCGCCGATGCGCTTCAGCCTGCTGCCGAGGGTGAGGTAGCCAAGGGATCGAATGATGTCTTCCATGGGTGGTCCGTCTCCTGGATAACCATAACATGTTATATAATCATGCAATGAACGAGTTCAAGCGCCTGCTTTGGAGGTTGGCCGCAAGCATCTCAACTTCGTCGTCCTTGGGCGAAGCAGGAGCGAAGCTCCGTCGCGGAGACCCAGGGATCATGCCTTGGCCGTGGAAGCAGCGGAGCAGAACCTGCAACGCAGCGTAGTTCAGAAGTCACGGCATGGATCCTCGGGTCTGCGCCGTCGCTACGCTCCTTGCTTCGCCCGTGGATGACGACGGGATCGGCGTTTCAGCCAATCGCCAGGATATTCGATCCGTCTTGCAGATGCGTTGAACCACTAGTCCGCGCCATAGCAGCAGCCCGAAGTGCGCGGTGGTTCTCCGTCCAGAAGCGCTCGTCTACAACCCCTTGGCGATCTGACGGGCAATCGCTTCGGCCTGCAGGCCGGCGCTGTGAAAATAGCTGGTCAGGCTTGGCCGCATGCCGATGAACCACAGGCCGGGCTGGCCGCTCGGGGTGCCGCCATTGGCCTTCGGCACGCCCTTGGCGTCGAGCACGCCGAGATCGCCCAGCATGGCCTCCAGGCCGGTGCGATAGCCGGTTGCCGCGATCACCACATCCGGCTCGAGCACCGTGCCGTCGTTTAGCCGCACGCCGGCGCCTTCGAAAGCCGCCACCGGCGCCACCACCGAAATCCATCCGGCCTTCAGCGCGGCAACCGCGCCGTCGTCGACGGCGATCGCGATTTGCTCGACGCCGAGCCGGCTGGCGCCGCCCTTCGGCGCTGGCGGCAGGCCGAAGGGGGCGAGGTCGCCGAACACCAGCCGCTGCGTCGCGGCAATCGCGGCATCGGCAATCCACGTCGGCAGCATCGCCATGAAACCGCCGAAGCGCGCCACGGCGACCTTGCCGATCCGTTTCGGCATCAGCGACGGACCCTGCCTGGCTGACAAGCAGATGGCCTTGGTGTCGGCGCGGGCGAGGTGGTTGAGCACGTCGAAGCCGGAATTTCCGGCTCCGACCACCAGCACGCTTTTGCCCACATAGTCCTGTGCTGTGCCGAAATCGGCGGCGTGGACAAGTTTGCCGGTGAAAGTCGCCTTGCCTTGCCAGTCCGGCGTCCATGGCAAGCGGTCGCGGCCGGTGGCGACGATGACATTGCGGGCGCTCAGCGTTTCCCGGCCCGTATGGACGAGCCAGCCATTGCCTCTGCGTCCGATCCGCTCGGCGGCGGTGCCGAATTCGACCCTTACGCCGCGCGCGCGGGCAAAATCCTGGAGATAACCGACGATGGCATCCTTGTTCGGAAAGGCGGCGGTGCGTGGCGGATAGGCAAGGCCGGGCAGGGCCGATAGCGCGCGATGCGTGTTGAGGGTCAGCTTCTCGTGCCGCCGTCGCCACGGTTCGGCGATCCGCGGCTCCTTTTCAAGCACGACGACCCGCACGCCGCGCCGGCCAAGCGCGTCGGCGGCCGCCAGCCCCGCCGCGCCGGCGCCGATGACGATAACCGTATCGTCGGGTCCTTTCGGCCCCAGGACGATAGGCATCGTTTCGCTTGTCGTAGCCGCCATTCGGTCGAGATTTCCTTTTAGGTGCGCCATGGGGGACCCGTCCTATGTGGCACGTCCCATATGGCACAGGGGCGATATGATCGATAATGAGGTCGCGTCAATGCGACTGATTCGAGGCCTTGGGGGCAAGCCTCTGTTTATCATCGGCACGCGGAAGCTCGACCATGCCCTCCTTGCGTATCTTTCTCGACAGACTGCTGGAGGGCGCCGCAGCCAAGGTGCCGCGCCAGGATTTTTCGCATGTCGAGCGGCTGGCGCTTGTCCGCCGCCACGGCGACTTCTCGCTGGCCTATTCGACCGCCGTGCAGCAAAAACTGTCCTATTTCGGTGACGCCGACGGCTACATCGCCTTCGGCACCAAGATGAAGCACCATTTCGCGCTCGGTGACCCGGTGGCCCATCCGGCCGATCGGTCCGACTATATCAGGCGCTTTGTCGAAGCCGCCGACAGCCCGTGGTTCGTGCAGATCGGCGAACCGACGGCGCGCGTGCTGTCCGGGCTCGGCTACCAGGTCAACCGTCTCGGCGTCGACACGCGGCTGGAACTGCCGGCTCACGATTTTTCCGGCAAGCGCAACGAAACCGTGCGCTATTCCGAACGCTGGCTCTTGAAGAAGGGGTTTTCCTTTGGCGAAGGAGCGGTCTATCTCGACGAGGTCCAGCGCCTGTCGCAGAACTGGCGGGCAGACCGCATCGTCAAGCGCTGGGAGATGGCGTTCCTCAACCGGCCCTTTGCCGATCATCTCGGCATCGATATGCGCCGTTTCGTGCTCTACAGCCCGGAAGGCGAGCTCGTCGCCCTGCTCGATTTCGATCCGATGTTCAGTGGCGGCAAGGTGATCGGCTACACCACCTCGTTCAAGCGCAAGCACATCGATGCCTCGCCGCATGCCGAAATCGGGCTGACCAAATTCGCCGTCGACCGGTTTCGCAATGAGGGCATTTCTGTCGTCACGCTCGGCCTGTCGCCGATGCTCGACGTCGGAGCCAACGGCTTTGCCGAATCGAGCTTCTGGCGCAACGCCTTCGAGCGGGCCTATGAGTCGCCCTGGGTCAACCGCAGCAAGTTCAACCTCAAGGGCCAGGCGGCGTTCAAGCGCCGCTTCCACGGCGTCGAGGAACCGACCTACATCGCCTTCCGCGAGGGCAGGCTGATCGAGATGCTGGGGTTGCTGCGCCTCATCAAGGCGATCTAGCAAGAAGCGTGGCGGCCAACGTGGCCAATTTGCCCCCAGCAAAACTGTTGATTTGACCGGCGCACGGGCGATCGCCTATTTGCATGTCGCTCAAAAGTGGTCCCGATTTGAGCAAACGACATGCATAAAAACAAAGACCTAATGCGCGTCGCCTGAGTCCGTTCAAACGCGACGCGCTTTAGAGCGGCAGGGTCAGTTGCGCAGCCGGTAGCCGGTGCGGAAGATCCAGGCGACGATGGCGATGCAGATGGCGAGGAACACCATCGTCATGCCCAGGCTGACTGCGACCGAGACATCGGACTTGCCGTAAAAGCTCCAGCGGAAACCGCTGATCAGGTAGACGACCGGGTTGAACAGCGTCACCGTGCGCCAGGTCTCGGGCAGCATGTTGATCGAATAGAAGCTGCCGCCGAGGAAGGTCAGCGGCGTGATGATCAACAGCGGCACCAGCTGCAATTGCTCGAAGCTTTTCGCCCATATGCCGATGATGAAGCCGAACAGGCTGAAGGTCACCGCCGTCAACACAAGGAAGGCCAGCATCCAGAACGGATGCTGGATGGTGAGCGGCACGAACAGCGAGGCCGTCGCCAGGATGATCAGGCCGAGGATGATCGACTTGGTCGCGGCGCCGCCGACATAGGCGATGACGATCTCCAGATACGACACCGGCGCCGACAGGAGCTCGTAGATGGAGCCGACGAATTTCGGGAAATAGATGGCAAAGGAGGCGTTGGAGATCGACTGCGTCAACAGTGAGAGCATGATCAGGCCGGGCACGATGAAGGCGCCGTAGCTGATGCCGTCGATCTCGGTGATGCGCGAGCCGATGGCCGAGCCGAAGACGACGAAATAAAGCGATGTCGAGATCACCGGCGAGACGATGCTCTGCAGCACGGTGCGGAACGCACGCGCCATCTCGACCCGGTAGATCGCCCATACTGCTCGCCAATTCATGGCTCTTGCCTCAACAGATTGACGAAGATCTCCTCGAGCGAGCTGTTTTGCGTGTCCATGTCGCGGAACTGGATGCCGGCCGTCTCGAGTTCGCGCAGCAGCGATGCGACGCCGGGGCGTTCGCTCTGGTTGTCATAGGTGTAGGTCAGCTGTGTGCCATCGCCCGACAGCTCCAAAGCGTAGTGCGAGAATGCATCGGGAATGGCGGTGAGCGGGTTGCGCAATTCCACGATCAGGCGCTTGCGGCCGAGCTTGCGCATCAGTTCGGCCTTGCCCTCGACCAGGATGATCTCGCCGCGGTTGATGACACCGACACGGTCGGCCATCGCCTCGGCCTCTTCGATATAGTGCGTGGTGAGGATGATGGTGACGCCGTCGTCGCGCAGCCGTCGCACCATCGCCCACATGTCCTGGCGCAGTTCGACGTCGACGCCGGCCGTGGGTTCGTCGAGGAACAGGATGCGCGGCTCATGTGACAGCGCCTTTGCAATCATCAGCCGCCGCTTCATGCCGCCCGACAGCGTGATCGCCTTGGCGTCCTTCTTGTCCCACAACGACAAGTCGCGCAGCACCTTTTCGACGAAGCCCGGATTGGGCGGCTTGCCAAACAGGCCGCGGCTGTAGGTGACGGTTGCCCAGACGCTCTCGAACGCGTCGATGGTCAGCTCCTGCGGCACCAGCCCGATCAGGCTGCGCGCGGCGCGGTAGTCTCGGTTTATGTCGTGGCCGTCGACGGTCACCGTTCCCGACGAACGGTTGACGATGCCGCAGACGATCGAGATCAGCGTCGTCTTGCCGGCGCCGTTCGGCCCCAGCAGCGCGAAAATCTCGCCGCGTTCGATGTCGAGGTTGATTTCCTTCAGCGCCTTGAAGCCGGTGGCGTAGGTCTTGGTGACCCCGGCAATCGAAATGATGGAAGGCAAATTCGTGGAAGACATGAGGCCGAAAACGACTGTTTGAAAGAGGCGGGGATTATTATTGCGCTGAATGTCGGTGTGCAGGCTCGGAAGTCAATGCCGCTGCTGACAATTGTGGACAAACGTTCCCCTTTTGCCGTTTCGTCATGGGGGTGTCGGGCGCTGACGGTTTGATACGATCTGCTGCGACAACGCGCCCCGCGTGACGCCAAGCCGCTTTGACCGAACCGCATCCGCCGCCTATTCTGCGCCAACAAACAGCAGCCGGAGCCCGCATGGACCCGCTCATCCTGTCGCGAATGCAGTTCGGGGCGAATATCTCGTTCCACATCCTGTTTCCGACCATCACGATTGCGCTTGGCTGGGTGCTGCTGTTCTTCAAGCTCCGCTACAACGCCACCGGCGATTCCGCCTGGATGCGCGCCTATTTCACCTGGGTAAAGGTGTTCGCGCTGTCCTTCGCCATGGGCGTGGTCTCGGGCGTCACCATGAGCTTCCAGTTCGGCACCAACTGGCCGGGCTATATGGAGCATGTAGGCAACATCGCCGGGCCGCTGCTTGCCTACGAGATCCTCACCGCCTTCTTCCTCGAAGCGGCCTTCCTCGGCATCATGCTGTTCGGCTTCCGCCGCGTCTCCAACCGCGTCCACACGCTGGCGACGGTGTTGGTCGCCGGCGGCACCACGCTGTCGGCCTTCTGGATCATTGCGCTGAACTCCTGGATGCAGACGCCGGCCGGCTTCGAGATGATCGACGGCAAGGCGCATCCCGTCGACTGGTGGGCGATCGTCTTCAACCCGTCCATGCCCTACCGTCTGACGCATATGCTGCTTGCCTCCGGCCTGACGGTGTCGTTCCTGATCGCCGGCCTGTCGGCGCTGCGCTACCTCACCGGCGACCGGTCGGAATCGATGTGGAAGGCGCTGCGCACCGGCGTCTTCACCGCCGCCATCCTGATCCCGATCCAGATCTTTGCCGGCGACCAGCACGGGCTGAATACGCTGGAGCACCAGCCGCAGAAGATCGCCGCCATGGAGGCGAACTGGAACACCGGCCCCAACGTGCCGCTGGTGCTGTTTGCGCTGCCCGACGAGGCGGCGAAGGAAAACAAATTCGAGATCGCCATTCCCGACGGCGCCAGCCTGGTGCTGCGCCACGCCACCAGCGGTATCGTTCCGGGGCTCAACGACTACCCCGGCCTGCACCCGCCGGTGTTCCCAGTGTTCTGGGGCTTCCGCATCATGGTCGGCACCGGCATTTTGATGCTCATCGTCTCGTGGTCGGCGACCTTCTTCCTCAAGCGCCGGCACAGCCTGCCGAGGCCGCTGGCCATGCTGATGGTGCCGATGGCGCTCTCCGGCTGGCTGGCGACGCTCGCCGGCTGGTACACCACCGAAATCGGCCGCCAGCCCTGGCTGGTCACCGGCGTGCTGAAAACCGCCGACGCTATCGGCCCGGTCGCCGGCAGCCATGTCGCGCTGACGCTCGCCATCTATCTCATCCTCTATGTGCTGCTGTTGATCGCCTATCTCGGCGTGCTGGTGCACCTGGCGCTGAAGGCCGCCAAGGACGGCGATACCTCGCCGCTGCCGGGCGTGATGAAGACGGCGATGTCGCAACCGGCCGCAGCGGAGTGAGGAATGGTCCGCGTAGCGGACGAAAAGCCAACGATTTGGCTTTTCGAATGACGAACGCCCGGAGCCATAGCGAAGGGCAGAACCGTTGATGAGAGGGATGACAGACCGATGAGCTTCGACTGGCCAACCGCGCTGCCCCTGATCTTCGCCGGCCTGATGGGCCTCGCCATCCTGATCTACGTCATTCTCGACGGTTTCGATCTCGGCATCGGCATCCTGTTCTCGGTCGCCGAAGATGCCGAGCAGGACACCATGATCGCGGCAATAGGCCCGTTCTGGGATGCCAACGAGACCTGGCTGGTGCTGGCCGTCGGCCTGCTCCTGGTCGCCTTCCCGCTGGCGCATGGCGTCATCCTCACCGCGCTCTACATTCCGGTCTTCGTGCTTTTGGTCGGCCTCATCCTGCGCGGCGTCGCCTTCGATTTCCGCGCCAAAGTGCCTGCCGGCAAGAAGCATCGCTGGAACCGCATTTTCTTCCTCGGTTCCGTCATCGCCTCGCTGGCGCAAGGCTATATGCTCGGCGTCTATGTGCTCGGCCTCGATGTCGGTTTTGGCGGCATCGCTTTCGGGGCGCTGGTGGCGCTCTGCCTGTCGGCGGCCTATGCAGCGATGGGCGCGGCCTGGGTCATCTACAAGACCGAGGGCGAATTGCAGAGGAAGGCGGTGGCCTGGCTGCGCACGGCCCTTGTGCTGACCGCGCTCGGCATGGCGGCGGTGTCGCTGGCGACCCCATTCGCCAGCCCGCGCATCTTCGCCAAATGGTTCGTCTGGCCCGAAATGCTCTATCTGTCGCCGCTGCCGATCCTGTCGGCGCTGCTGTTTATGTGGCTGTGGCGGCAGACCTTCCACCTGCCCAAGCCCGACGACCGCCATGCGCTGCGGCCGTTCCTGACGCTCGCCACCATCTTCGCGCTCGGCTTTGCCGGGCTTGCCTGGTCGTTCTACCCCTTCGTGGTGCCCGACAGGCTGACCATCTGGCAGGCGGCGTCGGCGACGGAAAGCCTCGCCATCATCCTCGCCGGCACGGTGGTCGTGCTGCCGGTGATCATCTTCTATTCGTTCTATGCGTATCGGGTGTTTGGGGGGAAGGCGACGGATCTGACGTATGATTGAGGGGAGCTGATCTCCCCCCTTGAGGGGGAGATGGCCGGCAGGCCAGAGGGGGTCGCCGCGCGTGGAGCGCTAACCTTCTTCTGCCGCAGGAGGTCGCGTCCGGTCGGACCGACCCCCTCTGTCGCCTCCGGCGACATCTCCCCCTCGAGGGGGGAGATTAGGTGCTCAGCTCTTCCCCGCCAGCACGAGCACCGGCTTCTCGCTATACAACCCCGGGAACAGCGCCTTCAAATTCGCCACCTTGGGCAGATCGTTGTAGACGATGTAGGGGTAGGTCGGGTTCAGCGTCAGAAAGTCCTGGTGATATTCCTCGGCCGGATAGAAGGTTTTGCCCGTCTCCAGCGTGGTGACGATCGGCTTGGCAAACACTTTCGCCTGGTCGAGCTGGGCGATGTAGCTCTGCGCGATCTTCTGCTGCTCGCCATTCTCGGCAAAGATCGTCGAGCGGTACTGGGTGCCCGAGTCCGGGCCTTGGAAGTTCAACTGCGTCGGGTTGTGGGCGACCGAGAAATAGACCTGCAGCAGCTGGCCATAGGTCACCTTGGACGGATCGTAGGTGATCTCGACCGATTCGGCGTGGCCGGTGCGGCCGCTGCCCACCGTTTCGTAAACGGCGTCATCCTTGGCGCCGCCGGTGTAGCCGGAGACGGCCTTGGTCACGCCCTTGACGTGCTGGAACACGCCCTGCACGCCCCAGAAGCAGCCGCCGGCGAAGATAGCCTTCTCGCTGCCGCTGGCGGCCTTCTCGTCCACTGCCGGCGGCGGGATCACCACCGCGTCCTCGGCCGAGCGCGCCGGGCTCTGCCAGAAGGCGGCCGCCGCGGCGGCGACGATGAGCGCGGCAAGCGCGCTCTTGAAGATCGGCGTTCTCGTCCTTGCAATGCCGGTCATGTCTGATCTCCTTGATGGTGGCGAAGACTATACGACAGAACGTCCCGCCAGGTTTCTCAAATTGCCGTGCGCCGGCCCGGCCATTGTGCGGCCGGGCCATGGGATCAAGCCTTATTGCGCGGGCGCCATGGCGTCCGCCGGCTTCATCGCATCCGTTGCGGGCTTCATGGCATCGGCCGGTTTCATGGCGTCGGTGGCGGGTTTCATTGCATTCGTCGCCATTGGGTCGGCGGGCTTCATGGCATCGGTCGCCGGCGCCATGGCATCGGTCGCGGGCTTCATCGCCTCGGTGGCCATCGCCGGCTTCATGGCGTTGGTCGCTTCGTCGGCACGGGCGCCGGCGGCGAAGCCGGTCATCGAAAGCGTAAGGGCGAGCGCGGTCAGGGTCTTGCTCATGATGGTATTCCTCCTTGAAGAGGGCGCGCGGATGCGAGCCCGGTTATGCCGCGCTAGCGGCGTTGCGTAGAAAAAGAATCAGTCGGCGGCTGCAGCCAGGATCGGCCGACCACCCGGCGACTGCACCAGCACGGCGGTGCTCAAGCCGCCGGAGGCTGCCGGCAATGGCAGCGTGGTGGCGTCGCCGCTCCAGCTGCCGAGTTTCTCCAGCGAGTGCACGACATTGGCATGCGGCAGCGTGCGGCCGGTGTTCTCGCCGCGCGCCACCGGCACCTCGACGACGCCCTTGTTGTAGCGAACCAGCCAGACATCGGCGCGGCCGGCCGGCGCGGAACCGACGCCGATGCTGATCTTGCCGCCGTCTAGCGACAGCGTCGGCCCCTTCGTGCGGCCATTCGCGGAAATCAGCTGCTCGATCTCGCCTGGTGCCGCGCCCACCGCGTCGGCACCGCCATTGACCACCACTTGCGGCGTGAACGGGCCGGAGCGGCCGAGCGACGGCTCATAGCGCACCTGGCGCTGGGTGAATTCCTCGCGGCCGAAAATGTCCTTCCAGCCGAGATAGTCCCAGTAGGTGACGTTGAACGACAGCGCCAGAACGCCCGGCTGGTCCTTGACCTTGATCAGGTTGGCATTGGCCGGCGGACAGGACGAACAGCCCTGGCTGGTGAACAATTCGACCACGGTGAGCGGCTGGGCGAAGGCGGCGCCGCCAAGCATCATCAGCGCCGCGCCTACGGCAACCAGCATGCCGGCGCGTTTTGGGTTAAGTCCAGTCATCGGGGGTCTCCGTTGCGGCGGGTTCATCCCACACTTCGTCGCTGCCCGAGGCTTCGTTACATGGTTCACCGCTTCGTGATTGGGGGCGGACGCGTCGTTGCCTTCTCCCCTTGTGGGAGAAGGTGGATCGGCGCGAAGCGCCGAGACGGATGAGGGGTGTTCCAGCGGAGTGAGACGTTGGTTAATCTAACGTCATGCCACATCAGCCCGTCGCTCCTGCCAAACGAAACTTTGCCCGTTCGCTCCGACGTGAAATGACGGAGGCGGAAGACAAACTGTGGCACGAACTACGTGACCGCAGGCTCGATCGGATCAAATTTCGGCGCCAAGTTCCTGTTGGAAAATACGTCGCCGATTTCGCTTGTCTTGAATCACTCCTCATCATCGAGATCGATGGGAGTCAGCATGCGGACTCAGAGTCAGACCAGGCCCGTAGAACGGAACTGGAGGCGAGAGGCTTTCGTGTGTTGCGCTTTTGGAACGACGATGTCCTGAAAGACATGGACAGCGTCTGCACCACGATAATCGCTTATGTAAGGGATGTCAGTTTGCAGCCATGGCGGTGAAAGAACGCCGGCGTCAAGCTGGAACACCCCTCATCCGTCTCGGCGCTGCGCGCCGATCCACCTTCTCCCACAAGGGGAGAAGGCAAGGGCACCGCCACCCCGCTTGCCCCTGCAACCCGCCCCTGCTAAAGCCGCCCCATCATGAGCACGCCTCTCGACCACATCCGCAATTTCTCCATCGTCGCCCATATCGACCATGGCAAATCCACGCTTGCCGACCGGCTGATCCAGTCCACCGGCGGGCTGGAGCTGCGCGACATGAAGGAGCAGGTGCTGGACTCGATGGACATCGAGCGCGAGCGCGGCATCACCATCAAGGCGCAGACGGTGCGGCTGAAATACCGCGCCAACAATGGCGAGGACTATATCCTCAACCTGATCGACACGCCCGGCCATGTCGACTTCGCCTATGAAGTGTCGCGTTCGCTCGCCGCCTGCGAGGGCTCGCTGCTGGTCGTCGACGCCTCCCAAGGCGTCGAGGCGCAGACGCTGGCCAATGTCTACCAGGCGATCGACAACAATCACGAGATCGTCGTGGTGTTGAACAAGGTCGACCTGCCGGCCGCCGAGCCCGAGCGCATCCGCGAGCAGGTCGAGGAAGTCATCGGCATCGACGCCTCCAACGCCGTGCTGATCTCGGCCAAGACCGGCCTCGGCATTCCCGATGTGCTGGAGGCCATCGTCCACCAATTGCCGCCGCCGCGCGAAGGCGACGCGTCGGCACCCCTGAAAGCCATGCTGGTGGACAGCTGGTACGACGCCTATCTCGGCGTCATCGTCCTGGTGCGCATCATCGACGGCGTGCTGAAGAAGGGCGCGACCATCCGCATGATGGGTACCGGCGCAAAACATCTGGTCGAGCGCACCGGCGTGTTCACGCCCGCCCGCATCAATGTCGACGAGCTCGGCCCCGGCGAGTTCGGCTTCTTCACCGGCTCGATCAAGGAAGTGGCCGACACCCGCGTCGGCGACACCATCACCGAGGACAAGCGCCAGACCGCGCACGCGCTGCCCGGCTTCAAGCCGGCGCAGCCGGTGGTGTTTTGCGGCCTGTTCCCGGTCGACGCCGCCGATTTCGAGGATCTGCGCGCCGCCGTCGGCAAATTGCGCCTCAACGACGCCAGCTTCTCCTATGAAATGGAAACCAGTGCCGCGCTCGGCTTCGGCTATCGCTGCGGCTTCCTCGGCCTTTTGCATCTTGAGATCATCCAGGAGCGGCTGGAGCGCGAGTTCAACCTCGACCTGATCGCCACGGCTCCATCAGTCGTCTACCGGCTACTGCTTACCGACGGCTCGACGAAGGAGCTGCACAACCCGGCCGACATGCCCGACGTGGTGAAAATCTCGGCCATCGAGGAGCCGTGGATCCGCGCCACCATCCTGACCCCCGACGACTATCTCGGCGGCATTCTAAAGCTTTGCCAGGACAGGCGCGGCATCCAGGCCGACCTGTCCTATGTCGGCAAGCGCGCCATGCTGATCTACGACCTGCCGCTCAACGAAGTCGTCTTCGATTTCTACGACCGGCTGAAGTCGATCTCCAAGGGCTACGCCTCCTTCGACTATCATCTGACCGACTACAAGGAAGGCGACCTGGTGAAAATGTCGATCCTGGTCAATGAAGAGCCGGTCGACGCGCTGTCCATGCTGGTCCACCGCACGGCGGCGGAAAAGCGCGGCCGCCAGATGTGCGAAAAGCTGAAGGAGCTGATCCCGAACCATCTGTTCAAGATCCCGATCCAGGCCGCGATCGGCGGCAAGGTCATCGCCCGCGAAACCATCTCGGCGCTGCGCAAGGACGTCACCGCGAAGTGCTATGGCGGCGACGTCTCGCGCAAACGCAAGCTGCTCGACAAGCAGAAAGAGGGCAAGAAGCGGATGCGCCAGTTCGGCAAGGTGGATATCCCGCAGGAGGCGTTTATCCAGGCCTTGAAGATGGGGGATTGAGCGGTCCGGCCTTTTGGCCGGACGCATCGACCCGGTGGGTCGATGCGAGCGCAAATCCGGGTGGGAGCTGCCGCAGGCAGCGGGTCCCACCCCGGGGTTGCGGCAGTGGGGTGACCCGGTCGGCGGTTTGCACTTGCCAGTGACAGCTACCGACCGCTGTCCGTTTTATGCGAAGGGTCCATGAGTAGGTCCAATGGGCCCAACGTGTCTTCTCTCATCCAGATATTGATTGGCTCTAGGCTATCCATTGGGAAGTGACTTACCATTGCCCAGCCCGAGTAGTCTCGATGGACATACACGGGCCTATTTATGTCAAGGTCTAGGATTTCCATTGTTCCAAGGTGAAGTGCGGTAGGTGTGTCCCACATGACACCATGCAAAATGGAGCCGCCATTGACCCTCTCGATTCTTCTCACGATTAGCGGCAGGAAACCGTTCTCCTCTAGTACGGTTTTGAGCACCCTCAACTTTGGCCGGCCAGTACGGCCGAAGGGCGAATATGTGAGCCGTTTGTTGGTGCAGGGATGCAGCGTCCATGGTGGACCAAGGCAGTCGAAAAAGGCGCCTCCGCCCCGTGGCCCGGAAATGTAGTAGACGCCAACTTGACAGACGGGGCACTTGGACCACGGTCCGTTGCAGTAACTACGGATGGACGCGCGCTTCCATCCTTTCCATCGGAATGTGTGTGATCGCGAATGTCGCCCACCACTAAAGCCGCATGTGCAGTTAGGTTGATGGTTCCGACCGTTACAAGGCATGCTCGCCTCCAATAGAACTCAGCATACGCGAGTCGCACACCACCACAAAGTGCTCGACAATCCCGCAGCCAGTGGCTCGTTGCTTAGTGAAGTCGTTGGCTTAGAACCGAGCTAGCTCCAGTCTCCTGTAGCCATCCGCGTTGCGACTCCCTGCTGAAACCCCTACAGAAACTCTAGCGCCACAAGCACTGGTTGAAATTTGGCGAGCCCCTCACTCGCTCAAATGGTAAATAAACACGGTTAAGATTCGGTTGATTCCTCGGATTCGAATCGCTATATATGGATTCGCCGATGGATTCGAACGAGATATAGAGCCTGAATGCGTACGCTTGAAAACGATTTGATAATCCCCGCACTGGAAATTCTCTCCAATGCGGAACAACCGGAGATTGGAATGCCAACAGCCGAATTAGCCAGAAAGCTGCGCGAACAAGTCGAACCAACGCAGGAGGATCGCGAAATCCTCCAGGGCCGGAGGGACGACCGACTAAGTCAAGTCATTCGCAATCTGGTGAGCCACCGCACTTTGGAGCGTAGAGGCCTAGCCACCTATTACAAGAATCCAATCACCGGACGCGGCCACTATCGGCTCACCTCAATGGGAAATCGCACTCTCAGCGAGCCACCAAGCAATACTTCTATATCTAAATAAAAGGGGACCGCCTCTATGTCCCGCGCAGGGCACCTCGAAACAGCCAAAACACGGCTCGTTAGCGTGACCTCCGCGCACGGCATCGCACTCGCTCGTACCCTCGAACAAAAGATCGCTGTGGCTGGACCTTACGGTCAGCGTGTCAACCCTCACCTAATCACCGAAGCGCGAAACGAACTCGTTGAGAAAGGCTTCTTGGCTGCACGCAACATCCATGGTGTGGCTTGGTACCACCTGCCCGACGCCTCGGAAGAAGAGATAGGGCAGAGGTTGGCAGAACAGGAGCCTACATACCTGCGGGTCGCAGACGAGCGATTCACCAAACGTATGGGGCAGACGCTTGAAATATCTGTCCAACGAGCGCTGGAGAAGGGAGCAGACTTAGACTACTTTGGTCGGTTTATCGATCTCGACGAGCACGATGACAGCACTCTTTACAAAAAGGAAGAGCCCCCTTCCCACATAGGCGGCCGGTATCTTCCAGGAAAACAGAAACTAGACTTCCTTGTACGCGAGAAGAGTTTCTGGGCTGGTATAGAGGTAAAGAATACTCGCCCATGGGTGTACCCACAGCAGGATGAATTATTAGAGCTTTTGAGAAAATGTTGCCTGCTGGACATCGTACCTGTTCTGATAGCAAGACGTATCCCGTATGTTACGGGATATTTGTTTCGGCAATGCGGGCTGATTACATGGGAAACCTTACGTCAAAGGTACCCTACCTCGGATTCTGAATTGGCAGCAAATGCGCGACACAAAAGAATACTCGGATATGCCGACATCTCGCTAGGAAACGAGCCTGATGGTCCGCTAGTCAAATTTATCGGTACAAACCTTCCAAAGGTAATTCCCGAGGCGAGGGCACGCTTCGACGAGTACAAAGACTTGATTGCACCTTTTGCTTTCGGAGAAATGGCGTATCACGAATTCGCTGCCCGAGTTCGCCGACGGTCTGCCGGACAGGACGAGGACTTTGACGTCCCGATCGAGGATTGGCTTGAGCCGCCTTGGTAGAAAACCGACCGCAGGAGCAGCAACTACGCGGTAACGCCATTCGCATGAACCAGCGGGCTCGTCAGCGCCCTTCACCAACGGCCAACCCTGACGCATCCTCCACCAACTTGGGAAACATCCCATGCGCACCACCTCAGACACCGTCGCCGCGATCGACCTCGCCATAGGCGGTGCCTTCGGCCTAGCGGCACTTTCGTCGCCAGCGTTTCACTGCGCGAAACGCGCTGGGCGATCGACGGCGTGGCGCTCGTGGTGGCATCAGCACTTCTGACCATGAAATACCAGCGGCTGGGCAATGACTGCGTCGCGGCCGGATTCCTCCCCTTTCTTGCCGGCGAGAGCTTGATCATGGCCGGCAATGCGGTGGGCTGGAGGACAGCGTTGCCCTCCTATGTCGGCGGCATCTCGCTGTGGGCGGCAGCGCTCGTCCTCATCGGCACGGCGAACACTTTTGCCCTGTGGATGCGGCTCACCGGCGCGCCATCCTGTTTGTCGTGACGGTGGCCTGGTGCTGTAGGGCGCGCCGTTGCTGCCCACCTCGGCGCCGCTGCCCGCCGTCGGCTATCCGTTCCTGGTGCTGACCTTTGTCGGCTGGATCTGGACGTTGCTGAAGTCGCCGAGGTGATTGACGCGATCCGACGGCTGGCGCCGCAGGGTGAAGGTGGGGCGCTAATCTCCCCCCTCGAGGGGGAGATGTCGCCGAAGGCGACAGAGGGGGTCGCCTCGCGTGAAGCGCTAACCTCGATCTGCCGCAACAAGGCAACAAGGTAGAGCCCGGTCGGACCGACCCCCTCTGGCCTGCCGGCCATCTCCCCCTCAAGGAGGGAGATTACCCGCTCGACCGCCTCGCGTCGCTTCTCCGCTCATGCTCTAGTTCCCGTCTCCGATTCGGGACCCCGCCATGCTCCGCCTCACCCTTGCCGCCCTCCTCATCGCCACGCCGGCGCACGCCGCCGATATGGCGTTCTTCGTCAAGAACCTGCGCAGCCAGGCGGTGGCGGTGGAGCTGTTCAGCCGTGACCGCAAGATGTCGTGGCCGGGTGGTGGTCAGGTGTTTCTGATCGAGCCGAGCTCGCAGAAATCGGTGCCGATCTCGTGCAATCCGGGAGAAAACATCTGCTACGGCGCCTGGGTCAACGGCAATGATGCGGTCTCCGCCGGGGTCGGGCCGGATAATGACCAGCCATGCGATACGTGCTGTTTCATCTGCGTGGAGAAGACGACGGAGACGATCGATCTGGTGGAGTGAGGGGCGGGGCGCCGAAGCTGCTGATCTCCCCCCTCGTGGGGGAGATGTCCGGCAGGACAGAGGGGGGCGCGAAGGATCGCCAGCGTATGGATCAGCAAGCCTAAAATTGAAATGGCGCGGCTGCAGGAATGAGAGGTCGGCGGGACAGCGCCCCCCTCTGCCTTGCCAGGCATCTCCCCCACGAGGGGGGAGATCAGCAGCTCCACCAACCTCTCCCAATCCCCCCAAAATCAGTCACGCCCCGCCCTTCAATCTCCGCCGCCATCATGCGATGCTGATTCCCTCGGCCGGGGGGCCGATTTGCCTCGGGGGAACACCATGTCTTTCACTTGTCTGCGCCGCATCGTCGTCGCGCTCTCGCTGGCCGCGCTGTTTGCGCCGGCCGCGCACGCCGCCGACATCACCTTCGCCGTCAAGAACAGCCATCCCAACGCCATGCGCCTCGAGCTCTACAGCCAGGACCGCGACTATGTCTGGCCGGGCAACGACAAGGATTTTTATCTCGACGACGGCGAGACCAAGCAGATCCCGGTCTCGTGCGACGAGGGCGAGTCCATCTGCTACGGCGCCTGGGTCGACGGCGACGAGGGAACCTATTGGGGCGTCGGCCCCAACAACAAGGAAAGATGCGAGGATTGCTGCTACACCTGCAATGGCGGCGAGACGGAAGAGATTGAACTGACGCCGTAGGGCGGGCGAAGCTGCTAATCTCCCCCCTCGAGGGGGAGATGTCGCCGAAGGCGACAGAGGGGGTCGCCGCGCGTGAAGCGCTAGCCCTCCATCTGCCGCGCAGGACGTCGAGCCCGGTCGGACCGACCCCCTCTGCCTTGCCAGGCATCTCCCCCTCAAGGGGGGAGATCAGATGTCGCTTCGGCTTTCGCCAATTATCCCATCAACGCCCTCTGCCGCTTCGGCCCGCCCGCCTTGCGCCAGGAATTGAACCGGTGCGTGGCGGCGGCAAACGAGATCTTCATCTGCTGGGCGACCGAATAGCGCGACTTGCCTTCGTCGAACAGGCGGTAGCAGCATTCGACGCCCTCCTCGGTCAGCTTGCCGTCGGGCGCCTTGTTGTGCGGATTGGCGGGGTCGAATTTTTCGACTTGCTGTTCGACCAGGCCTTTCAGCCGCTGCAAATCGGCCTCGATGCTGGCGATCAGATCGAGGACGGGTTTCGGATCGAAGTGGTCGTGCGGCTTTGCCGTCATCTTGCTCATGCCTTTCGCTTGCGTGTCGCGACCGATATAGGTGAACATTTGCCGATAATGAAGGGCGCGTTGCAATCCGGCGCTTCAACATTTCTTGACCGGTGATTGACCGCGGAGATTGCAGCGCCTAGTTTAGAATTGTTCTAAACTGGGGTGAATTTCTCATGCTTTCCCGTGTCTTCGGTTTCGGTCGCCGTCCTTTCGAAACGCTGTCGGAACAGGAGATCCTGGCGCTGGCAATTTCATCCGAAGAGGATGACGGGCGCATCTACCGCGCCTATGCCGACGGGCTGGCGGACAGTTTTCCGCAATCGGCGAAAGTGTTCGAGGCGATGGCGGAGGAGGAGGACGGCCATCGCGATTCCCTGATCGAGCTTTACCGCAAGCGTTTCGGCGAGCGCATTCCGCTGCTGCGCCGCGAGCACGTGAAAGGCTATTACGAGCGCAAGCCCGACTGGCTGGTGCGGCCGCTCGGCATCGAGCATGTGCGGCGCCAAGCCGAAGAGATGGAGCGGCAGGCCTATCGCTTCTATGTCGAGGCGGCCAAGCGCACCGGCGATGCCTCGACGCGGAAACTGCTCGGCGACCTGGCCGCGGCCGAGCAAAGCCATGAGAATTCGGCGCATCGGCTGGAACAGAAACTCGTGCCGGGCGAGGTGAAGGACGAGGAAGCCAGCGCCGAGCAGCGCCAGTTCATCCTGACCTATGTGCAGCCGGGACTGGCCGGGCTGATGGATGGCTCGGTGTCGACACTGGCGCCGATCTTTGCCGCGGCGTTTGCCACGCACGACACCTGGCAGACGCTGCTGGTTGGCCTCGCCGCCTCGATCGGCGCCGGCATCTCGATGGGCTTTACCGAAGTCGCTTCGGACGACGGCAAGCTGTCGGGGCGTGGCTCGCCGATCAAGCGCGGCCTCACCGTCGGCATCATGACGACGCTGGGAGGCCTCGGCCACGCGCTGCCTTACATCATCCCGCATTTCTGGACGGCGACGGCGGTGGCGGCCGTGGTGGTGTTCTTCGAATTGTGGGCAATCGCCTTCGTCCAGAACCGCTACATGCAGACCCCGTTCCTGCGCGCGGCGTTTCAGGTGGTGCTGGGTGGGGCGCTGGTGTTTGCGGCCGGGGTGCTGATCGGGAATGCGTGAGCGCCAAGCGCCCCCTCACCCAGCCTCCGCTTCGCTCGGCTGACCTCTCCCCGAGGGGAGAGGAGATTTTCGAAGCCTGCGCCAGTCTCTTCTCCCCAGCGGGGAGAAGGTGGCCGCGAGCGGCCGGATGAGGGGGCCTGGCGCGACGCCGATACATAGTCACCCATTCACCGCCCGGCTGTCCGCCGGCGCTCCATCCCGCTCCGTCAGCCCATAGTCCCGCACCACATGCGCAATCCGCAGCCGGTAGCCGCCGAAGATTCCGCCACGGCCGGCCTTTTGCGCCTGCCGGTGCTCTTCCGTGTTGCGCCAGGCTTTCACCGCTTCCTCGTCGCGCCAGAAGGACAGCGACAGCACGCGGTTCGGGTCGACCAAGCTCTGGAAGCGCTCGATCGAGATGAAACCGTCTATGCCGTCGAGCAGCGGCCTGAGTTCCGCGGCGATGCCGAGATAGGCATCGCGCTTTCCCTCAGCCGGTTGCACCTCGAAGATGACAGCGATCATATCTCCTCCTTGACCGCGGTCTGGAACAGCTGCCGCGGTCCATGCGGCCCCGACACCAGCTTCAGGAAGATGCGGTCCTCTTTCAAGATGAACTTTTCGCGGCGGGCGAATTCGTAATTGGCCTTGCCGGCGGGATCGGCGGCGAGACGGGCGCGGTAGGCCTCATAGGCGGCGAGGCTGTCGATGTTGTAGGCGGCGTAGGCGGTGGTGGCCGAGCCCTCATGCGGGGCGTAGTAGCCGATCAGATCGGCGCCGCAGCGCGGGATCGCCTGGCCCCAGGCCTTGGCATATTGCTCGAAGGCCGGCTTGCCGAACGGGTCGATCTCATAGCGGATGAAGCAGGTGATGGTCATCGTGATCTCCTTGGGTTTCGCATCGATAGTTCGAGCGGCGTCGAAACGTTGTGCCGCAGGGTCTGCTAAGCAAAAGCGCTGGCGGTCAGGCCTGCCAGAAGGATTTTGCGCATTCGCGGCGCACATCCTCACGGGTCAGGCCGAGATCGCGCAGCAGATGGTCGTCGACCTCCGCGAGGTCTAGCCGCTGCAGATGGCGGTCGTACCAGCGGGCGAGAAGCCGCCGTTGCAGCCAGGTGACGAACGGGAACGGCCGGCGGCTGGCGAGTGGGACGGAAGCGGTTGGCATCGGCGTTCTCCTTGATCCCGCCCGACAATAATGCTTATCTGACGAGAATGCTTCGATGGAGACCTAACTATGCGTGAAGGGCCCGACATTGCCCGCATCGCCAGCCTGGTCGGCGATCCGGCGCGGGCAAACATGCTGAATGCGCTGATGGGAGGCACGGCTTTCACGGCGAGCGAACTGGCGCTGGAGGCCGGCGTGTCGCTGCCGACCGCGTCCTCGCATCTGTCGAAACTGATGGAGGGCGGGCTTTTAACTTTGGCCAGCCAGGGACGGCATCGCTATTACGGCCTCGCAGGGCCGCAGGTGGCCGGCATGATCGAGGCCATCACCGGGGTGGCCGAAGCAGTCGGTCCCAAGCGCGTGCGGCCCGGCCCGCGCGACGGCGCCATGCGCGTCGCCCGCGTCTGCTACGACCACCTCGCCGGCGAGCAGGCGGTGGCGATGCTGGACCGGCTCGTCGCGCGCGGCATCCTGTTGCGCGACGACATTGAGATCAGGCTGGGGCCAGCAGCAGCCTCGCATTTTTCGGCCATCGGCATCGATGTCGGCGCCAAGCCGCGCCGGCCGGTCTGCCGCGCCTGTCTCGACTGGAGCGTGCGCCGCTCGCACCTCGCGGGAACGCTCGGCGCGGCTATTCTGGACAAGATCCTGTCGGAGAAATGGGCAAGGCGGGAGAAGGACAGCCGCGCGGTGGTGTTTTCACCGCCGGGGAAGCAGGCGTTCGAGCGGGTGTTTTTGGCGTAGAGGTTCGGCGGCGCTAATTGGGCGACGCTGGCGGGACAGCACCCCCCTCTGGCCTGCCGGACAGAGGGGGGTGTGACGGAACGCTTGCGTAGCAGGTGAGGCGCGCGACGCTCACCCCCGCTTCAGCACCTTCGCCTGCTCGAAGAAATCCGCCCACGGATCGGCCTTCTCCAATTCCTTCAGCGTCGTCTTGTCGCCGATCGGGAAGGAATTCGGCGCTAGCCCCTTCTCAACCTCCGCCCACGTCACCGGTACCGAGACCGTCGCGCCCTTCTTGGCGCGGGAAGAGTAGGGCGCGACGGTGGTCGAGCCCCTGCCATTGCGCAGATAGTCGACGAAGATTTTTCCGGTGCGCGCCTTTTTCGACAGCGTCGCCGTGTAGCGGTCGGGCGCGGCCTGCTCCAGCGCCTTGGCGAAATCATGCGAGAAGGTTTTGACCGCCTCCCAATCCGCCGACGGCTTCAGCGGCACCAGCACGTGATAGCCCTTGCCGCCTGACGGCTTGACGAAATTCGGCAGCGACAGATCGTCGAGCTTGCCTCTGATGTCGAGCGCGGCCTCGCGCACCGCCTTGACGTCGACGCCTTCGTCGGGATCGAGATCGAAGATGATCTGATCCGGCTTTTCCAGCTCATCGATCTTGCAGCCCCAGATGTGGACCTCGACCACGCCGTACTGGACCAGAGCGGCAAGGCCGTCGAAATCGCGGATGAACAGGATTTCCTCGCCATCGGTCGGGTCCTTCATGCGGGCAATCTTGTCGCTCATGCCGGCCGAAGCATGTTTCTGGAAGAAGCGCGGACCGCCGATGCCATCCGGCGCCCTGACCAGGCTGAGCGGCCGGTTGACGATGAACTGCTCCATGCGCGGCCAGACCAGCGCGTAGTGTTCGAGCAAGTCCTGCTTGGATATTTTTTCCTCGGGCCACAGCAGCTTGTCAGGATGGGATAGTTTTACGCTGGTCGTGATCGTCGCGGGCGCCTTAGCCCCGGCGGCCTTGCCGGCGCCGCCTGCCGCCGGCTTTGCCTTGTTTGCCGCCTTCGATGGCTTTTCCTGCACGACTTCCTCCGCCGGCTTGTCCTCGCGCAGTCCCTGGAACGACGCGTGGCGTATTATACGGTCCGAGGTCCAGCTGCGGAACTCCACTTCGCCGACAAGTTCGGGCCTGACCCAGACCAAACCCTTGCCCTTTGGCACCGCGGCGGCAAACGGCGAGGCGTCTGCCTTCAGCGCATCGAGTTTTTTCTTCAAATCGGTGGCGCTCCTGGCTGTGAAGCCCGTGCCGACGCGGCCGGCATAGTGGAGCTTGCCGCCCTCGTGGTAGCCGACCAGCAGCGAACGCAGGCCGCGGCCGGTCTTGTCCGAGGGCAGATACCCGCCGATCACGAATTCCTGGCGGGCCGTGCATTTCGACTTCACCCAGCTTGGGCCACGGCCGCTGCGGTAGGGCGCATCGGCGCGCTTGGAGACGATGCCTTCAAGGCCCATGCGGCAGGCGTGCTGCAGCATGATCTTGCCGGGCTCGGCGAAATGGTCGCTGAAGCGGACGGGGGCATTTTCGGCCGTCTCGCCGAGCAGCTCCTGCAGCGCCTGCTTGCGCTCGACCAGCGGCTCGCGGCGCAAATCGTTGCCGTCAAGCCGCATAAGGTCGAACACATAGTAGGTGAAGCGGTCGGTTCGATTGGCGGAGAGATCCTGCTGAAGCAGCGAGAAAGACGAAACGCCGCTGTCGGCGAGCACGACGATCTCGCCGTCGATGATGGCGTCGCTGCATTTCAGCTGGGCCAGTTCCGCGACGATCTCAGGGCCGAATTTCTCCGTCCAGTCGAGGCCGGTGCGGGTCAGCAGCCGCACCTCCGTGCCGGCGATCTGCGCCTGCATGCGGTAGCCGTCGAATTTGACCTCATGCAGCCAGTCCTCGCCGGGCGGCGCCTCGCGCTCCAGCGTCGCCAGTTGCGGCTCGACGAAGTCGAGGCGCTTGCCGGCTTTCGCCTTGCTGGATGCCGCAGGCTTGTTGGAGTGCCAGACCTTCGGCTTCTTGCCGTCGGCGGTCTTGCCTTCCGCGACCTCTTCGATGGTCAGGCCGGACTTCACCGATTTCGGTGCGTCCTTCAGGATATCCTCGCCGGGGCGGGCGGCGGCATCGTCGGATTTGATCAGCAGCCAGTTGTCGCGCTTTTCGCCAGGGCGGGGTCTTAACCTGACCAGATGCCACCGCCCATTCAGCTTCTGGCCGTTGAGTTCGAAGTCGATATGGCCCTTCTTCATCGCCTTGGCGGGGTCGATCTCTGGCGTCCATGTGCCTTCGTCCCAGACGATGACGGTGCCGCCGCCATACTCGCCCTTGGGAATGGTGCCCTCGAAGCCGGCATAGTCGATCGGGTGGTCCTCGACATGCACGGCCAGCCGCTTTTCGTGCGGGTCGAGGCTCGGGCCTCGCGTCACCGCCCAGCTCCACAACACGCCCTCATGCTCGAGGCGGAAATCATAGTGCAGCCTGGTCGCGTCGTGCTTCTGGACGACGAAGATGCCGCCGGGCTGCTTGCCGCGCGCGACCTTGCCCCCCGGCTCGGCCGTCTTCTTGAAATCGCGCTTGGACTGATATTGTTCGAGGCTGGCCACGGCGCCGACCCTCAAGCCGACTTGCGCTTGGGCGCAGAAGCTTTCGCCTTGCCGCTTTTTGCCGCCGGCTTGGCCTTCTTCGCCGAGACTTCCGCCTGGCCGCCATCGGACAGGCTCTTCTTCAGCGCGTCGAACAGATTGACGACATTGGACGGCTTGGGCGCGGCCTGCGCTTTCGGAGCCTTCTTTCCGGCCTTCTTGGCGCGGATCAGTTCGAGCAGCGCGTCCTCAAACTTGTCCTCGAATGTCGACGGATCGAACTTCCCCTTCTTCTTGTCGATGATGCGTTCGGCCATATCGGTCATCTCCTGGTCGGTCTTCACCGCCTTGATGTCGCCGAAGATGCTCTCCGGCTCCCGCACCGTGTTGCCGTAGCGCAAGGTGATCAGCACCATGCCTTTGCCGCGCGGCTCGATGACCACGGGCCGCTCGCGGCTATAGAGCACGACGCGCGCCAGCCCGGCCATCTTCTTGTCCGCCATGGCATCGCGGATGACGGCAAAGGCCTCCTCCGACACCTTGTCGGCGGGCGTGACATAATAGGGCGTGTCGAGATAGATCTGCTCTATCGAGGCTTTGTCGACGAAGCCATCCAGCGCCATCGTGTGCGAGGACTCGATCTGCACCGCTTCGATCTCTTCGTCCTCGACATAGACGAACTCACCGGGGCTCACCTCATAGCCCCTGATCTCGTCGCCATCGCCCAGCGGCTTGCCGGTTTCAGAATCGACATAGATGCGCTTGACCGTGTTGCCGGTCTTGCGGTTGAGCACCCGGAACGAAACTTTTTCGGCGTGGGTGACGACGTTGGTCAGTTCGACAGCGCAGGTGACCAGCGACAGTTTCAGATAGCCCTTCCAGGCGGGGCGAGGTGCCATGGCGAACTCCTGCGCGATGCGGTTCAAGCGAGAACGGGCAAGGCCCGTTCCGGTTCCGGGCGCGCAGCCAGGGGCATTTCGGCAGCGAGCATGGAAATTTCGAGAGGCTCGCCAAATCTGAAACAGAACCGCGCTCAAGCGACATCCATACGAAACATATGTGATGCAAAAGTCACAATGCCGGAAATGGCGACGAACCACACCGAAAGACCCCCAAACAGCCGCATTCCGGCCACGAAGCATGGGGTTTTCGACCAAAGATTAACATCGTGTTCACCGACTATTCACGCCTCGACGCTATGATCCCCGCAATCGGACGGGACATCCGAAATCGGGACAGGGACTTGAGTAAAATGAAATTCTGGGGCCACATCGCCAGCTATGCCGCCGCCATCCGTGAGTTCATCGCGCCGACCTATCGGCCGGAGCGCTACTACATGCGCGGCCCGGGTCCGGCCTGCGCCCGTCGCGGCAGCTCGCTCGGCGCGCATTGATCATGACATTCGAAACGCGTCACGACAGCCGGATCTGCAGACCGGAGGCCGATCCCCGCGCAACCACCTATCGCGCCGAGCGCCCCGCGCTGGCCGCGAGAAGCCGTGCGACAACGCCGCGGCTTTGATCCCGCTGCCGGCGGGCTTAGTGTCTGAAGACACAAGCTGCCGGACGTCCCGTGACTTCTTCTCCTGAACCCTTCGATGCCAGCCAACCATTGATCGTTTTCGACGGCGTCTGCGTGCTGTGCTCGGGCTTCGTACGCACGGTGGTCGGGCTCGACCGCAAAAACCGCTTCCGCTTCGCCACGGCGCAGTCGCCCTTGGGCGAGGCGCTGTTCCAGAGATACGGGCTGCGCACCGACAGCTACGAGACCAATCTGGTCCTTGTCGGCGGCGCTCCCTTCATGCGGCTGGACAGTTTCATCGCGGTGATGGCCGAACTCGGCTGGCCGTGGCGGGCGGCGAAGGCCCTGCTGCTCATCCCGCGCCCCTTGCGTGACTGGCTCTACGAACGCATCGCCAAAAACCGCTACGCCATGTTCGGCCGCAAGGACAGTTGCGAGATCCTGTCCGCCGCGATACGTGCGCGCGTGATCGGCTAATCGCCTGTCACCCAAAAGTGACCTCGGTTCCGGGAAAACGACATACGCAAAAAGAGCGGCGCCATGAGGCTTCTGGTCGTTGGCGGCTATGGCATTTTCGGCGGCCGCATCGTGCAATTGCTGGAGAGCGAGCCACGCCTGATCCTGCTCGTCGCCGGGCGCTCACTGGCCAAAGCCGAGGCCTGGTGCAAAACCCGCACCGGCGCGGCGCCGCCGCTCGTGCCGACGCGCTTCGATCGCAACGGCGACGTCGCGCAAGGCCGGCCTGTTCGTTCGCGCCTCAGTCCGGCAGCGCCGCGACGGCGACGATCTCGATGACGATGTCTGCCTGGGCAAGCGCTGCGACGCCGATTACCTCCGAAGGCGGCGGATTGTTGTCGCTGCAATGCTTCGGACAATGCTCGGCGAAAAGCGCGTCCAGCACGTCGAGACGAAAATTAGGCGAGCTGAGGACGCCGCCGTCGGGAAATGGCCCTTTGACGAAAAAGGTCAGCCTGATGAGATGGTCGAGCCCGCTGCCAAGTTCTTCCAGATCCGATTTGATGTTGCCGAGAACTTCCCGCCACTGCGCCGCGGCATCGCCGGCGAAGCCGCCACCCTTCTTGCCGGCCGGATCGTAGTCAGCCGATGTCGCGGTGTTGCCGCAGAGATAGACGGTGCCTTTCGCACCGCTGACGACCGTGCCTTTGCCCCATGGCATCAACCGGCCGTTCTTGAATTTCTTGTGGGTCACGAGTTCCATTCTCTTCTCCCACGCCTCGTGTGACGTGCCCGCCAACGACAGAGGATAGTGCTGTGCGGAGCCACGGCCAGTCCGCTGCCGGTCATCCGCCAGCAGACGAAGGAACATCTGGTCCTTGCGAAATCTCCTGGCGGAGGCGAAAGTTTTTTCTGAAGCCTGTCGAAATCGGCCGCCGCCGCGCGACATACGTCTGGCCCCGCTAGGACGCGGCCTTCGAAACCACGGGAGAAGACCCATGCGATACATGCTTTTGATCAACAGCGACGAAGCCGCGCAGGCGAACACGCCAATCGAGAAGGCTCAGCAGATGAGCGCAGCATATGCCGCCTATACCGAAGCGTTGAAGAAATCCGGCGCATGGCTCGCCGGCGAACGGTTGCGCCCGACCCAGGCGACCACCTCGGTGCGGATCACAGACGGCAAGACCAACGTGATCGACGGCCCCTATGCCGACACCAAGGAGCAGCTTGCCGGCTTCTACATGATCGAGGCGGCCGATATCGATACCGCCATCGAGTGGGCGGCGCGCTGTCCGGCGGCGAGCGCCGGCACGGTCGAGTTGCGGCCGATCTGGGAAATGGCCGACTACATGCCCAAGAAATGAAACCGTGATGGACAATCGCCCGGAGATCGCGCGGGCGGCGGCCGAAGCGGCCGCCCGGCAGAGTTACGGCAAGCTGGTCGCCTGGCTAGCGGCGCGCACCCGCGACGTGGCCGGCGCCGAGGACGCGCTGGCCGAGGCCTTCGCCGCGGCGCTGGAGCGCTGGCCACAGACCGGCGTGCCCGACAAGCCGGAAGCATGGCTGCTGGCCGTGGCGCGCCGGCGGCGCGTCGACGCGGTGCGCCGTCGGCTGACCAGCGAGGCGAGCCGCGACCATCTCAAGCTGATGGCCGAGGAGATGGAGGCGAGCATGGAAGACGAAGACCTTCCCGACGAACGTCTCAGGCTGATGTTTGCCTGTGCGCATCCGGCGATCGAAGCCAGCGTGCGGGCGCCGCTGATCCTGCAGACGGTTCTGGGTTTCGACGCGGCGACGATCGCCTCGGCCTTCCTGGTTTCGCCGGCGACGATGGGCCAGCGTCTGGTGCGCGCCAAGAGCCGCATCCGCGAGATCGGCATTCCGTTCCGCGTGCCGGATCGCGCCGAACTCGGCGAGCGGCTGGGAACGGTGCTGGAAGCGATCTACGCGGCTTTCGCCGAAGGCTGGACCGACCCGGCAGGGACCGAGACGAGAGCGCGCAATCTGGCGACCGAAGGCATCTGGCTCGGGCGGCTGGTGGCATCGCTGATGCCGGACGAACCGGAAGCGCTCGGCCTGCTGGCGCTGATGCTGTTTGCCGAGGCGCGCCGCCCGGCGCGGCGCGATGCGGCTGGAGATTATGTGCCGCTCGCCGAACAGGATTGCCGTCTTTGGGATCACGCGCTGATCGACGAAGCCGAGGCGCTGCTGGGCCACGCCGCCACCATGGGCGTCATCGGCCGCTACCAGCTCGAAGCGGCGGTACAATCGGTGCATGCGACGCGGCGACGGACCGGCCAAACCGATTGGGCGGCGATCCGTAACTTCTACGATGCGCTGTCGGCGATATCAGGCTCGCCGGTGATTTCGATCAACCGCGCCGTGGCGATTGCCGAGGCCGAAGGGGCGGCGGCAGGACTGGCGGCGCTCTACGTGCTGGGCGACGACAAGCGGCTCAACGACTATCAGCCCTATTGGGCCGCTCGCGCCGGCCTGCTGGCCAGGCTCGGCAATGCGGCGCAAGCGGTCGAAGCCTATGACCGGGCGATCGGCCTTGAACGCGACCCCGCCGTGCGCCGCTTCCTGCAGGCGAAACGGGCGATCCTGCGAAATTGAAGCGTCCGTTCAGGCCGGCCACATCTCATGCGTGGTGTTGAGCCGTTTCATCAGCGGATGCGCGCGCAGCGCCGACCATAAGCGTTCGATGTTCGGCCAGTCGGCTCGCGCCTTGTCCATATCGGGGTGCCAGGCCACCAGCATGACGAGGTAGACGTCGGCCAGCGACATCGCGTCGCCGACCAGCCAGCCGCGCCCCTCGAGGGCTGCATCGACAATGGCGAAGCCGCGGTCCATCTCGGCAATGGCTGCCTGCTTGACGGCTTTCTTGCCGTCGGCATCGGTGGTGTAGCGATGGGCATAGTAGAGGCGCAGGATGGCGGGGTAGAGCACCGATGACATGAACGCCATCCAGCGCAGGAAACCGGCGCGATCCGGCGATCCGGCGGCCGGCGCCAGACCCGCCTCCGGATGGCGCTCGGCAAGCAGGATGCAGATCGCCGCCGATTCGGTTATCGATTGACCGTTGGGCAAGGTCAGCACCGGAACCTGGTTCAACGGGCTGATGTCGAGGAAAGCCGGGTCCGGCGGATCCTTCTTCGGCACGTCGATCTGGTCGAATTGCGCGTTTGCCAGCGCCAATGCGGCCTCGACGACAAAACCGCCGCTGCCTGGGCGCGTGTAAAGCTTGTACATGTGATTCTCCCCCTGCCCGCGCGAAGCAGGCCGGGGCGATTTGACCCTGAAGCCGCCTCCCGCTCAAGCCGGTGGCGGACGCCACGGCCGGGTTTTCTGCGGTCCAGCCATGAGACTTCCGATGTCGGAGGGACAGCACCCCCCGATGCCCGGCAGGGCAGAGGGGGGTGCGAAGGATCGCCGCCTATCCAGTTAAGACGTTAAGCCCCCAGCCCGTCGAACAGGATCGTCGACAGATAGCGCTCGGCGAAGGACGGGATGATCACCACTAGGTTCTTGCCCTTGTTCTCCGGCCGCGACCCGACGGCGATGGCGGCCTGCAGGGCAGCGCCCGACGAGATGCCGACCGGCACGCCTTCAAGGCGGGCGACGAGGCGGGCGTTGGCGACCGAATCCTCGTTGGAGACCTTGACGATCTCGTCATAGATCGAGGTGTCGAGGATCTTGGGCGCAAAGCCGGCGCCGATGCCCTGGATCTTGTGCGGGCCGGGCTGGCCGCCCGACAGCACCGGCGAGGCCTCCGGCTCGACGGCGACGACATGCACCGAGGGCTTGCGTTGCTTCAGCACCTGGCCGACGCCGGTGATCGTGCCGCCGGTACCGATGCCGGCGACGAAGATGTCGACCCCGCCATCGGTGTCGTTCCAGATCTCCTCAGCGGTGGTGCGGCGGTGGATCTCCGGGTTGGCCGGGTTTTCGAACTGCTGCGGGATGACGGCGTCGGGCAAGGTGGCGGCCAGCTCGTCCGCCTTGGCGATGGCGCCCTTCATGCCTTTCGGCCCTTCCGTCAGCACCAGTTCGGCGCCGAGCAGCGCCAGCATCTTGCGGCGCTCCACCGACATGGTTTCGGGCATGGTCAGGATCAGCTTGTAGCCCTTGGCGGCAGCGGCGAAGGCGAGCGCGATACCGGTATTCCCGGAGGTCGGCTCGATCAGCGTCGTCTTGCCGGGTTTGATCCGGCCCGACGCTTCCAGCGCCTCGATCATCGAAACGCCGATGCGGTCCTTGACCGAGGCGATCGGATTGAAGAATTCGAGCTTGGCAAGAAGGTTGGCAACGACGCCCTTCTCCTTGGCGAACTTGTCGAGCCGCACCAGCGGCGTGTCGCCGATCGTCTCGGTGATCGAGTTGTAGACACGGCCGCGGCCGGGCACGCGCGCGGAAGGCTTGTTCATTGGTTTCGCTCCCAAATCAGATCAGGCAATTGGCGTCGGCGGACAGAATAAGGCTTTCGCCCGCGCAAGATAGGCTGCCGGCCGAAAATATCGAGTGGGCCGCTTGCTGAAAACGCTTGCCTTCCGAAGCCGCATTTCCGGATGGACCGATCGGCGGAATGAATTGCCTGAACCGATCTACTGACGTGCGGCAATGGCTGCGGCCGCGCCCACCATGAAGCCAGCGGCGGTGCGGTTCAGCGCCTTCAGCGCGCGCGGCGATTTCAGGAACCAGCGCGCCTTGGCGGCCAGCGCCAGATAGGGCACAAGCACCACGAAGAGCACGATAACGGTGAGCGCGACCAGGATGCCGTAGTCGGCGAGCGTGATGGTCTTCAGGTCGACGATGGTCGGCGTGATGGCGAGGTAGAAGATCATCGTCTTCGGGTTGCCCAGCGTGACGGTGAGGCCGGCAAGGAAGCTCGATACCAGGCCGCCCTTGCCTTTCCTGGCCTCGACAGTCTCGGGCGTGATCCCGGCCGTCCAGAAACGCCAGCCGAGGAAGGCGAGATAGGCGACGCCCAGCCATTTGATGACGAGAAACACCATGCCGAAGCTTTGCGCGACAAAGGCAAGGCCGAGCACCACCGCGGTGAGATAAATGAGGTCGCCGAGCATCAGGCCGAACGACATCGCCAGCGACGAGCGGAAGCCGGATCCGAGCGCCCGCGCCACAAGCGCGGTGACGCCGGGGCCGGGAATGGCGGCGGCGATGCCCAGCGCAGCACTATAGGCAAGGAAGCCGGTGAGGGTCATGACGGTCGCACCTCGTGAAACGACTCTGATGCCATGAAAAGCCTGCAACGGCAAAACGGATTCGATTGCGCCAAGCAGGACATGAAAGCCGGTCATCATCGCCTGAAAGCGAGAGATGGTTCACTTACGCCTCGAAGGCGGTCGGCTATCTCGCATGGCTCCGAACGGCAGGAGCACCCATGTTAGCCAAAAGACTTCACATCCAGCTTATGAAGTGGATGCCCAACAACTATTCCGAAGCACGCGGTCACGTCCACGAGCTGGAATGGTATCTGTGGTTCGAGGGGCGTCAGGCTTTCAGCCTGTTCGACAAGGGCGATAGCGATGTCGTTCCGCAGACTGGATATTTTACCGACAGCCGGGACCCTGGCGCTCACCCCATTCGTCCGATGATCTATCCGCTGGTAGTCAACAACCGGTTCAAGGTGCGACTGGTGGCGATGGAGCGTGACGGACCGCAAAAGATAGACCCCGACGACACCGCCAAAGGCGAATTCTACATCGACCTCGACACCAAATATCCGCCGGTCTCCGACTGGCGCATCATCCCTGCCGATCCGCGCAGTACCGACCTCAACGTGGAAGCGTCGTTCCAGCTGCAATGGCTGGACTATGTCGATACCGCCGAGATTGCCGAGGATGGCCCGCCACGCATCATCGACAAGTCCAACTATCCCTATCCGTGGGGCGCCAATGTGATGGTGTTCGAGCACTGGCTCGGGCTTGGCCGCAAGGCGCCGCTCAAACTCATCGACCCGAACCGCGCATCGCGCCGCGAATACTAGATGATCAATGGCAATGCGGCCCGGCGCATGGTGCAGGACCTCTATCGCTTCAACGTCAACCAGCTTGGCGTCGCCAACGACACCATCAGCAGTGTTTACGTGCCGAAGCTCAATGCCGGCCACGTCACGGTGACGCTTTACGAACACGATTTCAGCGACGGCCGCTTCGCGCAAGGGGCGAAGAAGTCCTTCGGCTCGGTCGGCCTCTTCAATCTCAGGGATACCGGTTTTGATGACCGCGTCTCATCGGCCGAGGTGATCCATACCTATCCCAAGGTGATCCATCGGGACGTGCATTAGGGCCGGATTGCGCTGTTCGCCGGCTCAGGATGGGCCATCGACATGGGTGATGCGCCAGATGGTGCCGTTGCCATCCTCGGTTACGATAAGCGCGCCGTCCTTGGCCACCGCGACGCCGACCGGCCGGCCCCAGACGGCGTCGTCGGAGAGGACGAAGCCGGTGATGAAATCCTGGTACTCGCCGGTCGGCTTGCCGTCGCTGAATCTCAGCCGCACCACCTTGTAGCCGGTCCTCATACCACGGTTCCAGGAGCCGTGCAGGGCGACGAAGGCGTCACCCTTGTACTCTGCCGGGAAATTGCCGCCGTCATAGAAGGCGATGTTGAGCGGCGCCGAATGCGCCTGCATCAGCACGTCGGGCACGGTGACCGAGCCGGCGAGGTCTGGGCGCGCGCCCTCGTGACGCGGGTCCTCGTTGGCGCCGATATAATACCAGGGCCAGCCATAGAAGGCGCCGTCCTTGACTGAGGTGGCATATTCGAACGGCACATCGTCGCCGAGACCGTCGCGCTCGTTGACGACACACCACAGCGCGCCGGTGGCCGGCTGCACGGTCATGCCCGAGCAATTGCGCAGGCCGGTAGCGAGGATGCGGCCATTCTTGCCGTCGGGGCCGAAGGCCAGCACGTCGGCACGGCCATCCTCGGAACCCCAGGTGGCGCCGAGTGGCTGTGATTTTGCCCAGGCGTCAAGGCCGCCCTTCGGTGCCTTCTGCATGCCCTCCGCGACGTTCGATCCGGAGCCGACCGAGAGATACAGCGTCTTCCCGTCCGGCGAGAAGGCGATATCGCGGGTCCAGTGGCCGCCGGTAGGGATGTCGGAGACAATCGTCTCCGGTTCGCCGGACGCTTTAAGGTCGCCGTCGCGATAGGCGTAGCGGACCACGCTGTCGTTGTTGGCGACGTAGACCCATTGCGGCTTGTCGCCAGGCGGGTAGAAGGCGATGCCATAGGGCTGGTTGAGATTGTCGGCAAAAATGCCCTCTTCGGCCGGCTTCGCGCTACCTTTGGCCAGCCGATAGATGCGGATCTGGTTGGCGTCGCTGTCGGCGACGAACAGGTCGCCGTTCGGCGCCACGCGCACGACCCGCGGATTGGAAATGCCGGAAGCAACCAGTTCGGCCGAAAACCCAGGCGGCAGGACGGGCTTCGCGCCCTCGGGCCGATCGCCGAGGCCGGCGCTGTTGGAGGCGGATCCGGTGATGTTGGGTCTTTTCAGATCATCCGGCCTAATCAGCCGGCGCACACCTGGCTTGTCGGCCTTCCAGTCGCCGAAAGCGTCCTTGCCGGTCAGCAGCAGTTGATCAGCCTGCTGGGCGAAGGCGCTGGTGGCCAGAAGCAGGGCAAGGCCTGCGAAGCCGGCAATCCGGATCATGCTGTTCTCCTCGAACTCGCGCCGTCGGCGCGTCACGACAAGGGAGATATTGTGCGGCCGCCGCAAAAGAGAAGCGTGCGCGCGCGCAGATTCGACGAGAGAACCGCTCAACTTTCCTCTTCGACGTCGAGATCGTCGTCGAGACGCTTTTCCAATGCGACGAGATCTTCCGGCAGCGGCAAGCCCATGGCGCGCATTTCGCGCAGTTTTTCGCGCAGCTGCTCCTGGATTTCGTGCTCGTCCTCCGGCTGGTTGACCATTTCTTCGAGCAGCATGCTGATCTGGGCCTTGAACGATTCAAGCGCCATTCTGCGCCCTCCTTTACGGTGATCCCGGCTTCGGAATTATCTTAACATCCGGGTAATCAATTGCGCAGTGTAGTCGACCATAGGCACGATGCGGGCATAATTCAGCCTGGTCGGGCCGATGACGCCGAGCGCGCCGACGACGCGGGCGTCCTTGTCGCGGTAAGGCGCCACGACCAGCGACGAGCCGGAGAGCGAGAACAGCTTGTTTTCCGAGCCGATGAAGATCCGCACGCCGGGGCCGTCCTCTGCGAGGTCGAGCAGCTGGATCAGCCCGTCCTGCGTCTCCAGATCCTCGAACAGGTGCCGCAGCAATTCGATATCGGCCTGGGCGGTGACGTTTTCGAGCAAATTGGCGCGGCCGCGCACGATAAGGCGCGCCGGCAGGCCGCTATCGGCGCCGGCCCACACCGCCAGGCCTTTCTCGACCAGATCCTGCGACAGCGTGTCCAGCGCTGCCCTGGTCTCGTCCTTGATGCGGGCGATCTCGATGCGCGCCTCGGCGAGCGTGCGGCCCCTGATATGGGCGTTGAGGAAGTTGGAGGCCTCGTGCAGCTGCGAGACGGTGATGCCGGCCGGCAGGTCGACGACGCGGTTCTCGACATCGCCATTCTGCGACACCATCACCGCCAGCGCCTTGGTCGGCTCGAGTTGGATGAACTCGATGTGCTTCAGCGCCACCTCGTTCTTGGTGGCGAGCACCAGGCCGGCGCCGCGCGACATGCCCGACAGCATCTGGCTGGCCTCGGTCAGCATGTGTTCCAGCGTCGCGCCCGAGCCGGAGGCGCGCACCTGCGCCTCGATGACCCGGCGTTCCTCGTCGGAGAGATCGCCAAGCTCCATGAAGGCATCGACGAAGAAGCGCAGGCCGGTCTGGGTCGGCAGGCGCCCGGCCGAGATATGCGGGGCATAGATCAGGCCGAGATGTTCGAGGTCGCTCATCACATTGCGGATGGTGGCCGGCGACAGCGACGACGGCAGGATGCGCGACAGGCTGCGCGATCCCACAGGCTCACCGTCCTTCAGATAGGATTCGACGATGCGCCTAAAAATGTCGCGCGAACGCATGTCGAGCGATTGCAGCGCGGGCGCCAGCAGACTGGGTTCGGTGACTGCCTTGGTCATTCGAGCCAAAAACCTCCGGCTCAAGGATATAGACTTCCATCGCCCCCGCGCAACCCGGCGTCTGTGCCAGATCGCCCGGCCTTTTCCTTTGCGCCATGGGCTGCATGCGTCTACAAGCCGCCGACGCAACCGTAAAAGAACAGAAAGAGGCCTCGATGCGCCCTTCTAAACGCCAAGCCGACGAAATGCGCGCCATCTCCTTCGAGCGCGGCGTCTCCAAACACGCGGAAGGCTCGTGCCTGGTGAAATTCGGCGACACGCATGTGTTGTGCACGGCGAGCCTGGAGGAAAAGGTGCCGGGCTGGATGCGCAATTCCGGCAAGGGCTGGGTGACGGCCGAATACGGCATGCTGCCGCGTTCGACCGGCGAGCGCATGCGCCGTGAAGCCTCGGCCGGCAAGCAAGGCGGCCGCACGCTCGAAATCCAGCGGCTGATCGGCCGCTCCTTGCGCGCCGTTGTCGACCTGCAGGCACTGGGCGAACAGCAGATCACCGTCGACTGCGACGTCATCCAGGCCGATGGCGGCACCCGCACGGCCTCGATCACCGGCGGCTGGGTGGCGCTCTACGATTGCCTGCGCTGGATGGAAGCGCGGCAGATGGCCAGTGTTGCCAAGGTGCTGAAGGACCATGTCGCGGCAATTTCCTGCGGCATCCACGACGCCAAGCCGGTCATCGACCTCGACTATATCGAGGATTCGTCTGCCGGCACCGACGCCAATTTCGTCATGACCGGCAAGGGCGGCATCGTCGAGATCCAGGGCACCGCCGAGGGCGAGCCGTTCTCGGAAGGTCAGTTCGCGGAGCTGATGGGGTTGGCCAAGAAGGGCATTCAGCGGCTGGTGAGCTTGCAGCAGATGGCTGTGGCCTGATTGAATTTAACGTGATGACGTCGGCGATCCTTCACACCCCCCTCTGGCCTGCCGGCCATCTCCCCCGCAAGGGGGGAGATCAGAGGTCGCTACCGTTTTCGCCAACCATCAACGTTGAGACGCCGCCAGCGGAACTGCCAATCTCCCCCCTTGCGGGGGGGATGCCCGGCAGGGCAGAGGGGGGTGCCTGATGCAACCCTCCGCTATTCTTGAGTCAGCGCTTTACGTCACGGATCTCGCCGCTGCCGAAGCCTTCTACTCCAACGTCCTCGGCCTCCCTCTCCTCGGCAAGGTCGACGGCCGCCATCTCTTCTTCCGCTGCGGCCCGGGCGTGCTGCTCATCTTCAACGCCGAAGCCACCAAAATCCCGCCGGCGCCCGATGCGCGGCTGAAAGTGCCGCCGCATGGCACGGTCGGCGAGGGCCATCTCTGCTTTGCCGCAAGTGAGGATGAACTCGCACAGTGGAAGGCGCAACTTGAGGCGAAAAACATCGCCATCGAAAGCGAATTCGAATGGCCGCAGGGCGGGCGCTCGATCTACATACGCGACCCCTCGGGCAATTCGATCGAATTCGCCGAGCCAAGGATCTGGGGCCTTTGATGCATTCTCTCGATGGAAAGAAGATCGTCGTTGCCAGCCACAATGAAGGCAAGCTGCGCGAATTCGCCGATTTGATGGGTCCGTTCGGCTTCGAGGCGAAGTCGGCCAAGGACTACGGCTTGCCGGAACCGGAGGAGACCGGCACCACCTTCGAGGAAAACGCCTACATCAAGGCCTTCGCCGCGGCTAAGGCGACCGGCCTGCCGGCGCTGTCGGACGATTCGGGCCTGTGCGTCGACGCGCTCGACGGCGCCCCCGGCGTCTACACCGCCAATTGGGCCGAAGCTCCCGATGGCAGCCGCGACTTCGGGATGGCCATGCAGCGCACCGAAGTGGCCTTGCAGGAGGTCGGCGCCGCCAAGCCAGCGCAGCGCAAGGGGCGGTTCGTCGCCGTCATCTGCCTGGCCTTCCCCAATGGCGAGGCTGAATATTATCGCGGCGAAGCTGAGGGAACGCTGGTGTGGCCGCCGCGCGGCGAACTGGGCTTCGGCTACGACCCGGTGTTTTTGCCCGACGGTTTCGACAAGACGTTCGGCGAGATGAGCGCTGAGGAAAAACACGGCTGGAAGCCCGGTCAGCCGACGGCGCTGTCGCACCGCGCCCGCGCCTTCCAGAAATTCGCCCGCGCCAGGTTAGGCTCAGCTTAATGTCGCTGGACCGCAGCCCGGGCTTCGGGGTCTACATCCATTGGCCGTTCTGCGCCGCCAAATGCCCGTATTGCGACTTCAACAGCCATGTCCGTCACCAGCCGGTCGACCAGGAGCGCTTTGCCCGCGCCTTCGAGAACGAGCTGAAGACCATGAGCGAGCGGACCGGGCCGCGCGAAGTGACCAGTATCTTTCTCGGCGGCGGCACACCGTCGCTGATGCAGCCGCAGACGGTGGGGGCGGTGCTGGACGCCGTGGCGAAGAACTGGACGGTGCCCGACGGCATCGAGGTGACGCTGGAAGCCAATCCGTCCTCGGTCGAGGCCGAGCGATTTCGCGGCTACCGCGCCGCCGGCGTCAACCGTGTGTCGCTCGGCGTGCAGGCGCTGAACGACAAGGATCTGCGCTTCCTCGGCCGGCTGCACAATGTCGACGAGGCGCTGCATGCAATTGGCCTGGCACGGGACATATTCCCAAGACTTTCCTTCGACCTGATCTACGCCCGCCCCGGCCAGACGCTGGATGACTGGCAGGCGGAGCTCGAACAGGCGATCGGCCATGCCGCCGACCATCTGTCGCTCTACCAGCTGACCATCGAGGAAGGCACGCCGTTCCATGCCCTTCATGCGGCGAACAAATTCATCATCCCCGATAATGACCGGGCCGCCGATCTCTATGCGCTGACGCAGGAGATCACCGCAGCGCATGGCCTGCCGGCCTATGAGATTTCCAACCACGCCAGGCCGGGCGCCGAGAGCCGGCACAATCTGACCTATTGGCGCTATGGCGAATATGTCGGCGTCGGACCGGGCGCGCATGGCCGCTTTATCGAGAACGGCCACCGCACCGTGACGATCGCCGAGCGGATGCCGGAGACCTGGGCCAATCTGGTGGAGGCCAGGGGCCATGGCGTCACCGGCGGCGAGATCCTGACGCGCTCCGAAGAGGCCGACGAGTTCCTGCTGATGGGGCTGAGGTTGGCCGAAGGCATCGACCTTTTCCGCTACGAGGCGTTTTCCGGGCGCGGCCTGTCGAGCGCCCGGCTGACCGTGCTGCAGGATGAGGGGCTGGTGGCGCCGATCGGCAATGCCAGGCTACGCGCCACGCCAGCCGGCATGATCGTGCTCGATGCCGTGGTGGCGGATTTGGCGCGGTGAGCCCACAGGGCAAATGGCCGGGCTGTTGGACGATTTATCGGCTTGAGCAAGGATGTTAGAAAGTCGACTTGTTGAACCGCTGGCGTGCCAGCGCCGCATCCGAGGTGACTCCTGCGATGACGTTCCTGATCCACGAGACCTTGATGACATTGAACACGGATGATGTGTTCGAGTTTGGATTGACCGAAATCTTGAGATCTCCAGAGCAAGACGACCTCTTTGAGGCTCAGGCGATTTTCATCAGGAACGCAACGGTCACATCGAAACTAAAATTGACCCACTTGAGCGAATTCAGCGTTGTCCTCAGTTTCATAACATATATTGGAAATAAGCTTCGCGGAATCGCCAAGGATGAGTTGCTCGAGTTTGATCTGAATGGACTCACATTTGATCAGTACATCCCTCTCAGCAAAAATCTGCGTAAGATCTGGGATGAGTAGTCGGTGAAGAACGTCCTGTTCGTCTGCAGCCAGAACCGCTTGCGCAGCCCGACCGCCGAGCAGGTGTTCTCCAAACGTAGGGATATCGAGGTCGAGTCGGCCGGCACCAATCACGATGCAGACACGCCGCTGACGCATGAACTGGTCGCCTGGGCCGACATCGTCTTCGTGATGGAAAAAGCGCACCGCACCAAGCTGCAGAAGAATTCAAGGAGAGCCTGAAGAAGGCCCGCGTCATCTGCCTCGACATCCCGGATGACTACGGATCCATGGATCCGGAGTTGATCGACCTTCTGAAGGCACGGGCTTCGCGATATCTCGATTGAACTATGGGGGCTTCGCAACCACGCGTTCGTCATCCTCGAGTCTGCGCCGCGTCGCTTCGCTCCTTGCTCGCCCGTGATGACGAAGTGAGGGTGGTCCTCGCCAATCGCGAAGGTCAAGCGTCGTGCTTGAAGCGGCGCTTGCCGCGGTGTTTCTCGGCATGCGCCTCTCCGGTCCGGGCCGGCTTGGCGTCGCTCTTGTCCCGGCGGACGCTGTTCTGGTCGTTCATCGGATGCGGCGGCGCGCCTTCGCGGGCGCTCTTCGTTTCAAGACGGGTGATGAAGATATCGAAACGATTGGGCATCGTACGGTCAGTGCTCCGTCGTGCTGTCCGGTTTGTTGTCCGAAAGCCTGACATTCGTCGGCAAGGCGGTGGCCGTCCGACTGGCCAGGCCGGTGTCGCTTTCGGCGAGCGCACGCTTGCCCTTTCGCGCAGTGAAGCGCTTGCGCTCGGCATAATAGGGCTCGAAAACGTCCTGCAATTCCAGGCTGTCCATCCTGTCCTCCTCCTCAAGAGACTCAGGTATTCAATCCGCCAGCCACGCTTTCGTTCCCCACTGTGGCAAAGACATGGCCGCCGGGTTACATCGGCGTCAGGTTTGGCCCGACGTTCGGGAGTTTTGCAACCCGGCGCGCGCCATGCCAAACAGGGCGAAATGGAGAGACCCGGTGACCGGCGAGAAACGCAGCTATGTGATCGGGCAGACCGAGGTCGCAGTCCGGCCGCTGGCGCCGGCGCTGTATCTGGTGGCGACGCCGATCGGCAACCTCTCCGACATCACGCTGCGCGCCTTGGAAACGCTGGCTGCCGCCGACATAGTCGCCTGCGAGGACACCCGCGTCTCACGCGTGCTGCTCGACCGCTACGGCATCCGCAGGCGCACAACCGCCTATCACGAACACAATGCCGGCGAGGCGGGACCGAAGCTGATCGCAGCACTCGAGGCCGGGCAGAGCGTGGCGCTGATTTCGGATGCCGGCACGCCGCTGATCTCCGACCCAGGCTACCGGCTGGTCGGCGAAGCGCTGGAGCACGGCCTGCGCGTGGTGCCGATCCCCGGCCCATCGGCGCCGCTGGCGGCGCTGACTGCGTCGGGCCTGCCGTCCGACGCCTTCCTGTTTGCGGGGTTTTTGCCGGTGAAATCTGGGCAGCGGCTGACCAGGCTGGAGACCTTCAAGACGGTGCCGGCAACGCTGATCTTCTTCGAGTCGCCACGCCGGCTGGCCGATACGCTGCTTGCGATGGTCGAGGCGCTGGGTGGTGGGCGCAAGGCCGCCATCGGCCGCGAGCTGACCAAGACTTTTGAAGAGATGCGGACGGGAACGCTGCAGGCGCTGGCCGACCACTATGCGGCGGCTGACACGCCGAAGGGCGAGATCGTCATCTGCGTCGGGCCCGCCGAGATCAAGGCCGACCAACCCGCCGACATCGACAGGCTGCTGCTGTCGCTGGCCGCCGAAATGCCGGCGTCCAAGGCGGCGGCGGAAGCGGCGAAGATGACAGGCGGGCAGAAGCAGTCGCTCTACCGCCGGCTGCTGGAACTCAGGGATGCGGTTGGAGAAGGCGAAGGTGGCTGAGCGCCCGGCCGCCAGCCGCCAAAAAGCCTATCGGCGCGGCCATCGCGGCGAGTGGCTGGCGGCGGCGGCGCTGATGCTGAAAGGTTATCGCATCCTCGCCCGCCGGCATCGCACCCGCTTCGGCGAGATCGACCTGATCGCCAGGCGCGGCGACCTGGTGCTGTTCGTCGAGGTCAAGGCGCGGCGCACGCTGATGGAAGCGATGGAGGCGATTGGCCACGAATCGGAGCGCCGCATCGAGGGCGCGGCCGACATCTGGCTGTCGCGCCAACCGGATTATGGCAGAATGTCGATGCGCTTCGACATGATCGCGGTGCTGCCCTGGCGCTGGCCTGTGCATGTCGAGAACGCGTTTTATGGGAGGAGTTAGCGGCCTTTACCCTCCCCCTTGTGGGGAGGGTCGGTGAGCAAGCGACGCGTCGTTGGCGAAACGGGGCGGGGGTGTGGCGCCGACCCCCACCCCGATCCGCTTTGCGGATCGACTGACCGGGGCGAGCCGCCTGTCTCGCCCGTCCTTCGGACCCCCACAAGGGGGAGGGTAAAGCTCACCCCCAGATCATCAGCGCCACCAACCCCACAGTGCCCACCACCAGGCGCCACCAGCCGAAGAGCGAGTAGCCGTTGCGCGAGACGTAATCGAGCAGGAAGCGCACGACGATCAGCGCGGTAACGAAGGCGGCGACGAAGCCGATGGCGATGATCGGCAGATCGGCGCTGCTCAGCACGTTGCGGTTCTTGAACAGATCGAAGGCGAAGGCGCCGACCATGGTCGGTATGGCGAGGAAGAAGGAGAATTCCGCCGCCGCGCGCTTGTCGACGCCCAGCAGCAGCGCGCCGACGATGGTCGAACCGGAGCGCGACGTCCCGGGGATCAGCGACAGGCACTGGAACAGGCCGATTTGCAAATAAAGCCTTGTCGGGAAGCGCTCGACGTCGCGGTAGACCGGCTGCAGCTTCATGCGGTCGACGACCAGCAGCACGACGCCGCCGATGATCAGCATGATGCAGATCAGCCTTGGCGATTCGAACAGCACCGTCTTGATGAAATCATGCGCCAGCGCGCCGATGATGGCGGCCGGCAGGAAGGCAATCAGGATGCCGATGACGAAATGCCGCGTCAGCCGATCATGCGGCAGGTCGAGCAGCATCTGCCACAGACGGCGGAAATAGACGCTGAGGATCGCCAGGATGGCGCCGAGCTGGATCAGGATCTCGAACGCCTTGCCGGTGGAATGGAAGCCGATGAAATGGCCGGCGAGCAGGATATGGCCGGTCGAGGAGACCGGGATGAACTCGGTCAGCCCCTCCAGCAGGCCGAGCAGCAGGGCTTCGACGATGGTGTGGCTATCCATGGCAACCTCGGCATTCAAGGGACGGAAGGAAACGGCTGGCAAAAGGGCTTGCTTGTCACGGCGCGGAAGTCCCCCTATAGGTCGCAGCACCGTGACGGCCGCATGACGGGCCGCCAAGACTTACCGGTGCGGACGGCGATTCGCCAGTGCGCCTTAATATCGCGGAATCATGCTGACGCTTTTCCATCACCCGATGTTCGCCACCTGCCGCTTCGTGCGCCTCGCCTTCGGCGAATATGGCGAGGAGCTGGCGCTGATCGAGGAAAAACCGTGGACGCGGCGCAAGGAGTTTTTGGCGCTGAACCCCGCCGGCACCTTGCCTATCCTGCTGGCCGAAGGCGACGTGCCGATCGTCGGCGCCATGGTGATCGCTGAATATCTCGACGAAACACGTGGTGTCCTGAAGCGCGACAAGCGCCTGTTTGCGGAAGACCCGATGCAGCGCGCCGAAATCCGCCGCCTGACCGACTGGTATCTCAACAAGGCCGAGAGCGAAGTGACCCGGCATCTGGTGCGCGAGCGCGTGCTGAAGCCGGTGATGCCGGAAACGGCGGGCGGCGGTTCCCCCGATTCGGCGGCGATCCGCGCGGCGCGCGCCAACATTCGCCAGCACATGAAGTACACCAACTGGCTGGCCGGCACCCGTCATTGGCTGGCCGGCAGCAAGGTCACCTATGCCGACCTGGCGGCAGCGGCGACGCTGTCGGTGCTGGATTATCTCGGCGAGATCGATTGGCGCGAGCATGCCGCGGCGCGCGAATGGTACACGCGGGTGAAATCGCGGCCGTCGTTCCGGCCGCTGCTCTCCGACCGGGTTCGCGGCCTGTCGCCGGTTTCGCATTATGCGGACCTCGACTTCTAGAAGCCAAACCCTGCGCGCGCTGATCGACGCCGAGGCGCGGCGCGCCGGCTTCGATGCGGTTGCCGTCACCACGCCTGACGCGATCCCGCTGGCGCCGGCCAGATTGGCAGAATTCGTCGCCGATGGTTTTCACGGTTCGATGGCTTGGATTGCGGAGACGCTCCAACGCCGCAGCGAGCCTTCGACGCTGTGGCCCGAGGTGCGCTCGATCATCGTGCTGGCAATGAATTACGGCCCCGACCACGATCCGCGTGCGCTGCAGGCAAGGCGCGATCGCGGCGCGATCTCGGTCTATGCGCAAAACCGCGACTATCACGAAGTGATGAAGGGCCGGCTGAAGGAGATCGCCGGCAAGATCGTCGCGCGGGCCGGCGGCGACGTGAAGGTTTTCGTCGATACGGCCCCGGTTATGGAAAAGCCGCTGGCTGAGGCCGCCGGGCTCGGCTGGCAAGGCAAGCACACCAATCTGGTCAGCCGCGAGCACGGCTCCTGGCTGTTTCTCGGCACCATCTTCACCACGGCGGAGCTCACGCCAGATGCGACCGAGGTAGACCATTGCGGTTCCTGCCGCGCCTGCCTCGACGCCTGCCCGACCGATGCCTTTCCGGCGCCCTACCGGCTCGATGCCAGGCGCTGCATCTCCTACCTGACCATCGAGAACAAGGGGCCGATCCCGCAAGAATTCCGCGAAAAGATCGGCAACCGCATCTATGGCTGCGACGATTGCCTTGCCGCCTGCCCGTGGAACAAGTTTGCCCGCGCCGCTTCGGAAGCCAAGCTTGCTGCCCGCGACGAACTGCGCGAGCCGCCGCTGGGCGAGCTGTTGCAGCTAGACGACACGGCGTTCCGGACCTTTTTCTCCGGCTCGCCGATCAAGCGCATCGGCCGCGACCGCTTTGTCCGCAATGTGCTGGTTGCCGCCGGCAATTCCGGCGATGTTTCGCTGGCCGGCCCGGTGCGCGATCTGCTTGGCGATGCCTCGCCGCTGGTGCGCGGCGCGGCGATCTGGGCGCTGTCGCGGCTGGTGCCGGCCGCCGAATTCAACAGGCAGGCGGCGATCTACTCGAACACTGAAACCGACACGACAGTGCGGGGCGAATGGCTGTCCGTATTGCCAATTGAGGCGCACGCATGAGCGAAAAACAGGTTTTTATCTTCGGCGCCGGCTATTCGGGCAAAGCCTTTGCACGGGCAAATGCGGAGGCGATTACGATCTTCGGCACCACGCGCTCGGCCGAGAAATTCGAGGCATTGCGTCAGGCCGGCATCGCGCCGCTGCTGTTTCACGGCGCCCTGACACCTGAAATCGGCGAAACGCTGGAGACCACCACCCATCTTGTCATCTCCGTAGCCCCGGAGGAGGCCGGCGACCCTGTGCTTCTCGCCGCGCGCAAGGCGATCGAGGCGATGCCGGCGCTTCGCTGGATCGGCTATCTCTCGACCGTCGGCGTCTATGGCAATTATGACGGTGCCTGGGTCGATGAAACGGCCGAATGCCGGCCGGTGTCGAAACGCTCGTCGATGCGAGTGGCGGCCGAGCGGGGCTGGCTGCAGCTTGGACTCGAGACCGGCAAGCCGGTGGCCATCCTGCGGCTTTCCGGCATTTACGGGCCGGGTCGCAACGCGCTGGTCAATCTGGAAAACGGCACGGCCAGGCGGCTGGTCAAGCCCGACCAGGTGTTCAACCGCATCCATTGCGACGACATCGCCGGCGCGCTCTGGCACCTCATCGGTGGCAATAGAGGCGGCATTTTCAACATCACCGATGACGAGCCGGCGCCGCCGCAGGATGTCGTCACCTATGCCGCTTCGCTGATGGGCGTCGAGCCGCCGCCGGAGATTCCTTTCGAGACCGCCCAACTTTCGCCCATGGCGCGGTCCTTCTATGGCGAGAACAAGCGCGTCGCCAACGCCGCGATCAAGGCAGCGGGCTACCGGTTCCGCTATCCGGACTACCGCCAGGCGTTCGATCGGATGTGGGCCGACGGCAGCTGGCGCGACGGCGAGCCGCGCAGCCCGATGAAGGTAGATAATCGAAACGCGAGCCCGAGGGTGATATGATTCGATTGTGTTGCGGACTTTTGCAGTGGGGTTCATGACGATTTCGATGCGATCCTTGACCGGCAGACGGCCGTTCCTGACGGCGGCGCTGGCGATCGTGGCGCTGGCCGGGCTGGTGGCGGGCGCAATCACGGCCGAGCCACGGGCAAAAGACCTGTTCGGCGCCAAGAAGCTGCCGGCGGTGGCTGCGGCGCAATCCTTCGGCTTCTATTCAAAGGGCTGCTTCACCGGCGGCGTCGCCATTCCGATGGACGGCCAGAACTGGGAGGTGATGCGTCCCTCGCGCAACCGGCGCTGGGGTCATCCAACGATGATTGCGCTGATCGAGAAACTGTCGCGCGATGCCGCCGCCGACGGCTGGCCGGGGCTTCTGATCGGCGACATTTCGCAGCCGCGCGGCGGGCCGATGCTGACCGGGCACGCCTCGCACCAGATCGGCCTCGACGCCGACATCTGGCTGACGCCAATGCCCGACCGCAAGCTTACGACCCAGGAGCGCGAAAACATCAGCGCCACGCTGATGGTCGACGACAAGACGCATCTGGTGAAGGACAGGCTGTGGAAGCCGATACATACCAAGCTGTTGAAGCGCGCCGCGAGCTATCCGGAAGTCGAGCGCATCCTGGTCAATCCAGGCATCAAGAAGAAGCTGTGCGACACCGTCACCGGCGACCGTACCTGGCTGAGAAAAATCCGGCCGTTCTGGGGCCATGACTATCATTTCCACATCCGCATCGGCTGCCAGCCGGGTTCGCCCAACTGCAAGGGACAGGAAGCGACGCCCGACGATGACGGCTGCGGCAAGCCGCTGGCCTGGTGGTTTACCGAGGAGCCGTGGCGCCCCAACAAGAACCCGGATGCGCCCAAGGCGCGCGACCTGATGACGATGGCGAACCTGCCGAAACAATGCCAGTTCGTGCTCGACCAGCCCGACGCGGACTCGGCCGAAGCCGTCACCTATCGCGGCGGCGGCGTGCCGATCGCCGCCAGGGCGCCGGAACCCGACGCGCCTCCGCCTATTGCGGGCAATGCGGGCGGCTTGCCAAACGCAGCCAACGCCTTCACCGCCACGCCGGAGATCGGCATTCCCCTGCCAAGGCGACGGCCGCCGGCAAACGTCGGACAGTGATGGCGAACTGACGCTTTCCCTTTCCGGGGCCATGCGCTAGTCAATCGATTGAACACCGGGCGATTGAACACCGGGCGATTGAACACCGGGCGATTGAAAAACCGGGCGATTGAAACGGTCGCAACGGCGCCGCAAAGGGGACGAGCAAGAGCATGTCAGGCGACGACGACACCGCGTTGCGGTTTCCAGTGCTGATCGGCGACATCGGCGGCACCAATGCGCGCTTTTCGATCGTGCTCGACGCAAATTCGGAAGCCGGTGAGCCGCATATCGTGCAAACCGCCAATTTCGCCACCATAGACGAGGCGATCCAGGCGGCGGTGCTCGACCGGTCGTCCATCCGGCCGAATTCGGCAGTGCTGGCGATCGCCGGACCAGTCGATGGCGACGAGATCCCGCTTACCAACTGTCCCTGGGTGGTGAAGCCGAAGCAGATGTTTGCCAATCTGGGCCTGGGCGACATCGTCGTGCTCAACGATTTCGAGGCGCAGGCGCTGGCCGTCGTGGCGCTCGGCGAAGAGCACATGGAAAAGATCGGCGGCGGCACGCCGGAGGAGAATGCCGGGCGTGTCGTGCTCGGTCCCGGCACCGGCCTCGGCGTCGCCGGGTTGGTTCATGCCCTCCACCACTGGATACCGGTGCCTGGCGAAGGCGGCCACATGGATATCGGTCCGCGGACGCCGCGCGATTTCGAGGTGTTCCCGCATATCGAAAAGCTGGACGGCCGCATTTCGGGCGAGCAGATCCTGTGCGGGCGCGGTCTGGTCAATGTCTACCGGGCGGTCGCCAAGGCCGACGGCAAGCCGGCGCCGTTCACCACGCCGGCCGAAATCACCGGGGCGGCGCTGGCCAAGACCGACCCGGTTGCCGAGGAAGCGCTGGCGCTGTTCGTCACCTGCCTCGGCCGCACCGCCGGCGACCTCGCGCTGGTGTTCATGAGCCGCGGCGGCGTGTTCTTGACCGGCGGCATCGCGCAAAAGATCGTTCCGGCACTGAAGGAAGGCAATTTCCGTGCCGCCTTCGAGGACAAAGCGCCGCACAGCGCGCTGATGGCCTCAATGCCGGTCTATGTCATCACCCACCCGCTGGCAGCACTTCTGGGCCTTGCCGCCTATGCCCGCAACCCTTCGCTGTTCGGCGTCCAGACCGCGGGGCGGCGCTGGCGGGCATGATCCATTTCGTCCCGAAAACGGGTATTTTCCTGGAAATGGCTGCCGCTTTCGTGACCCCAACCTCGGGCCGCGACGAAGTTTCGCCATAGGCAAGCCGTAGCCGGGGCGCTAAGAGGGGGCCGAATTCCAGCCTGGCATCCCTAGGGCCGGATGATTTCAGATCGAATCGACCTGAAATCTGAATCCGGCTCTAATCAAAGAGATAGAGCATGATGTCGTCCGAAAACCGCTTCACACTTTTCGGCATCATGCTCTAGCAAACCACGAAGCGCCCGCGATTTGACCGCTCAAAGTCCACTCAAACTGAAAGTCCAGCCAGCTGAGGTCACTGCGGTGCTGCGCCGCATCCTGGCCGAAAACGGCAGTGAATATCGCTGGACCTATGTCGTTGCCGTCGGCTGCCTGCTGATTGTTTCCGCCACCACCGCCTTCACGGCGTGGATCATGGCCCCGATGATCAACGAGATCTTCTACGAACGACGCGGCGACATGATCGTCTGGATCTGCGCCGGGTTCATGGCCGCCTCCGTGCTGCGCGGCTTCGCCGGTTACGGCCAGGCGGTCGCGTTGGCCAAGATCGGCAACAATCTGGTCGCCCGCTACCAGAAGCGCAGCTTCGACCATCTGATGAAGCTCGGCGTCGACTTCTTCAACGATACGCGTTCCGGTCGGCTGGCGGCACAGGTCAACGAGAATGTCGGCGGCGTTCGCGATCTGCTGTCGCTGACGCTGACCTCCATCAGCCGCGACGCGGTCTCGCTGATCGCCCTCGTCGGCGTCATGATCTACCAGGATCCGGTGTTGTCGCTCAGCTCGCTGCTGATCGGGCCGCCGCTGATCTGGGCCGTCGTCTACATCACCCGCCGATTGCGGCGCATCAACCGGGAATCGGTGCTGATCAACTCGCGGCTGAACGGGTCCGTACAGGAGGCCACGCAAGGCATCGCCATCGTCAAGGCCTTCACCCTGGAAGCCGAGCTGGCGCGCCGGATCGGCATCATGGCCGATACGGCCGAGCAGCGTAACAACAAGATCGCCCGGGTCGCGGAGCGGCTGTCGCCGATTTCCGAGATTTTGGGCGGTCTCGCCATTACCTCCGTCCTTGCCTATTCCGGCTACCGGGCGCTGGTGCTCGGACAACCACCAGGCGCGGTGTTTTCCTTCATCACCGCGCTGATCATGGCCTACGATCCGGCACGGCGCCTGGCTCGTACGCAGGTCGGTATGGAACGTGCCCTGGTCAACGCCCGGATGATTTACGAGCTGCTCGACCTGGAGCCTAAACAGGGCGATGCGCCCGACGCGGTCGAAGCCAGGATCACCACCGGCGAGGTTCGCTTCGACAATGTGACGTTCGGCTACAGCGCCGACATGCCGGTGATCAGGAACCTGAGTTTCACCGCCGCGGCCGGCAAGGTTACGGCGGTGGTCGGGGCCTCGGGTGCCGGCAAGACGACGCTCGTGGCGCTGCTGCAGCGCTTCTACGATGTCGACAAGGGTTCGATCGAGATCGATGGCCAGGACATTTCCAAAGTCACCAAGCACTCGCTGCGCGGCTCGATCGCCTATGTCTCGCAGGCGCCCTATCTGTTCGAAGGCAGCATACGCGACAACATCCGTTTTGGCCGACTTTCGGCGACCGACGCCGAGATCGAGCGGGCGGCGGTGCTGGCGGCGGCCGACGAGTTCATCCGTCAGCAGCCGCAGGGCTACGACACGCCCGTCGGCGAGGGCGGCTCGACACTTTCCGGCGGCCAGCGCCAGCGCGTCTCGATTGCGCGGGCGATCGTGCGCAACGCGCCGATCCTTTTGCTCGACGAGGCGACCTCGGCGCTCGACAACGAGGCCGAGGCGCGCGTCCAGGAGGCGCTGACCCATGTGATGGAAGGGCGCACCACCATCGTGATAGCGCATCGCCTGTCGACGGTCGTCAACGCCGACCACATTATCGTGCTTGAAGAGGGGCGCCTGGTCGAGGAAGGCACCCATGCCGCACTGATGGCCGATCCAAACAGTGCCTACGCCCGCTTCCACCGCATTCAAGGCAAGAACGGACTGGGGCTTGTCGACGACTCGAAGCCCGTCCAAACTCCGGTCCGGCGCAGCCGCGCCAAGAAGGCGGTGGGGAGAACAGCATGAGCGAATCCAGCGAAATGGGCCTGGTGGTGGTGGGGGCGGCCGGCCGCATGGGCCAGACGCTGATCCGCGCCATCCATTCGATCCCCGGCGCCCGCGTCGTCGGCGCGGTCGAACGAACCGGATCGCCCTATCTCGGCAGGGATGCGGGCGAGCTTGCCGGCATCGGCATCATCAATGTGACGATCGGCGACGATCCGCTGCCGGTGTTCGCCAAGGCCGACGGCGTGCTCGATTTCACCATGCCGGCAGCCACCGTCGAATTCGCAGGCTATGCCGCGCAGGCACGCATTGCCCATGTCATCGGCACCACCGGCTGCTCGGCGGAAGACGACGCCAGGATCGAGGCCGCGGCGCGCCACGCGACGATCGTCAAATCCGGCAATATGAGCCTCGGCGTCAATCTTCTGGCGGTGCTGGTCGAGCAGGCCGCGCGCGCGCTCGGTCCAGAGGATTTCGACATCGAGATCCTCGAAATGCATCACAAGCACAAGGTCGACGCGCCCTCGGGCACCGCCTTGCTGCTCGGCGAAGCGGCGGCGGCGGGACGCGGCATTTCCCTTGCCGGCAACGATGTGCGGTCACGCGACGGCCATACCGGCGTGCGCAAGCCAGGAACGATCGGCTTTGCCAGCTTGCGCGGTGGCTCGGTGGTCGGCGACCACAGCGTCATCCTGGCCGGGACCGGCGAGCGCATCACGCTGTCGCACCATGCCGAGGACCGCGCCATCTTTGCCCGCGGCGCGGTCAAGGCCGCGCTCTGGGCGCGCGGTAAAAAGCCCGGACTTTATTCCATGCGGGACGTGCTCGGCTTGAGCTAAACTATCCATAATTTTGAAGGAGCAAACATGTCGGGAACTCTCGTGCTCGTGCGCCACGGCCAGAGCGAATGGAACCTGAAGAACCTGTTCACCGGCTGGCGCGATGTCGACCTTACCGAGCAGGGCCACAAGGAGGCCAAGGAAGCCGGCCAGAAGCTCAAGGCACGCGGCTTGAAATTCGACATTGCCTTCACCTCGGCGCTGATCCGGGCGCAGAAGACCTGCCAGCACATTCTCGACGCGGTCGGCCAGAGCGATTTGAAGACGATCCGCGACCAGGCGCTGAACGAGCGCGACTACGGCGACCTCTCCGGTCTCAACAAGGACGACGCGCGTCAGAAGTGGGGCGAAGAGCAGGTGCACATCTGGCGCCGCTCCTACGACGTGCCGCCGCCCGGCGGCGAAAGCCTGAAGGACACCGGCGCCCGCGTCTGGCCCTATTATCTTCACGACATGCAGTCGCATGTGCTGAAGGGTGGCACCGTGCTGGTCGCCGCGCATGGCAATTCGCTGCGCGCACTGATCATGGCGCTGGACGGCAAGAGCGGCGAGGAGATCGTCAAGCTCGAGCTCGGCACCGGCGTGCCGGTGATCTACAAGCTCAACGCCGATTCCACTGTGGCGTCGAAGGACGTGCTGGAGGGGTGAGGTTTTCGGCCAACTCATTCGCCGAGTCGGCGCTGCCCCTCATTGCCGGGCAGTTCTCCCGGTATAGTGACGGGGAGAAAGGGCTGGCCGCAGCCTCGGCGCTCTTCTTGTGACGCAGGTGACCGGCGAAAATCATCGATGAGAGCGCCCCTCTCCCCGTCACTGTACGGGGAGAGGATGCCGGCAGGCAGGTGAGGGGCGGCGCTGACCCCCGGGAAACTAAGCCGGCAGGCAGCGGCCCTCGAAAAAGCGCGTTGACACATATCGTTTGCCCGCTTACATGAGCCCGCACCAGCCCAGATGGCGGAATTGGTAGACGCGCACGGTTCAGGTCCGTGTTCCGCAAGGAGTGGAGGTTCGAGTCCTCTTCTGGGCACCAAATTCCCGTTTCGGATAAGTCCGAAATGATTTAGACGCGAAGCAAAAAAGCCCGGTTCCCGGGCTTTTTTGCTGATGGATGACAGATAGTCCAGCGGAGGGTCAATGCGGCGGGCGAACCGCTTTCATTGCTTCTTCTTCGAGTGTCTGGAGCTTCTCCCGAATCTCCTCCGGCTCGGCATGCTCCAAGCCGACGACATCGTTTCTGGTCTCATTCAGCGAAACGATAATCTCATCAAGCTTGGCGTGAATGGCGGCCGTGTCGCGGTAACCCTGGATCAGCACAACGCCGGTGATCACGATGGCCGCTACCGACAATGCGTAGGTGACCACATTCGTCAGGCCGAATGGCACCAACGCAGTACAGAGCAGCATGGCTACAAGAAGGACATAGAAGCCCGGTGGCCGGGATAGAAAGTCGCCCATCACAAAGAGGAAGCGGTTCATATCCAGGCCGCGGTCAAAAATGCCACGAGTGCGGTGACGGCTACGCAAATTGGAATTGCCGCGAGTAAGGCAGCTTCCAGGACCCAAGTTTCCTTGTCGCTAAACATCAGACATCCTCCCGTTGAGAAAAGGCTGCCCGTAGACTTTCACAGGGCAGCCACAGCCCGCCGCTCCAGACCGGAGCGGCGGGCTCGCGCGTTATTCGATGATCTGCACGACCTTGCGCGTGTCGGGATCGACGAGAACCGCATGATCTCCGACAACCGTATACTTGTAGCGGACATCCGGAACGTCGATTGCGTGGAGCTCGACAGTGTCTGGAAGTGCCGTGCCGACATTGAGTTCGACGCCGAGCAAACTGACTGAGGCCAGCTTCTGCTTATGGATATATTCGCGAACGACCGTCTGTTGTTCGGGCTTGAGAACAATAACGTCCTCGGCAAACGAGGTGCCGATGCCCGCCATAAGGAGGAGGGCGCCGGTGGCGCTGACGAAATATCTGGTCATGGGAATTTCCTTTTCATAGGTCAGTTCGGAAGCGTGGATACGAGCAGATCAGCCGCCACTCGCAGGGGCTGGGGCAGGTGCCGCAGGCTTTGCGGGTACAGCCGGAGCTTCCACCTTTGGCGCTTCAACCTTGACGTTGATATCCTTGCCGCCGTCGCCGCGGATATTGATGACGCCGGTAAAAATAAGCAATACTACGACTGCAATAAGTGCAAGAACAACGGCAATCGCAGTGCCGCCACCACCACCAGAATTAACAACAGTTGGGCCGTCGGCCATGTGTTCCTCTCCTGTTTTATTTAGTTGCATTTGGGAAACGCCTGCCCCACTTGAACGTTCCGCCTCGGGACTTGGGTCTTAGCTGATATCCGACTTTGGTCTGGTTCGCCGCAGACTGAAGTCACAGGAACAATCTGGCTGATCTCAAGTTCGGTCCCTCGGCGAACAGGCGTGGTGCCGTCGCCGGATTACGCGAGGAGAAAACCATGAAAATCCACTTTGCAAGTGCCGCTGCAGGCTTGTTGCTTTTGGCTGGCGTCGGCAGCGCCGCAGCTCAGGATGTCGTCATCACACCGGAGCAGGATACGGTCGTCCGCGAATACGTAAAAAAGCAGCCGCTGGCTTCGGTGAAGATCCCGGGCGTGGAGCTGAACGTCGGCAGTGCCTTGCCTGATACGGTCGAGTTGCACGAAGTTCCCAACGTCAAATACCGCTACGTCGTGGTCGACAACCGCACCGTCCTGGTCGATCCCAGCACCCGGAAAATTGTGAAGGTCTACGACTGATCGAATAGCTGCCGCCCGCCGCCGGCCATGGCGGCGGGCAGCGGATTTCACATTGCGCTCCAGGATGATCGAAGATGATCGATGACGTCGAGACATCGCCAGCCCTTGATACCCGCCTGGGTTCTCTCAGGGCGAGAATGCGCGATGCGCGCATAACAGAGGCCGACATGAAGACCTTTCAGAAAGTCGCATCCATCATGGTTGGCGGCAGTGGCCGCATCAGCGGCGATGACCTGATTGCAGCGTCGTTCGTCCTCGAGGACCAGCCGGAAGGCTTGTGAGGCGGAGTACTCACGTGTGCAGGCTCCCGCAACGCTGATCCCAAGTGTTCTGGTGCTGAACACATTCCTGCTACGGGCCGGCGTCGAAGGCGTGCCCGCTGGCGAGGTCGCGTCGCGCTCAAGCATCGTCCAGAACACCATGTCGCCGCATGTGACGATACCCGGCCATGCTAGCCGATGCGGGCGCCATAGAAAATCACCGCGGCCGGCAGAACCGGGCAGGCCGGTCCAGAGCGTCGCCACGCCTATGGTCAGAAATGTCACCGAGGCCAGTTTGGTGCAGATCGGATGATGGTAGCGAGCGATCGCCATATCGACCGTACGGGCGCCGGCCTGGGAAGGACCCACCAGCGCGCCAAGGCCGACCGCCGCGCCCAGCGTGGTCGGCGCGCTATTTGCCCTGCAACGCGGGGCTATGCGGCGTGCTCGCACAAGTTAGCTCCAACTTGAGGCACGGCGTGAAGTCTCGGTGCTTGCCCCCACGATGGCGAGGTACGAAGTCAAAAGCGGTCAATGTGCTTAGCGATCTACAGTCGACTTCAGCCGCCGTTTCGAATGATGGCGCCCCGCAATCACGAGATTTGTCGATAATAATCGATATTAGGCTGTATTCGCGACTATCCCCCATAGTGGGCGATTAGATAAAATTGATATGATATCCCAGATCGGAGGAGATCGATCCATTCGGGCCGGCATCAGCATGATTGAACCGCAGCTACCGCAAGTTGACAGCGATCATCGGGCGGATCTGGTTTGGTACGAAGTCTTAATACGTCTCACCTAAGGTCCAACTTTGACTTCGGGAGCGCGACGTTCGACAGACATATCTCCGCAGGTTACATTCGCCAGTCAGACAGCGCTCCGCACTCGAATGGATGTCTCTGAATGCCGGGCCTCACGCCTTCACGACCGCACCCGAGAACCTTGGGATGGATGGGCACGACAGCGCTCGCCATGGGTGGCAGCAATCAAAGCCTGTTTCTGATTGCCGCCCTTTTTGTCGGCCAGGGGAATATTCCCGGTCAAGGAAGCGCTGCGGTTCCTTTGCTCGTTGTTGGTCTGCTTCTAAGCTGGGCCGCCGCGCCTGCGTGGACCGAATTGGTTCTCATGTGGCCAAACCGCGTCGGCGGTATCTCTGCAGCGTGCGCCGAAGCCTTCCGACCTTACAGTCCCGTTCTCTCGGCTCTGACGGGCACCTGCTATTGGTGGGGTTGGGTGCCGACCTGCGGACTGACAGCGGTTCTTTCAGCGTCTGCAATACAGCAATGGTACCTGCCGGGCCTCCCCGTGGAGGCGGTCGCCTGCGGGCTCATCGCATTCTTTACGGCGGTCAACCTGTGTGGAATCAAGTGGGTGGTCCAACTGGCGATCCCGATCGCCACTGCCTCCGCGACGCTTGCGTTTCTCTCATCCCTCGTCCCGGTCATCAGTGGCTCGGTCGACTGGCGGCAGGCGACGGATTTTGCCCTGACCAGCCCGTTTACCGGCCTGTTCGGCGATATCACGTCGGTGATGGCGGGACTGTACCTGATCGGGTTTGCCGCACCGGCATTTGAGGCTGCAGCCTGCCATGTTGGCGAAACCATCGATCCCAACCGCAACATTCCTCTGGCGATGTGGGCCAGCGCCGCAATGGCCGGCGTCTATTTCCTGGTCCTGCCGGTTGTCTGGCTGGGTGTGCTCGGGCCGGAGCCGCTCGGCACCGACCTCGCCATAGCTCTCGGGCCCACCTTTGCGCCCTTGTTGGGGAGTTTCGGCAAGGCGGCCGCCATCTGGCTCATCATGCTGAACATGTTCCATGGAACGTTGCAGCCATTGGCAGGCGCCGCGCGGACCCTTGCGCAGCTGAGCGAAGACGGCCTGCTGCCGAGCTTCCTGGCCAGGCGCACCTCAACAGATTGTCCCTGGGCGGCAACGCTGCTCACAGCTGCCGCGGCAATCGGCTTCATGCTGTGCGGGTATCCGCTCTGGATGATCGCCGCGGCCAATTTTACGTACCTGATCAGCATCTGCATGCCAAACATCGCAGTCTGGCTCTTGCGCCGTGACAGTCCCGAAGCCGAGCGACCCTTCCGGGCTCCCAGGGGAACGATCATCCTTGGCGTAGGCGCGGCTGCAATATGGCTGTTGACCGCCATACTGGGATTTCAGCAATTTGGCCTTCCTACCGTCCTGTTCGGTCTGGCTTTGGCATATTCGGGTGCTGCGCTCTACGCCTGGCGCACGATGGAGGATCGATACGCACTCGGTCTACCCTTGCTGCCACATACGCTTCACCTGAAGCTTACCGGAGCCATGCTTTTTGTGCTCGTGCTTGACGGTGCCGGCTATTTCCTGGCGATCGGCAGCGTTCCCCAAGGCGACACTTCATTGGTCGCCGCGCTGGAGGACATTTTTGTTGTTGTCGCGCTGCTGACCATCAGCGTTGGCCTGATTTTGCCGGGAATGATCACCCATTCGGCGACCGAGGTGAGCAACGCGGCAAAGCGTCTGACATCCGGAACGCTGAAGGACTTCTCTCTCGCCATGGTCGCCCTGGGGCGGGGAGACCTCGCGGCGGCGCACGCCTCCGTGAACATCATGCCGGTTACCGTAAACTCTCGTGACGAACTTGGAGAGATGGCCGAAAGCTTCAACCTGCTCCAGGACAAGGTGAGGGAAGCCGCCCACGGCCTGGACGACGCGCGCGAGAACATGAACGTAGCGCGCACCGAATTGATGGCACGGCACGAGGAAATCGCGCATCTCGCGCACCACGATCCGCTTACCGGCCTGGCGAACCGAGCCGCGCTTGCAGCACACCTGGCCACGACGCTCGAGCGTGCAAAAGCAACGCACGCCAGCTTTGCCGTCTTCAGCATCGACCTTGACCATTTTAAAGAGGCGAACGACGTTTTCGGGCACGCCGCCGGCGACGATCTGCTTTGCACCATCTCCCGGCGTCTCCAAACTGCGGCGCCTGAGGCCTTTATCGCGCGCATGGGCGGCGACGAATTCACGGTTGTCCTGGCCATGGATGACCGGTCCGCGAGTGCCAAGGACGTTGCGGACCGTCTGTTCGAATCGGCGGCAGGCAAATTCGAGATCCGGGGCCAGCACATTTCGATCGGGGTGAGCATCGGGGCGGCGATCTATCCGAAAGACGGAGAGAATGCAGCGGCGCTGATGGCAAATGCCGACGCAGCGCTCTACCGGGCCAAGGCGGACGGCCGTCGAATGGTGCAATTCTTCGACCCTGAGATGGATAAGCGACTAAGAGAGCGCTACGCCTTGCAGCGAGATTTGCGCTCTGCGGTCGGCCATGGCGAACTTGTGCTTCATTACCAGCCGCAAGCCAGGATAGACGGCGAAATCTTCGGTTTCGAGGCACTCGCCCGATGGCACCATCCAAAGCATGGGCTCATCTCCCCAAACGCGTTTGTCTCGCTTGCCGAACAGGATGGCACGATCGTTGAGATAGGTGAATGGACGCTCAGGCAGGCGTGCAGAGACGCGGCCTCCTGGCCCTCACCGCTGCAGATCGCCGTCAACCTCTCTCCCGTGCAATTCCGTTTCGGGGACCTGGTAGGCCTCGTTCATTCTATCCTCTACGAGACCGGCCTTGCTCCGGGGCGGCTGGAACTGGAAATCACGGAAGGGGTTCTCATCCGCGACCGGGCAACTGCCTTGTCGGTTTTGCGGAGGTTGAAGGCGTTGGGCGTCAGGGTCTCGATGGATGATTTTGGCACGGGGTATGCCTCACTGTCCTCGTTGCAGGCGTTTCCATTCGACAAGATCAAGATCGATCGCAGTTTTGTTTCGGGTGTCGGCTCGAATGTCCAATCGGCGGCCATCGTGCGCACGATACTCAGCCTGGGGAATGCGCTGGCCTTGCCTGTCATCGCGGAGGGTGTCGAAACAGAGGACGAGCGTGCCTTCCTGATGAAGGAAGGATGCCCCGAAATCCAAGGATATCTGGTAGGGCGCCCGCATCCGATAGCGCTCTACAAAGATGTGACGAATGGGATTTCGCCAGGATCTGCCTTCGCGGAGCCCGAGGATACCACCGCACCCCAGGCGCTTGGCGTAACGCGATAGCCCGGCGCCGACCGTCGGCGCGCTGCTCTTGCAACACACCGGTGAGCGAGGACTGCTGGCGGTACTGCTCGGGCTCGCCCTTATAAAGGTCGCACTGGTCGGCGCGCTGTTTGCCTTGCAGCGCGGGACCATGCGAAGCATCCGAACCAGCTGGCGCGGGAGCCACCTCCCCTTCCGGCCAGTCCCCCAACAAACCACTTCAAACCCGGCGGCCGTGGCGCTACGCTCGCACCTATGGCCCCACCCACCCAGCCGATCACCGTCACCCGCCGCGACCAGATGTTTCCCATCCTGGGCGACGCCGATATCGAGCGCATGCGCCGGTTCGGCGAGGCGAGTTCCTATGCCGCCGGCGAGCATATCGTCACCGCCGGCACCGTAGCGCCGGGGCTGATCGTCATCCTGTCGGGCACGGTCGATATCACCCAGGATGTCAGGCCTGGCCGGCGCGAGACCATCGTCACTCATGGTCCCGGCAATTTCATCGGCGAGCTGGCGCAGCTTTCCAGCCGGCCGTCGCTGGTCAATGCGGAGGCGGCCGAGCCGGTCGAGGCCTTCGTCATCCCCTCGCAGCGGCTGCGCGACCTGATGGTGCAGGAGGCAAGCCTTGGCGAGCGGATCATGCGGGCGCTGATCCTGCGCCGCGTCGGGCTTCTGGAAAGCGGCTCGAGCGGGCCGGTCGTCATCGGCCCGGCCGGCAATGGCGACACGCTGCGGCTGCAGGGATTTCTGCGCCGCAGCGGCCAGCCGCACCGCGCGCTCGATTCCGACAGCGACCCGTGCGCCAAGACGCTGATTGAGCATTTTCATGTTGACCCGCACCATCTGCCGATCGTGCTCTGCCCCAACGGCAAGCTGATGCACAATCCCGGCGAAACCGAACTTGCCCGCTGCATCGGCCTGCTGCGGCCGATCGATCCCGACATGGTCTATGACGTCGCCATTGTCGGCGCCGGACCGGCGGGGCTGGCGGCCGCGGTCTATGCGGCATCCGAAGGGCTGTCGACCATCGTGCTCGATTGCCGCGCCTTCGGCGGCCAGGCCGGCGCCTCCGCGCGCATAGAGAACTATCTGGGTTTCCCCACCGGCATTTCCGGCATGGCGCTGATGGCGCGCGCCTACAACCAGGCGCAGAAATTCGGCGTCGAAATAGTCATCCCCGACGAGGCCAAGCTGCTCGGTGCAGCAGGCGAGGGCTACACGCTTACCGTCGGCGACGGTGAAAGCCTGCGCGCACGCACGGTGGTGATCGCCAGCGGCGCGCGCTACCGCCGCCTCGACATCGCCAAGCTGGCCGAGTTCGAGGGCACGTCGGTGCATTACTGGGCCTCGCCGATCGAGGCGCGGCTATGCACAGGGCAAGAAGTGGCGCTGGTCGGCGCCGGCAATTCGGCGGGGCAGGCGGCGGTCTATCTCGCCAGCCAGGTCCGCAAGGTGACGATGCTGGCGCGCCGCGGCGGCCTCAGGGAAACCATGTCGCGCTATCTGGTCGAGCGTATCGAGGCGCAACCCAACATCGAGGTGCTTGGCGAGACCGAGATCGAGGCGCTGGAAGGCGAAGGCGGCAATCTCACCCAGTTGCGCTGGCGCAACCCCGGCGGCGTCGAGACGCGGCCGATCCAGCATCTCTTCCTGTTCATCGGCGCCGACCCCAACACCGATTGGCTGGCTGGGTGCGATATCGCGCTCGACGCCAGGGGTTTCGTGCGCACCGGCGCCGACATAGGGGCGGGCCAGATGGAGACCAGCCGCAGCGGCGTGTTCGCCATCGGCGACGTGCGCGCAGGCTCGGTCAAGCGGGTCGCCGCCGCCGTCGGCGAAGGCGCCCAGGTGGTGGCTGCCTTGCACGCCTATCTCGCGCGACCCAACGCAGCAGCGCCCGAACTGGACAGGAGAGCATAATGGATGAATGCAAACACACGCGCGACATTAAGACGGTGACGCCGAGCGCGCTCGGTTGCGAGGAGTGCCTGAAGAGCGGCTCCATGTGGGTGCATCTCAGGCTGTGCCGCACCTGCGGCCATGTCGGCTGCTGCGACGACTCGCCCAACCGCCACGCCACCAAGCATTTCCACGCCACAAAGCACCCGATCATCGAAGGCTACGACCCGCCGGAAGGCTGGGCATGGTGCTTTGTCGACGAGGCGTTCATCGACCTGGAAGGCGACGTGACGCCTCAGAACGGCCCGATCCCGAAGTTTTTCTGAGGCGGCCGACTGTCGGCCGACCGCTGCGCCTACTTCACCGAGCCAGTAACCGTGCGGTCTATGGCATTGGGATTGTGGTCGTTGCCGGCAAGTGCGGCAATGATCAGAAGACTGGCGACGACCGGGACGAACAGGATGGCCACGCGGGCCTGCACATAAAAAATGGCGCGCCATTCGCTGCGCTTTTCCGGGTTGTTGTCCATCATACTCACTCTCGCCATGCCTCCCCAGGCGGGACATAGCGGCGAAGGGTTAAGCAAAGGCTGCTGAATGTGTTAACGCGCGGCGGATTGGGATTTAATCTCGACGGTCAGCGCCGCCCCTCATTGTCATCGGTACGCATCTGGTACGCCTACCCCCGCAGCGCCTGGTCCAGGTCGGCGATCAGATCATCGCCATCCTCTATCCCCGACGACAACCGCACCAGCGAATCCGAAATGCCGATTTCCGCGCGCTTTTCCGCCGGGATCGAGCCGTGCGTCATCAGCGCCGGGTGTTCGATCAGGCTTTCGACGCCGCCGAGGCTTTCAGCCAGCGTGAACAATTGCGTCCGTTCGAGGAAGCGTTTGGTGCCGGCGAGGTCGCGGTCGAGGTCGACCGAGATCATGCCGCCGAAGGCATGCATCTGTTGGACGGCGATGGCGTGCTGCGGATGGCTGGCCAGGCCGGGATAGACGACGCGGCGCACATCTTTTCGCGCCTCCAGCCACTGCGCAATCTTCAGGCCGTTCGTGGAATGCCGCTCCATCCTGAGCGCCAGTGTCTTGATGCCGCGCAGCGCGAGAAAACTGTCGAAGGGACCGGAGATGGCGCCGATGGCGTTCTGCAGGAATTTCAGCTGGGCGGCGAGATCCTTGTTGTCGCCGACGATGGCGACGCCGCCGACCATGTCGGAATGGCCGTTGAGATATTTTGTCGTCGAATGGACGACGATGTCGATGCCGAGTTCAAGCGGCCGCTGGATGTAGGGGCTGCAGAACGTGTTGTCGGCGACCGTCAAAACCCCTTTGCGCCTGGCGAGTGCCGCAACGCCTTCGAGGTCGACGATGCGCAGCAGCGGATTGGTGGGCGTTTCGACCCAGAGCAGTTTCGTCTCCGGACGGATAGCGGCTTCGACAGCGGCGAGGTCGGTAAAATCGACGAAGGAGACCTGCAGATTGGCCGAGCGCTTGCGCACCCGCTCCATCAGCCGGAACGAGCCGCCATAGATGTCGTCGGTTGCAACGATATGGGCGCCGCTGTCGAGCAGCTCGAGCACGGTCGAGATCGCCGCCAGGCCGGACGCGAATGCAAAGGCGGCCGAGCCGCTTTCGAGATCGGCCACCGCGCGCTCGAAGGCGAAGCGGGTCGGGTTCTGGCTGCGGGCGTACTCAAACCCCTTGTGCACGCCGGGCGACTGCTGGCCATAGGTCGAGGTCGCGTAGATCGGCACCATCACCGCGCCGGTCAGCGGGTCATGGCTCTGGCCGCCATGGATGGTGCGCGTGGAAAAAGCCAGGCGGTTCTTGCCCGATGGGGGTGTTTCAGCAGTCATCGTGCGCGCCTTAAATGGTTGATCAGGTCGATACGGGTTATCAGGCCGACGAACTCGTCGCCATCGAAGATGATGGCGACCTCGTTGCGGTCGAACACCGGCAGCAGCGCATCCAGCGTCTGGCTGGCCTGCAGCGTGTGCAGATTGGAGGTCATGGCGGTGCACACCGGAGCGTTGAAGCGGTCCCAGCGGCCGTCATAGGGGCCGTCGACCTTGGCCAATATATCGCCCTCATCGATAATGCCGACCAGCTTGCCGTTGTCCAGCACCGGCAGCTGCGAGACATCGGAGCGGCGCATGCGGCCATAGGCGTTGAGCAGGCTTTCGTCGGGGCCGACATAGACGGTGTCGCCGGTGCGGTGCGAGCGCACGACAAGGTCGCGCAGATCGCCATGCTGTTCCTGTTCGGCCAGCCCCTGCTCGGCCAGCCAGAAATCGTCGAACACCTTGGACAGGTATTTGTTGCCGCTGTCGCAGACGAAGGTGACGACGCGTTTTGCTGTCGTCTGCTCGCGGCAATAGCGAAGCGCGGCCGACAGCAGCGTGCCGGAAGACGAGCCGGCGAGAATGCCTTCCTTCGAAAGCAGGTCCCGCACGGCCAGCATGCTCTGCTTGTCTGGGATGGAATAGGCTTTCCTGACCAGCGACAGATCGGCATTGGGCGGCACAAAATCCTCGCCGATGCCTTCGACGGTCCAGCTGCCGGCCTCTTCCATCTTGCCGGTCTTGATCAGCGGCGCCAGCACCGATCCGACGGGATCGGCCAGCACCATTTCGGTCTTCGGCGATGTTCTGGCGAAGTAGCGGCCAAGCCCGGTCAGCGTACCGCCGGAGCCGACGCCGACGACCACGGCGTCGAGGTCGCCATCGAGCTGGGCAAGGATTTCCGGTCCGGTGGTGGTCTCATGCGCCTCGGGGTTGGCCGGGTTGGCGAACTGGTTGGCGTAGAAGGCGCCGGGCGTTTCCGATGCGATCTTCTCGGCCATGTCCTGGTAATATTCGGCATGGCCCTTGCCGACATCGGAGCGCGTCATGCGCACTTCGGCGCCGAGCGCGCGCAGATGCTGGATCTTTTCGCGCGACATCTTGTCGGGCACGACGAGGATGATGCGGTAGCCCTTGGGGATGCCGACCTGGGCGAGGCCGAGGCCGGTATTCCCGGCGGTCGCCTCGACGATGGTGCCGCCGCGCTTGAGCTTGCCTTCCTTCTCGGCCGCGGAAATCATAGACAGCGCAATGCGGTCCTTGATCGAGCCGCCTGGATTCTGGCTTTCGAGCTTGATGAACAGCCGGCACTTGCCGGTGTCGAATTTGGTCAGTTCGACCACCGGCGTCTGGCCGATGAGGTCGAGCACCGAGGCGTAGGGCGGACGCAGGCGGGATAACGCGCCGTCCGAACTGCCTGGCGCAGCTTTTCCGTGCTCGCTCATATCGATGTGCTCCCTTGAACAAGCGACCGCCTCGGGGGCAGAGCGGCAGCGTAGCTTCTTTTCCGGCCGTTTGCAGTCGGAAAGAAGGTAGATCGTGCCAATCAACCGGCGAGAGGGGGAATGGAATTCCAGTTTTAGGCCGGCTTTGGACTCAAGCCCAACACCCTCCGTAGCGATCCTTCCCACCCCCCTCTGAGGGGCGTGCTATCCCACCGACGTCAACAGCTTTACCCCAGCAGCTGCTTGCTCAGCCGCGCACACTGGACTCGGATATCGGGGATGGCGTCGATCTCGAAGAAGGTGCCGCGGGTCAGCGGCCCGACGGCGAGGATCTTGGCCGATGCGGTGCCGTCGCCGGCGATGATTTCGCATTTGGCTGTGACATCGAGACCAAGCCGCAGCGGGTCGGGCCGCGCCAGGCCGCGGTCGACCAGCGAGCGCACGACGCTGTTCGACGTCGTCGAGATATCGCGGGCGATGCCGGTGCAATCATAGATGCGGGCGACCTGCAGCGTTTCCAGCGCCTTTGTGTGGCGGGACTGGATGCCGACGGTGAATCCATCGCCGGCCTCGATGCCGACGACACGGCCGGCGACCGGGCGGATGCGGCCGGTGCGCACCGCCTCGGTGACGCGGGCATGCACCTCGGGCGCCAGCCGATGGCGATGGATGTCCCACCAGGCCTTGGTGTGCTCGACGAAGCGGCGCTTGGCCGAGGACGGCCAGTTCTGCCAGATCTTCTGGTTGAAGGGTCGCAGCCCATCGACGACGTCGCGCCAGTCGATGCCGGCCTTCTGGTTTTCTCGGATCAGGTCGCGGAACCAGCCGACGAAATAGGAGAGCTGCGTGCCGAGCGGAATGTCGGCGACGTCGAGCTTGATCGGGTTGCCCTTGCGGTGCGGCGACGGCAGCAGGCCGCGCCGCGACACGGCGACGATCTCGCCGCGATGGCCGCGCTGCTCGAGCGACAGGAAGGCATCGACCATGCTGAGCCCGGTGCCCAGCACCAGCACGCGGGCTTCAGGATCGAGCGCTGTGTCGGCCTCGGTGCCCATGCGGATGGCATGACCTTGGCCGGCGCCGGGCTGCTCGTCGTGGCCGGTGGCAAGCACCGCCAGATGCGCGACGACGCTGGTGCCGTTGGCCAGCACCACTTCGACACCGGACGATGTCGGCGAGATCGACAGGCTTTCCTCGCGAATCAGCCTGAGACGGCCGGTTTCCTTTTCGCGCGCTTCGAGTTCGTCGAGCACTTCCTTGAGGTAGCGGGCATAGACGCTGCGCGGTGCATAGAAGGGTGTCTGCGGCGTCTGTTCCTGGCTTATCAGGCCGCGCCCCTGCAACCAGCGCCAGAAATTCAGGGGATCGTCGGCATAGGCGCTCATCCCCGCGGCGCTGACATTCAGCACGTGCGCCGATAAGAGCGTCGAATAGGCGATGCCCTGGCCGAAATGCGGACGCTTTTCGATCAGCGTGACGCGAAGGTCCGGGTTGGGCGACTTCAGCAGATGCGCGGCAAGCACGACGCCGCTGGCGCCGCCGCCGACGATGATGATCGAGCTGCGGATGATCGAATTGGCGCGCGCGACGCTCATGCGAGCACGCTCAGGATCAGGCGGGGACCTTTTGCGCCGGCGCAAGCTCGTCGATGTCCCTCGCGACCGGAAGGTCGTCGAGGACGATGTCGCGCATCTCGGCCAGCGTGCGCTGGTCGAGCACCTCGGCGATCGCCTGCCGGACCTCGAGCATCAGATGTCGGACTTGGCATGTCGCCTCATTGCAGTCTTCACAGCGCTGATACTGGGTGCGGCTGGCGCAGGGGATGGGCGCCAGCGGTCCGTCGAGGACGCGCACGACATGGCCGACCTTGATCTCGTCGGCCGGGCGCGCCAGGCGATAGCCGCCATCCTTGCCCTTGCGGCTCTGGACGAAACCGGCATTGCGCAATTCGCCCAGAATGGCGTCGAGGAATTTCTTCGGGATGTTGTTGCCGCTGGCGATGTCGCCGACGAAGGCGAGCTGTCCCACCGGCAGATGCGCCAGATGGACCAGCGCCTTGAGGCCGTACTTGCCTTTTTTGGTGAGCATAGACCGAATGTTTCTCTGTCAGGCGATGGCCCAAACCATCGGTTGCGAAACGCCTGACGTGCCTCCCCGCCGCGTGCAAGCTGCTTCGACACATAAATTCTACTGACATGATATACAAGCCGAGAAACCTTGATTTTGCTTCGTTTTCACGCCGCAGGGGCCACTTTAGCAAGGCTTTGTGCCGTTACGGTCACAGCCAGCCGCGAGCGATTGCGGCGATGAACGGCGGCTCCTGCTCCCAATGTCGATAAGATTACTATACTTACCCTCGAACACGCGGAACGTGTTTTCAAATCAACCGTCTTTTACAGCATGGATTTGCGCCATTTGGGGCTTTGCCGGGAATTTTGGGTCGCAGCCCGCGGATCGGCGAACATGACTCCCGACAACTCGGGCGCCGCCCTGCGCCCGATATCAGGACGCCGCCTTGCCGCTCTGAGACCGGGCGGCCTTGGCGGCCACCGGCACGCCGCTTGACCGCAGCATCCAGCGGTGGCCGTCGCTGCGGAAGTCGGTGAGGCTCAACGGCTCGACATCGATCCTGCGGCAGGCCGCAAGCGGCGCGCCGAGCACCAAATCAGGCCTCTTCCGTAGCGAGGGTTGGCAGGACCACCAACTCTTCAGCACCTTTGGGGCGCCGTTTGCGTTTGTGCACGGTCCGACACGGGCCGGTCACCGCGCCCGCATCAGCCGTTGGTTTTTTCTAACAAGTGCTTTTTCCTTGGAACGATTTAACTCTACAAGAATGATAGAATTAGCTGACTATGAACAGGCATCCGGTTTTTCTCATTTTTCATGGAGCCTTTCATGTCCAGCATTTCGCGACGCATTGTCCTCCTGTCGTCGGCAGCTTTGGCGGGTGCGGCCTTCCTCGGCCCGGCCCAGGCGCAGGACCTCAACATCACCATTGGCTACCAAACGGTGGTCGAACCTTCGAAAGTAGCACAGGCCGACGGCGCCTATGAAAAGGCGACCAAGGCAACGATCGACTGGCGTAAGTTCGATTCCGGTGCCGATGTCATCGCCGCCGTCGCATCCGGTTCGGTCGATATCGGCTATGTCGGCTCGAGTCCGCTGGCCGCGGCCGCCAGCCGCGAACTGCCGATCCAGACCATCTTTGTCGTCGGCCTGATCGGCCAGTCCGAGGCGCTGGTCGCCCGCAATGGATCCGGCATCGAGAAGATCGCCGACCTCGCCGGCAAGAAGGTGGCGGTGCCGTTCGTGTCGACCACGCATTACAGCCTGCTTGCCGCGCTGAAGCACGAAAACGTCGACCCGAAGTCGGTCGAAATCCTTAATCTCAGGCCACCGGAAATAGCCGCCGCCTTCGCCCGCGGCGACATAGACGCGGCCTATGTCTGGGATCCGGCGCTCGGCCAGATCAAGACGACAGGCAAGGTGGTGCTGGATTCCTCGCAGGTTGCCGCCTGGGGCGCGCCGACCTTCGACGCCTGGATCGTGCGCACCGACTTCGCCGAAAAGAACCCGGACGCCGTGCGCGATTTCGTCAAGGTGACCGGCGAATCCTATGCCCAGTTCCTGGCCAAGCCCGAGGCATGGTCGGTTTCGTCGCCGGAAGCGGCCAAGATCGCCAAGATCACCGGCGCCAAACTGGAAGAGGTGCCGCAGCTCCTCAAGGGTTACGTCTTCCCGACATTGGAGGAGCAGGCTTCCGACAAATTCCTCGGCGGCGGCACGGTCAAGGCGATGGAGGCAGCTTCGGCCTTCCTCAAGGAGCAGGGCAAGATCGACGCCGTGCTGCCCGACTATTCGAAATACGTGTCGTCGAAATACGTGACCGAGGCTCTGGCCTCGAACTGATCTTCAGTTTTACGCAATTCCGGACGGAAAACCGCTTCACACTTTTCCTGGAATTGCTCTGAACACGCGCGGTTTCCTCTTCCCTGACGCCGCGTGCTGCCTGTCCCGGATCCGCTTAACGAGGGCCGGGGCAGGCTGATTTTCTTCCGGAGCCCCTTTTCATGCCGCATCTCGTACTCGACCCGCATCTCGTACTCGACAAGGCCTCGGTTCACTATGACGGCCAAGCAGCGCCGGCGGTCGACCGAGTTTCCATCGATGTCGCCAAGGGCGATTTCGTCGTGCTGGTCGGCCGCTCCGGCTGCGGCAAGACCTCGCTGCTCAATGTCGCCGCCGGCCTGGTCGAACCCGCGCGCGGGGTCGCCACGATCGGCGGCAGACCGATCACCGGCCCAGGCTCCGACCGGGCGGTCGTGTTCCAGAACGATGCGCTGTTTCCCTGGCTGACGGCTCGTGAAAACGTCGGCTTTGCGCTCAGGCTGCGCGGCGTGCCGCAAGCCGAGCGGGCGCGCCGCGCCGACCAGTTGCTGGCGCTGGTCAAGCTTGACGGCGTCGGCGACAAACGCATCTGGGAATTGTCCGGCGGCATGCGCCAGCGCGTCGGCCTCGCCCGAGCGCTCGCGGCCGAGCCGGAATTCCTGCTGCTCGACGAACCGCTCGGCGCACTCGATGCGCTGACGCGCGAGCGCATGCAGACGACGCTGCTCGACCTGTGGACCGCAAGCCGGGTCGGCGTGCTGATGGTCACGCATGGCATCGAGGAGGCGCTGGTGCTGGCCACAAGCATCGTCGTTTTGGCGCCCGGACCGGGCCGCGTGGTGCGGACATTCGAGACCGGTTTCAGCCGGCGCTATGCCGCAGGCGAGCCGATCCGCACCATCAAGGCCGATCCGGCCTTTGCCGCGGCGCGCGGCGAGCTGACCGATGCGATCTTCGAAGGAGAGGTGGCATGAGCGTCACCTCCTACAGCGAGCGGCCGGCCACCGGGACCGGCGAGGCCGATGCCATTTCGGTGCCGTGGTCGCGGCCGGTGCGGAAGCGGCGCGGGGTTTCCTCGCGGGCGATCAGCGCCGTCACCATCCTGGTCGTGCTGGCGGCATGGGCGCTGTCTGCGCGCCTGCAACTGGTGTCGCCGGTGTTCCTGCCGTCGCCCGCCGCCGTGTGGACCAAGTTCATCGTGGTGATCAAGGACGGCTTCGTCGACGCGACTTTGCTGCAGCATATCGTCGCCAGCCTCGGCCGCGTGTTCGCGGCGCTGCTCGCGGCCATCGTCATCGGCGTTCCGGTTGGGCTGGCTATCGGCATTTCGACGGTCGGGCGCGGCATCTTCGATCCCTTGCTCGAATTTTTGCGGCCGATCCCGCCGCTCGCCTATCTGCCGCTGGTCATCATCTGGTTCGGCATCGGCGAGCCGTCAAAGATCCTGGTGATCGCCATTGCCATGCTGGCGCCGGTGGCGCTGTCGACGGCCTCGGGCGTGCGCGGTGTCTCAAAGGAGCGCATCGATGCGGCGCGTTCGCTTGGTGCGACGCAGCGCCAAGTGGTGCGCCATGTCATCCTGCCCAGCGCGCTGCCGTCGATCCTCACCGGCCTGCGCATCGCGCTCGGCGCCGGCTGGTCGACGCTGGTTGCAGCCGAGCTGGTGGCGGCAACGCGCGGCCTCGGCTTCATGATCCAGTCGGCCGCCCAGTTCCTGGTCACCGATGTCGTGGTGATGGGAATAGTGGTGATCGCGACAATAGCCTTCGTGCTGGAATTCATCATCCGCCGAATCGAGCGTCAGCTGGTTCCGTGGGCGGGAAAGGAATGACAACAAGTTCTGCCGGTTTGACCGGCTGCTTCCCTTCGCAGCACGGCGACCGCCGACCCCGGAACAGAAGGAGTGATGTCATGACCCAGTCCACCGCGGTGCTGTTCGCCCATCTCGGCAACTGGCTGCTCGCCTGGCGGGAGAACTCGTCGTCGCAGCCGCAGCCGAAATCGCCGGCCCCCGTGCAACTCGACGCCGAACGCGACCGCCTGCCGCCGCGCGACGAGGGATTTTACTGGGCCTGGCAGTATTGGTCGCAGTGAGGTGATGGAGATTAGCGCCAGCCTTCGCGATTTCGTCATCCTAGGGCGAAGCAAGGAGCGAAGCGACGCGGCGCAGACCCTAGGATCCATGCCGAGACGCTGATGCTACGCTCCAGGGGAGCAACAAACCGGGCGCCTACCACCCGGTTCCGCGAAACAGCTCAAACCACTCCGGATTGGCCTTCTCTATCAGTTCGATCTTCCACTGTCTCGGCCATCGCTTCAGCGACTTCTCGCGTTGAATGGCATCGGTGATGTCGAAGAATTCCTCATACCAGACCAGCCGTTGAACACCATAGCGGCTGGTGAAGCCTGCGCCCTGGCCGGATTTGTGTTCAGGCATGCGGCGGGAGAGATCGTTGGTGACGCCGATGTAGATCGTGCCGCGTTTTTGGCTTGCAGTCATGTAGACGTCGCCGGTCATGGTTTCAGGGTATCGAGCCTCGGTTCGCGCACAAGCGACATTCTGATCCGTTCCACTCTACGGCAAACGTCACGGCATGGATCCTAGGGTCTGCGCCGCGTCGCTTCGCTCCTTGCTTCGCCCTAGGATGACGAGTGCTGGGTTCTGAAGAAAATATTTCCACGTCAAGCAGCCAACTCGCAAAATCGTTTCTCTACTAAATTTATAGACCTACCTAGCCTTGTCTCTCATCCACGGCAGGGAGCCCTTCCCGGCGCCGGTTCGCAGCGAAGGAAGAGGGATCATGTTCAGCCTGACCAGACGCGTTTTCGGCCTTGGCCTTTTGGCGGCGGGCATTGCTGCCTCGCTCAGTGCCTCGGCGCAAGAGTTGAAGCAGCTCAACATCGGCTATCAGAAGACCGGCCTGCCGGTCATCGCCCGGCAGCAGCAGGTGATCGAGAAGGCGCTGAGCGACAAGGGTGTCGCGGTGAAATGGGTCGAATTCACCGCCGGCCCGCCGTTGGTCGAGGCGCTCAATGTCGGCGCCATCGATGTCGGCTGGACCGGCGACGCACCGCCAATCTTCGGCCAGTCGGCCGGCGCCAACATCGTCTATGCGGCGGCACTGCCGGCCAATGGCGACGGCGAAGCGATCTTCGTCAAGCCGGCATCGCCGATCCAGTCGCTCGCCGGCCTCAAGGGAAAGCGCATCGGCGTCGGCAAAGGCACCAGCGCGCACAATCTGCTGGTCGCGGCACTCGAAAAAGCAAACATCCCCTTCGACCAGATCACCCCGGTCTATCTCAGCCCGGCCGATGCCGCGGCGGCTTTCGCCAGCGACCAGATCGATGCCTGGGCGGTCTGGGATCCGTTCTACGCCATCGCCGAGACACGCTACCAGCCGCGCGTGCTGGCGCGCTCCAGCGAGGTGCTCAAGGTGAACACCTATTTCCTCGCCAACAAGGATTTCGCCAAGGCGCATCCGGAGACGATCACCACGACGATAGCGGCGCTCGGCGTGGCGGCGAAATGGGCGGACGCGAACCGCGACAAGGTTGCCGCGGCGCTGCATGAGGTGACCGGCGTGCCGCTCGATGCACAGACGATCGCGGCCAACCGCACCAAATTCGGCATCTTCCCGATCACCGACGAGATCATCGCCGGCCAGCAGGCGACAGCCGATCGCTTCTACAAGCTCAAGCTGATCCCGAACGCGGTGCGCATCTCCGACGCCGTGTGGACCGCACCGGGCAATTGAACTTTCTTGTGTGGCGCCGGGCGGAAAACGCCCGGCGCCTTTGCCGTTTCAAGCCTCAGGGATTTCGCCATGACCGCTTCATCAAGCCCGCAAGCCGGCCCGCTCGATTTCTTCTGGTTCATCCCGACGCATGGCGACGGCTCCTATCTCGGCTCCGAACAGCAGCAGCGGCCGCCGGAGTTCGCTTACTTCAAGGAGATCGCACAGGCCGTCGACCGGCTCGGCTTTCCCGGCGTGCTTTTGCCGACCGGGCAGAATTGCGAGGATTCCTGGATCACCGCTTCCGGACTAGCGGCGCTGACCGAAAAGCTCAAATTCCTGGTGGCGCTGCGGCCCGGCGTGACGCTGCCGACCTTCGCGGCGCGCCAGACCGCGGCGCTCGACCGGCTGAGCAATGGCCGCCTGCTGCTCAACGTCGTGGTCGGCGGCAACCCGACCGAGCTTGCCGGCGACGGTGTCTTCCTGCCGCATGACGAGCGCTATGCCCAGGCGCAGGAGTTCCTAACCATCTGGCGCGCGCTGGTGTCGGGCCAAAGCGTCAATTTCAACGGCAAATATTACCGCGTCGACAATGGCCGCCTCGACCTGTTGCCGAGCCAGGAGCGGCCGCCGCTCTATTTCGGCGGCTCGTCGGATGCGGGCCAGGAGCTCGCCGCCGATCTGGTAGACATGTACCTGACCTGGGGCGAACCGCCGGCACAGGTGGCCGAGAAGCTCAGTGCTGCGCGCAAGAAAGCCGAACGGCGCGGCCGCAAACTGCGTTTCGGCATCAGGCTGCATTTCATCGTGCGCGAGACCGAGGAAGAGGCCTGGCGCGCCGCCGACCGGCTGATCAGCCACGTCACCGATGCCCAGATCGAAAATGCCCAGGCCCGCTTCACCAGGGAGATGGACTCTGTGGGACAGCGGCGCATGGCCGAACTGCATGGCGGCCGCCGCGACAGGCTGGTGGTTTCGCCCAATCTGTGGGCCGGCGTCGGCCTGGTGCGCGGCGGCGCCGGCACAGCTTTGGTCGGCTCGCCCGAGCAGATCGTCGAGCGCATCCGCGAGTATCAGGCGATCGGCATCGACACCATCATCGGCTCCGGCTACCCGCATCTCGAGGAAGCCTACCGCGTCGCCGAGCTTCTGTTCCCGCGTCTCGGCCTGGGCACCAGGCGGGCACGGGCGCATGAGCACATCGCCAATGAATTCGCCGTCGGGTTCCACGGCGCCAACCGCCTTCAGGCGTCGTCATGAGCCTGGCTCAACGGGTCAAACAGAACGGCATCGGCTGGCTGCTGCCGGCGTTGGTCATAATTGGCTGGGAAGCCGCCAGCCGCGCCGGCGTGATGCCGCCCAATGTGCTGCCGGCGCCGAGCGCGGTGGCCGAGGCCTTCTGGCGGCTGACGCTGTCGGGCGAGCTGATACAGAACATCGGCGTCAGCACGCTGCGCGCGCTGGCCGGCTTTGCCATCGGCGGCTCGATCGGCTTTGCACTCGGCCTTGCCAACGGGCTGTCGGCGCTCAGCCGCGGCCTGACCGACACGACGCTACAGATGATCCGCAACATCCCGCATCTGGCGCTGATCCCGCTGGTCATCCTGTGGTTCGGCATCGACGAGGAAGCAAAACTGTTCCTGGTGGCGCTCGGCGTGTTCTTCCCGATCTACGTCAACACGCTGCTCGGCATCCAGAGCGTCGACCCGCATCTGGTCGAGATGGGCCGGGTCTACGGCATGGACCGCCGCGCGTTGTTTTTTCAGGTGATCCTGCCCGGCGCGCTGCCGGCGATCTTCGTCGGCCTGCGCTATGCGCTGGGCATCATGTGGCTGACGCTGATCGTTGCCGAAACCATCTCGGCCAGTTCCGGCCTCGGCTACATGGCCATGCAGGCACGCGAATTCCTGCTGATCGATGTGGTCGTGCTGTCGATCCTGATCTATGCGCTGCTCGGCAAGCTTGCCGACAGCTTCGCCCGCCTGCTCGAGCGGCTGTCGCTCGGCTGGCATCCCGCCTTCCAGAACGCCTGAGGGTTCGATGCCAACCGCCAGCCTGACCGCCATCCGTTCCTTCGTCGCCGCGCCGGAACCGTCACGGCCGGAGGAGGCCGTCGAAAGGCAGCGCGCCTTTGCCTTCAAGGGCGTGGAAAAGCGCTTTGGCGACAAGGTCGTGCTCGACGGCATCGATCTCGATGTGCCCGTCGGACAGTTTGTGGCCGTCATCGGCAAGAGCGGCTGCGGCAAGAGTACGCTGTTGCGGCTGCTGGCCGGGCTCGATCGGCCAACCGCTGGATCCCTTACATTCGGGCCGGAGGCGAAGGCCGGCGCCGGGGAAGAGAGCCGCTTCATGTTCCAGGAGCCGCGGCTGTTGCCCTGGGCCAGCGTGGTGAAAAACGTCGAGGTCGGGCTGACCGGGCTTGCCACCGGTGCGGAAGCCAGGCGGCGCGCGCTCGCCATCCTGGGTGAAGTCGGCCTCGCCGACCGCGCCGACGAATGGCCCTCGGTGCTGTCGGGCGGCCAGAAGCAGCGCGTGGCGCTGGCGCGCGCCCTGATCGGCCAGCCTCGGATCCTGGCGCTCGACGAGCCGCTCGGCGCGCTCGATGCGCTGACCCGCATCGAAATGCAGCAGCTTCTGGAACGCATCTGGCTGGAGCAAAAATTCACCGCGGTGCTGGTCACGCATGACGTCGCCGAGGCGGTTGCGCTCGCCGACCGGGTGGCGGTGATCGAGGACGGCCGCATCGCGCTCGATCTCGACGTGTCGGTGGCGCGGCCGCGCCGGCGCGGTTCGGTCGAGCTTGCCAGGCTGGAGGGCAGGATTCTGGATCAGCTGTTCGGGTAGTGCTGTCGCGGGCAGGGCATTCTATCCGAACCGGATAGATAGGTAACAGAATGGACCGGCAATATGGGGTGGCTGTTTTCTTGCTCGCCGGGTTGGCCCTGTTTGCGACTGCGGGTTTGACCAGCGCCTTCCCCCACTCCGTCACCGCTTCGCGGCGCCACCTCTCCCCCCTTCGGAGGGAGAGGAAGGGAGCCAGGCCGCATAAGTTCGCGCCCCTGCAAGGCTCGCGCCTTTCCTCTCCCCCGTCGATCGGGGGAGAGGTGTCGAGCGAAGCTCGACGGAGTGGGGGTCGATCTGTGGCGGTCGACTTTCGTCGCAACTCACCCCGGCGAACGGCTCGCCCATACCAGCCCGGCGAAACCGACCAGCATGGTCACGATGCCGGTATAGAGCCATTGCGGCTGGCCGGTCATGAAGCTGCCGCCGACCACGCCAATGCCTTGCAGCGACCACAGCGCGCCAATGGCGAGCACGATCAGCGCCAGCAGATATCTGAACAGTCTCATCGCCAAGATTCCTTTCCGAAGTCGATCGTCAACTGCGCCATGACCGTGATGACAGAGCGAAAGGACGGCGCCCAATCGCGCTCTCTTCTACTTGTACTATAACGTCCTGCCTTGCTCACGGAATCTGTGAAACAGCTCGCAATATCGCTGGCGATACGGCCGCGCCACACGAAAGATGCCTGACAAACTGTTTCCCAGCGACTCCAAACGTGTGCCAGTGCCACGGAACTGCCCGATGCTTGCCGCATTTCCCGCCTTATTCGACACTTAACGGCTGGGGTCTGTCGAAAACGGAGCCAATCCCCCCAACATGAAGAAAACAAACCAGACCGCGCTTGTCGCGGTAACGGTCGCGGCTGGCCTGATGGTCGGTGCATCCGCCTCCTCCGCCGCCGGCCAGTGCGGCCGCGCCTCCTGGTACGCACTGCATTCCAGGACCGCCAATGGCGAACGCATGAACCCGTCGGCGCTGACCGCCGCGCACCGCAGCCTGCCTTTCGGCACCAAGTTGAAAGTGACCAACCAGAATAATGGCCGCAGCGTCATCGTGCGCATCAACGACCGTGGACCGTTCATCAAAGGGCGCGTGCTCGACCTGTCCAAGGGCGCCGCCGGCCAGCTCGGCTTCATCGGCTCGGGCCATACCTCGGTGTGCATGGCGCGCGTCTAGATCTGTCCAAGTCCGGCCCGATCGGGCCGGACACATCCTGCCCCGTCGTCCAACAGCCTTGCATTTTGCAGTGCACATTGAGCCGGCTGCACCCGCCCAACGCGGTTTCTCAAGGCCTTGGACGAAAGATTGGCATTATGTCACGCCACGTGACGTATTGCATCGCAGCAATATCTTGTTAACCTCCGCGCGAGACATTCAAGGCTCGGCGCTGTCCGTCGTCCCTTCGGTCACGGCAGCTGCGGAGTACCTGATGTTCTATCAGCTCTATGAAATGAACCATGCCGCCTTGCAGCCCGCGCGGCTTTATGCCGATGCAGTGCGGCTGTTCTACACCAACCCGCTCAATCCGTTTTCGCATACGCCGTGGGGCCGCTCGGTCGCCGCCACCGCCGAACTGTTCGAGCGCACGACGCGCCGCTACAGCAAGCCGCATTTCGGCCTGAGCAAGACCGTGGTCGACTGGAAGAGCGTCGAGGTCAGCGAAAAGACGGTGTGGTCGAAGCCGTTCTGCAATCTTACCCGCTTCGAGCGGTCGGTGCCCGCCGGGCGAAAGGCCGACCCCAAGCTTCTCATCGTGGCGCCGATGTCGGGCCATTATGCGACGCTGCTGCGCGGCACGGTCGAGGCGATGCTGCCCTATGTCGACGTGCACATCACCGACTGGGTCGATGCCCGCATGGTACCGGTGACTGACGGCCATTTCGACCTCGACGACTATATCGACTACATCATCGACATGCTGCATGCGCTGGGGCCGGACACCCATGTGATGGCGGTGTGCCAGCCTTCGGTGCCGGTGCTGGCAGCGGTGGCGCTGATGGAAAAGCGCGGCGATCCCTTCGTGCCCTCGACCATGACCCTGATGGGCGGGCCGATCGACACACGCCGCAACCCGACCGCGGTCAATCTTCTGGCCAAGGAAAAGGGCATCGACTGGTTCCGCGACAACGTCATCATGCATGCGCCATGGCCGGTGCCGGGCTTCGGCCGCGAGGTCTATCCGGGGTTCCTGCAGCTGTCGGGCTTCATGAGCATGAACCTCGACCGCCACATCACCGCCCACAAGGACTTCTTCATGCATCTGGTCAAGCATGACGGCGACAATGCCGAGAAGCACCGCGATTTCTACGACGAATATCTGGCGGTGATGGACCTGACGGCGGAATTCTATCTGCAGACCGTCGACACGGTGTTCGTGCGCCATGCGCTGCCCAAGGGCGAGATGACGCATCGCGGCGAGGTGGTCGACACCAAGGCGATCCGCAATGTCGCGCTGTTCACGGTCGAAGGCGAGAACGACGACATTTCCGGTCTCGGCCAGACCCAGGCCGCCCACGATCTCTGCCCCAACATCCCGGCTGACCGGCATGCGCATTACATGCAGCCGGCCGTCGGCCATTACGGCGTCTTCAACGGGTCGCGATTCCGCTCGGAAATCGTGCCGCGCATCGTCGATTTCATCACCAGCTACGGCCGCCAGAACCGGGTTGCGGTGAAACCAAGGCTGGTCCGCTCCGCCAAAAGCTGAGGCTCGATCCGGCTGCAGCGTGCATTGCCCGCAAAAGCGGGGCGATTTTGCGCGCCACAGGCGTTCTGTTGCACAATAGACGCTGTTGGGCGGGCGCGGGTAACCATGCCGAAGAATCTGGCTCCCCTTATAATTGACACGGAGTGTAAATCCCCTTTAACCTTTCGTTAAGAACAAGGGCGAACGGGGACAATGACTTCCTCACCGATGGCACGGACGCTGCGCTTGTGGGCGGCAGCAGGGCTGGCGATCTCTGTGTGCTGGGCAGTGCCGGCATTTGCAGGCGGCGCCATGGCGACGGGCGGCATGACCTCGCAGCCGATCGGCCACTATGATTTCTGTAAAACCCAGCCCGGCGAATGCTCGATCCGGCCGAGCAACCTCAACCCCGCCGCGATGACCGACGCCTTCATGCGCAAGCTGATCAACGTGACGTCAAGGGTCAACGCCGCCGTCAAGCCGATGAGCGACTACGACATCTATGGCAAGGACGAGGTCTGGGCCTATCCCGACAAGGGCGTCGGCGATTGCGAAGACTATGTGCTGGAAAAGCGCCGCCAGCTCTCGCGCTCTGGCGTGTCGCTGGCCGATCTCTTGATCACCGTCGTGCGCAAGCCGGACGGCGAAGGCCATGCCGTGCTGACGGTGCGCACCGACAAGGGCGACTACGTCCTCGACAATCTGACCGACAAGGTGAAGATCTGGGACGCCACCGGCTATCGCTTCCTCAAGCGGCAGGCCATCGACAACACCGGCCGCTGGGTCTCGATCCGCGGCGGCCAGCAGGTGCTGGTCGGCGCGGTTCAGTAAATAAGGACGATGCATGTGAGCGCGTCGCTGCGAACAGCTTCGTCGGAAGCCCGCGGCTAATAACTTTCACGAGATAACCGCAAGTCGGCGCTGCCCCTCATTGCCCTGCCGGGCATTTCTCCCCGTATAGTGACGGGGAGAAAGATGCTGCCATCGGTGATTTCGCCAATCGTCAACGTTGCAAAATAGGCGCAGCGCGGCGGATGAGGGCAGCGCTGACCTCGAAATCTTATCTCTCGAAACGCCTCCTCAAAAAATTTCGCTACCTGCGTGAACCAAACCGTCTCCAGCGGCGACACACAGCCGTAAACAGAAACCCAACCATGGAGACTTCAAATGACTGCTTTCCTGCGTAATGCTTTCCTCGCCGCCATCGCGGTATCGTCCCTGGCCGGATCCGCTATGGCCGACCAGACCGGCTGCGCCAAGAACAACCAGTGGGGCAATCGCTGTTGCGATCTCACCTCGGACTGCCTGGGTGGCGGCCGCGGCGGCGATCATGACAGCACTGGCGGCCGTGGCGGCCAGGCCGGCGCGAAGTAATCTCGCTATATGCCCGCTGGCGACGGCCGGCGGGCATCGCCTTCAGGATGAAATGCCGGCGCTATTGATGAGCATTCGTGGCCTTGGCGCCGCCCTACTTACGCCGCTCCAGTGCGGCCCAGATCGAGGCGGTGATGCGGGCAAGCTCGGCTTCGCTCAGCTTCTCGATGTTCTCGGCCAGGAGATTGGCCAACTCGGTGGCGGCAGGACTGAGGCCGGACGTATCGAGTCTCACCCGCGGATGTGAGGCCTCGGCCAGACGCGCCAGCTCTTCGGCATCGTCCCAGATGACGTTGAAATAGCCGATGATCTTCTGGATCAGCGTCCAGGTCGGCGCGCCGCGGCGGCCATGTTCCAGCGCCGACAAATAGGCGGCGCTGACTCCGATCGCCTGCGCCATGTCCTTCTGGCGCAAGCCGCGCTCGGCTCGAAGCGCCCGCAGTTTTTCGCCGAACGGCGTCATCAGCGGGTTCGCCTGAGTCGAACGTAGAGCGCGCCCGAACCGCCGTGGTTGCGGGCGGCGTGATCGTGGCTGGAGACCAGCGGCCGGAAGGCAGGCGTCGACAGCCAGGCAGGCACGGCGCGCCGCAAGACTCCGTCGCCGCCCGACGACGACCCTTTTCCCGTAATGACGAGGACATAGCGGATGCCGCCGGCATGGGCCCGGTGCAGGAACGAAAACAGCAGCGAATAGGCCTCGTCCTGGGTCATGCCATGCAGATCGACGCGGCCTTCGATCGGCAGCCGGCCCTTCTTCAGCTTGTCCAATGTCGGCTCGTCCAGCGCGTGCGATACATGCTGCGCCTTCGGCTTGGCGGCGAGGACCGGACCGACAGCGACTGGCGTCTGTGCCGGCTTAGGGTCGACGACGATGTCGGGAATCTCGACCGCGGTCCGGCCCTTCAGCGGTCGGGCGGTGCGCGCCACCAGGTTCCACAGCACCCGATCGTCTTCGTTGAGTTTATCGGGGCGCTTGCTCATCGATTCGATTCCGAAACGAGAGCGCGTGGAACCAAGGCATAGAAATCGGCCGCATTGCGAACGACGCCGGCGATCTCGCCGGCCGCATCGCCGGAGCCGGCGAACAGATCGCCCCGCGCCGGTCCGGTGATGGCCGAGCCGGTGTCCTGCGCAATCATCAGCCGCCGGAACGGTTTTCCATCGAAGGCGGTCAGCGACGGAGCGTCGATGTAGAAGGGCGTGCCGAACGTATGCAGCAGCCGGTCGACGGCGAGCGAGCGGCCGGGCGTCAACGGCACCTTGGCGGCGGCGATAGGACCGAGTGCGGCATCGTCGACATCGGCTTCGCGAAAGAAGATGTAGGAGCGGTTCTGCCAGAGGATCTCGTCGACGCGATCCGGATGCGCCCTGAACCAGGCGCGGATAGACTGCATCGTCACTTTTTCCAGTCGGATTTCGCCGAGTTCGGCGAGAATCTTCCCCGGACCGCTGAAACGTTGGCCGGATTTGGCGGCGTAGGTGACGCGGCAAAGCCGGCCGTCGGTCATCTTCAGCCTGGCCGCACCTTGCACATGGATGAAGAAGACGTCGACCTTGTCGGCAAGCCAGGCGATTTCCAGGCCTTGGCCGGCCAGCGCGCCTCTCTCGATCTCACTGCGGTCGAAATACTCCACCAGGCCATCATCGATGTCGACGAGATCGGAAGGCCGCGCCAGCAGCGGCACCGTGAATTCATCCGTGCGCACTGGTGAGGCCTCGGCCTCGGGCTCGTAGAAGCCGGTGACCAGGCCGAGGTTTTCGGATCGAATCTGGACCGGGGCGAAATGGCGCTCGAAAAAAGCCTTGGCCGCCGACCGATTCGCCGGCGAAACGGTGCGCGCCTCGTCATAGGCGCCGGCAAACGCGTTGAACCGGACGCCCAACGAACCGGTGCGGTAGGGCTTGTTCAGGACATGAAAGGCCGAACGGCGGAAGGCTTCGAAAGCGGGCAGATGGTCATCGGAATTCCAACCGGGAAGATCATCGAAGGACTTTTCCACGAAAAGCGGCGAGAGCGACACCTCAGCCTCGCCACTGCCGATGTTTGCCTGCATGTCGCTATCCCAAAAAAGCTGCCCGCACCGGGCGACATGCATAGGCTCAGTCTTCTTCCTCGGTGGCGACCAGCTTCCAGTTCGGATCGCGCGAGCGTGTGTCGCGGGCGAAGGTCCAGACATCCTTGACCTCGGCCACCGTCTCGGGATCGCCATCGATGACGGCACCCGCCTTGTCGCGGGTCGCCGAAATCAGTTCGCTCACGATGCGCAGCGTGATGTGGGCCTCGCCGCCCTTCATCTCGGCCGAGACGATGTCGGCCTTGTCGATGCCGACGAAGGAGGACTGGATCTTTTCGGCTTTCGCCTCGCGGTCGCCAATCGCGGCAACGAAGCCGTCAAAAACCTCGCGCGACAACAGGTTCTTCAGCGTTTTTCGGTCGCCATCGGCATAGGCCATGACAATCATCTCGTAGGCCATCTTGGCGCCGTCGACGAAGACTTTGGGGTCGAAGGAGGGATCATTATCCTTGATCGCGCGCAGGCCCTTGTTGAGGTCGGTGTCGGGCTTGGCGAAGGCATCGATGGCCGCGTAGGTCTCGGCAGCCGTCTCGCCCGGCATGCGCTTGCGTGGCAGCGAAACCACATTTTCGGGCTTCTGGGTCGCGTCCTTCTCGGTGCGGCTGGCCGTGTACGGATCGAAGGGCGGGCGCTCGCTGCCCGTGCGGCGGCCAAGCACGTTGCGCAGCTGGAAAAAGATCACCACCGCCGCAATCAGAAAGAAAATGGTGCCGAAGTCGAAGAATCCCATATCTTTCGCCAATCAATCCCTGACCTGGCCGGGACCGCCAGCCAATCGGGCGGCGGTCGCATGGCGTTAAACATGCAAAGCATATAGAACGCATGGCGCAATCATTCAAATCAAAGGCAGGCATACCTATCTAACGGCCTCAGTGCCAGCGGCGATTATGCGCCGCCCGGCAAACATGGAAACGATCGGTCAAGACTTGCGCATTTCCTTCCTTCCTCTGTTCCTGCTTGCGCTGCCGCTGCTGGAAATCGCCGGTTTCGTCATTGTCGGCCGCGAGGTCGGGGCGCTCGCCACGGTCGGCCTGGTGCTGGCTTCAAGCATTGCCGGCGTGCTTCTGCTCCGGCACCAGGGTTTTGGCGTCATGGCGCGGGTCCGCGCCGAGATGGCCGGCGGCGGCGACCCCAGCCGCCAGCTCGCGCATGGCGCCATGATCGTGGTCGCCGCGATCCTGTTGATCATCCCTGGCTTCATTACCGATATTATCGGCCTGCTGCTGTTCCTGCCGCCGGTGCGCGACCTTGCCTGGCGCAAGCTCAAGGGCCGCATCGTCGTCGCGACCGATTTCACCGCCGGCGGTTTTCGCGGCAGGTCGCGCGACAAGGTCATCGACCTCGACGACGGCGACTATTCGCGCGAGGACGATTTCAAGCGCGGTCCCGACCATAACTCGCCGTGGCGCCGCCTGAAGGACGACTGACCGTCGCCTTGAGGACGACTGAGGCTACATCGACCCCTTCGGCCTGAAGGCGGCAAACCTTGTCTTGTCATGCCGACCATGCTAGCCAACGCCCGATTTCAATTCGGTCAGCGCTGCTGTCCAGGCAAAAGGAACAAGGCTCATGGCCAGCAAAGATGACGCGCCGGTCGGCGCCGCCAACGGCAACGGCGAAACGGCGCAGCCGTCGCTCAACGTGCTTGCCCAGTATGTGAAGGACCTGTCCTTCGAAAGCCCCGGCGCGCCGAACTCGCTGCGCGGCCGCGACAAGGCCCCAGGCATTGCGATCAATGTCAATGTCAATGCCAACCCGCTCTCCGACAAGCAGTTCGACGTCAATCTGACCTTGAACGCCAAGGCGTCCTTCGACCAGGAAGTGCTGTTCAATGTCGAACTGGTCTATGGCGGCGTCTTCGCCATCGCCGGCTTCCCGCAGGAGCACATGCTGCCGATCCTGTTCATCGAATGCCCGCGGCTTTTGTTCCCGTTCGCCCGCCAGATCATCGCCGAAGCCACCCGCAATGGCGGCTTCCCGCCGTTGATGCTCGACCCGATCGATTTTGCCCAGATGTTCCAGCAGAAGCTGGCCGAGGACCAGGCGGCATCGAAGGTCAAGGTGAGCTGAAGGCAAGCGTCACGCGCATGAGTTGAAAGCCCGGCTTCGTGCCGGGCTTTTATATACTGAGATGCTGGCGGGACAGCACGCCCTCTGCCTTGCCAGGCATCTCCCCCTAAGGGGGAGATTGGCCGTCATCGCGACCTTCGCCAAATTTAGACGTTGCAGGAATGGGCTGGAGCGGCGAAGCTGCTGATCTCCCCCCTTGAGGGGGAGATGGCCGGCAGGCCAGAGAGGGGAGTGACGGAACGCTACCTCCGCGATCCGTTCACCCCGCCGCCACCTTCAGCCACAGCGCCTTTTCGCCCAGCGTCGCCACCAGCCCCGCATGCGCCGCTCGCTCGCCTTCAGTCAGGCGCGGCGGCAGGGCGATTGGCCTGACGGCGATCGAGATGTCGATGTCGGCAACGTCGCCATTGCTGTTGAGCTGCACCACGACCGCGTCGAGGACAAGTGCGGCCTGCTTTCCGCCGATGAGTTCGATGTAGACTTCGGCCAGGAGCTCGGAATCGAGCAGCGCGCCGTGCTTGGTGCGGTGGCCGTTGTCGATGCCGTAGCGGCGGCAGAGCGCGTCGAGCGAATTGGGTCCCATAGGGTGCTTGCGCCGCGCCAGCGCCAGCGTGTCGACGACGCGCCCGGTGTCTATGGCCGGCTGGCCGAGCCGCCCGAATTCCGTGTTGAGGAAGCCGATGTCGAAACTGGCGTTGTGGGCGACGAGCTTGGCGCCGTCGGTGAAGGCGAGCCATTCCTCGGCGATTTCGGCAAAGGTCGGCTTGCCGACGAGGTCGGCGGCGCTGATGCCGTGCACGGCTTGCGCCTCGACATGGACGGCGCGCCCCTGCGGATTGATGAATTTGTGGAAGGTGCGGCCGGTCGGGAAGCGGTTGACCAGCTCGACGCCGCCAAGCTCGATGATGCGGTCGTCGCGCATGTCGAGTCCGGTGGTTTCGGTATCGAAAATGATCTCACGCATAGAATCAACCTACTCCTGGAGGAGTAGAATCATGGAGCGGAACAAAATGGCAATGGGTAATGCCGACAGCCTGCCGTCAGGGGCCTGATGGGCGCGACTTATCCCCCAGGAGTTAGCAGGCGAGCTCAGCGTCCTGAGAGCTCGGCAATGATCGCGCCGACCGCGGTGCGGGCGGCGTCCATGCCTTCACCGGTGTCGATGACGAAATCGGCCTGCCGGCGCTTTTCGGCGTCGGGCACCTGCTTGGCCAGGATTGCCGCCAGCTTTTCCTCACTCATGTCAGGACGCGCCAGCACGCGGGCGCGCTGGATATCGGCCGGCGCGGTGACGACGACGACCTTGTCGACACGGTTGCGGCCGCCGGTTTCGAACAGCAGCGGAATGTCGAGCACGACGAGCGGCGCGCCGGCGGCGCGGTGCCTTGCCAGAAAGGCATCGGCATCGGCCCGCACCAGCGGATGGACGATCGCCTCCAATGTCTTCAGCGCAGCAGCGCTGCCGAGCACGCGGCGCGCCAACTCGGTGCGGTCGACCGAACCGGCAATCACGGTGCCGGGAAAGGCCGCCTCGACGAGAGGTGCTGCCTTGCCGGCATAGAGGCGATGCACGGTCTCGTCGGAGTCATGCACCGGCACGCCGGCGTCGACGAACATTTTCGCCGTCGTCGACTTGCCCATGCCGACCGATCCGGTGAGGCCGAGCACGGTCATCATTTGGCGCCCATCATTTGCGACCCATCATTTGGCGAGGATGTCGGCGACGATCATCTGTCGCAACTCAGGCGTGACCTGCGGCATCTTGCCGAACCAGCGTTCGAAACCGGGCACAGCCTGGTGCAACAGCATGCCGAGCCCGTCGACCGTCTTCAAATTTCTCGCGCGGGCAGCGGCAAGCAGCGGTGTTTCCAGCGGCACATAGACGATGTCTGCGACAATGGCGTGAGCTGGCAGGCCGGCCGGATCGGCGGCCAGCGTCGCATCGCCATGCATGCCAAGTGCCGTCGTGTTGATCAGCAAGCCGGCATCGCCAAGCAAGTCGCCGACCGCGCCATGCGCCGAGACGCCGGCCCCGAAGCGGTCGGCGAGTTCCTGCGCCCGCGCCAGTGTGCGGTTTACGATGCGGATATCGTTGATGCCGCGCACTTTAAGCGCGTGGATGACCGCGCGCGACGCGCCGCCGGCGCCGAGCACCACGGCCGGAGCGTTTCTCTCCCAGCCCGGGGCATGCTCGTCGAGATTGCCGGCAAAGCCGATCCAGTCCGAATTGCCGCCCCATAGCACGCCGTCGTCCAGCCACAGCATGTTGACCGCGCCGATCATCTCCGCCGCTTCGTCGCGGCGCTCGACCCGGGCGAAGGCGACTTCCTTGTGTGGAATGGTGACGTTGCCGCCCTGATAGCCATTGGCCTCGAGCGACGAGAGGAACTCGGGAAAATCGGCCGGCGCGACATCGATCGCATAATAGCTGCCGTCGATGCCGTATGTGTTCAGCCAATAGCCGTGGATCTTCGGCGAGCGCGAATGCGCGATCGGATGGCCGGTGACGAAAGCTTTTTTCTCAACCATCGATGGCTCCGAGCGCACGCAATTCCGCCAGCACCGGTAACAGCGGCAGGCCGACAATGGTGAAATAATCGCCTTCGATCTTTTCGAACAGCTGGATGCCTTCGCCCTCGATCTGGTAGGCGCCGACGCTCGACAACGCCTTGGCGCCGACGCGGGCCAGGTGCCGGCCGACGAAGGCCGGATCGAGCTTGCGCATGGTAAGGCTGGCGATGCCGACATGGCGCCACAGCACCTTGCCGTTGCGGCAGAGCACGGCGGCGCTGTTCAGCTGATGCGTCTTGCCTGACAGCGCCAACAGATGGCGGCGGGCGCCTTCCATGTCGGCCGGCTTGTGGAACACTTCATCTCCCAGTGACAAAGTCTGGTCGCAGCCGAGCACCAAGGCGCCCGATCTGCGTTCGCTGACCTCGGTCGCCTTGGCTTCGGCGAGTATCAGGGCGACATCTTCCGGCGACACACCGCTGTCCTGCAACGGCGCCTCGAGCGCACGCTCGTCGACATCGGCAGGCACCGCTTCGATGCCGAGCCCGGCATTGATGAGCATTGCTTTGCGGAACGGGCTGCCGGAGGCGAGGATGATTTTTTCGGTCATGGGTTCTGGGCCTGGTCGATAGTGGTTGATTGGGGCAGGAGGTCGCGTTGCCATCCCATCATCTATTCTTCCCCCGCAGGGCAACAATGGCTGCCGCGGTCTCTTCGATCGAGCGGCGGCTGACGTCTATCATCGGCCAATTGTGGCGGGTGCAGATCTGGCGGGCATAGGCGAGCTCTTCGGCGATCGAGGCACGGTCGACATAATCGGTCGCTTCGTAGGTGCTGCTGTTGCCGAGCACGCGGTTCTGCCGGACATGCGAGATGCGTTCGGCGGTGGCGATCAGCCCGACGATCAGCGGCTTGGTAGCAGCGGCCAGGCTTTCGGGCACCGGCACGCCGAGCACGATCGGGATGTTGGCGGTCTTGATGCCGCGGTTGGCGAGATAGATGCTGGTCGGCGTCTTCGATGTCCTGGAAATGCCGATCAGCACGACATCGGCGTCGTCCATGTTGAGCGGCAGCTGCCCGTCATCATGCTCCATCGTAAAATTGAGTGCGTCGATACGGTGGAAATAATCGGCATCGAGCACATGCTGGGCGCCGACGCGGCGGCCGGCCGGCGTGCCGAGATAGGACTGGAACACGGTGAGGACCGGCTCCAGCACCGAAACGCAGGGCAGCCCCATGGCGGCGCAGCGCTCGTCAATACCGCGCGCCAGCTTCTGGTCGACGACGGTGTAGAGGATGATGCCCGGTTCCTCTTCTATGTCCTCGAAGACTTTCGCCACCTGCTTTTCGGTGCGGATGAGCGGATAGATATGCTCGATGGCGCGCGCATCCTTGTATTGCGCCGAGGCGGCTCGGCCGGCCGCCAGCAGCGTCTCGCCGGTGGCGTCGGAAATCAGGTGCAGGTGAAAGAAGCTCTGGGGTTTGTTCACAGGGGGCGCCTCAGGCTGTGGGCTTGTGTGGATAAACCGGGGCCGCAAAGGCGACCGGCTGGAGGCGACTGTATCAGAAGGCCAGTTGTCCACAATTCGATGCGCTGTCAGCTTCACTGTGCGGTTGGGGACAAATCTGGGGACGGGCGTTTTTGCCAGCGCTTCATCCACAGAGGCGGTTTTTCAGCGGCTACGTCAAACCATTGACTCCAGTGATGGAATCCTGGTCATCCACACTCTTTGACAATCCCGCGGAAGAAACACGCGACAAAATGCTGGCTGGCCTTTTCCAGGGCAAAGCGGGACAGGTGACAACCACCGATACCAACAGACTCTTAGAATCAGAAAATTCTAGAAATAGACTATTTAATTATAGAGAAGGCAGGGAAGAGAGCGCTCAATGCCCGAGAACCGCATCGTGCTGGACGTGCTGAGAGGCGAGGCAGTGTTTCCGCCGCCGCTCTGGATGATGCGCCAGGCCGGGCGCTATTTGCCGGAGTACCGCGAGACCAGAAAGCGCGCCGGGTCCTTTCTCGATCTTTGCTACAATCCTGATCTGGCCGTCGAGGTGACGCTGCAGCCGATCGAGCGCTTCGGCTTCGATGCCTCGATCCTGTTCTCGGACATTCTGGTCGTGCCGCATGCGCTTGGGCGCGATGTCCGCTTCGAGGAGGGCCGCGGGCCGCTGCTGACGCCAATCACTGCAGCTCAGATTTCGGCTCTCAACGGCGAAACGTTTCACGTGAATCTCGAACCCGTCTACGAGACGGTTCGCCGGCTGCGTGCAAGATTGCCTGACGAGACCACGCTGATCGGCTTCTGCGGCGCGCCGTGGACGGTGGCGACCTACATGATCGCTGGCCACGGCACACCCGACCAAGCGCCGGCGCGGCTGTTTGCCTATCGCGAACCGACGGCCTTCAAGCATCTCCTGAAAGTGCTCGCCGACCACTCCGCGGCCTATTTGATCCGCCAGATCGAAGCCGGTGCCGACGTGGTGCAGATTTTCGATTCGTGGTCCGGCGTGCTTGATGATGCGTCTTTCGATCAGTTCTGCGTGCAGCCGGTGGCGGAGATCGTCAGGCAGGTTCGTGCGGTTTATCCCGATGTTCCGATCATAGGCTTTCCCAAGGGCGCCGGCGCCCGCTACGAGACCTATCGTGAGAAGACCGGTGTCACGGGGCTGGGGATCGACTGGACCGTACCCCTGGCGGCGGCGAACGAACTGCAGCGCTCGGGTGCGGTCCAGGGCAACCTCGATCCCTTGCGGCTCGTGGCCGGCGGCAAAGCCCTGTCGGACGGCGTCGATGCGATCCTCAAGGCGCTGGGCGACGGACCGCTGATCTTCAATCTCGGCCATGGCATCACGCCGGAGACGCCGGTGGCACATGTCGAGGCGATGGTGAAGCAGGTGCGGAGCGCGACACGCTGATGGCTCAATCGGATAATACGCGCGGCAACAGCACTCGTGGGGCGATGATGCGCATGACCATCGGCATCGGAGTGCTGGTTGTTCTCACCGCACTTTTGTTTTTCTTTGCGCCTGAGGGTTTCTATCCCTGGGCGAAGGCAATCCATATCCTGGCCGTCATCTCCTGGATGGCCGGCATGCTCTATCTGCCGCGATTGCTGGTCTACCACGCCGACGCAGAGAAGGGGTCCGTCCAATCGGAGACCTTCAAGGTGATGGAGCGGCGTCTGCTGCGCGGCATCATCAATCCGGCGATGATCGTCACCTGGGTGTTCGGGCTTTGGCTTGCCTGGAAAGTGTTTGGCTTTCACGGCGGCTGGCTGCACGCCAAGATAGGCTTGGTGCTGTTGCTGTCGGGCGTGCATGGCTATCTGGCCGGTGCTGTCAGGAAATTCGCCGAGGACCGCAATGAAAAACCGGCGCGGCACTGGCGAATCGTCAACGAGATCCCCACATTGCTGATGATCGCCATCGTCATCCTGGTTGTCGTCAAGCCGTTCTAGGCCCATTTCGGTCGACAAAACGCAGCTTGCTCTTTCCCCCGACCGACGATAAAAGACGGGTCTTCCTTCCCGTCATGCGCCGCCCTTGATTGCTTTCGGCCGCGCCCGGCATTTATCGCATCCAGCCGATATATTTTCCCCAAAGCAGATTCAGAGTCCGTCTATGCAAGAAATGAAACTCGCAGAGTTCAAGAACAAGAAGCCGCCAGAGCTGATCGCCTATGCCGAATCGCTCGAAGTGGAAAACGCCAGCGTCATGCGCAAGCAGGAACTGATGTTTGCCATCCTGAAGAAACTGGCCGCCCAGGACGTCGAGATCATCGGCGATGGTGTGGTCGAGTTGTTGCAGGACGGTTTCGGCTTCCTGCGCTCAGCCAACGCCAATTATCTCCCGGGTCCCGACGATATCTACATCTCGCCCTCGCAGATCCGCCGCTTCTCCTTGAAGACCGGCGATACCGTCGAAGGGCCGATCCGCAGCCCAAAAGAGGGCGAGCGCTATTTCGCCCTTCTCAAGGTCAACACGATCAATTTCGACGATCCCGAAAAGATCCGTCACAAGATCCATTTCGACAATCTGACGCCGCTCTATCCGACCAAGCGGCTGAAGATGGAGATCGACAATCCGACCGGCAAGGACATCTCGTCGCGGGTGATCGACCTGGTGGCGCCGATCGGCAAGGGACAGCGCGCGCTCATCAACGCGCAGCCGCGTACCGGTAAAACGGTGCTGATGCAGAATATCGCCCACTCGATCACGGCCAATCATCCGGAATGCTATCTGATCGTACTTCTGATCGACGAACGGCCAGAAGAAGTGACCGACATGCAGCGTTCGGTGAAGGGCGAGGTCGTGTCCTCGACCTTTGACGAACCGGCGGTGCGCCACGTCCAGGTCGCCGAAATGGTCATCGAAAAGGCCAAGCGCCTGGTCGAGCATGGCCGCGACGTCGTTATTCTGCTCGATTCGATCACCCGCCTCGGCCGTGCCTACAACACCGTTGTGCCGTCCTCCGGCAAGGTGCTGACCGGCGGTGTCGACGCCAACGCGCTGCAGCGGCCGAAGCGCTTCTTCGGCGCGGCCCGCAACATCGAGGAAGGCGGCTCGCTGACCATCATCGCCACCGCGCTGATCGACACCGGCAGCCGCATGGACGAAGTCATCTTCGAAGAGTTCAAGGGCACCGGCAACTGCGAAATCCAGCTCGACCGCAAGGTCGCCGACAAGCGCATCTACCCGGCCATGGACATTTTGAAGTCCGGCACCCGCAAGGAAGACCTGCTGGTCTCCAAGCAGGATCTGCAGAAGATCTTCGTCCTGCGCCGCATCCTGGCGCCGATGGGAACCACGGATGCGATCGAGTTCCTGATCGACAAGCTGAAGCAGACCAAGACCAACGCCGATTTCTTCGATTCGATGAACACGTAAGCTTCTCGTCGGCCATCGTTTCGCATTGAAGCCCCGTTCCGGGAACTGGGACGGGGTTTTTCATTGCGGGGGCAAACAGGTCGCATTTCCGACAGGGCGTGGCCTTGGGCGGCAATTTCCACAGCTGTCGTCATGCGAGTAATCGCGTCTCGAAGATCGGAAGCCGCATGGAGAAAACAATCCCGACCCTGATCGGCTTCTCGGCCATCCTGACATGGTCCTTCCTGGCGCTGCTTTCGACGGCGGCGGGACCGATTCCGCCCTTTCAGCTGGCGGCGATGACGTTTCTGCTTGGCGGGTTGGTCGGCGCGTCGAGCTGGCTTGTCCGTCCGGCGGCGATCAAGTCGCTGCGCCAGCCGTGGCAGGTCTGGGCGCTCGGCACAGCGGGGCTGTGCATCTACCACTGCGCCTATTTCTTCGCCATCCAGTCGGCGCCGCCGGTCGAGGTCAGCCTGATCGCCTATCTCTGGCCGTTGCTGATCGTCGTCTTTGCCGCCTTCCTGCCTGGAGAAAAGCTGAGGGCCCATCACATTGCCGGCGTCATGCTCGGCCTTGCCGGCGCCATTGTGGTGATCACCAAGGGCGGCACGATCGGACTGGCCAATGGTGTGATGAAGGGGCATGTCATCTCGCTGTTCTGCGCTTTCATCTGGGCCGGCTATTCGGTTTTATCGCGCCGCTTTGGCAAGGTGCCGACCGATGTGGTCGTCGGTTACTGCTTCATCACGGCTGCGGTCGCCTTGGTGCTGCACCTCACCCTTGAGACCACCGTCTGGGCACAGACGGCGACGGAGTGGAGCGCCATCGTCATCTTGGGCGTAATACCGCTAGGCGCCGGCTTTTACGCCTGGGACTATGGCTGCAAGCACGGGGACATCATGATCCTCGGCGCCCTCTCCTATGCCGCGCCCCTCTTCTCGGTCATCGTGCTTCTGCTGGCAGGCTTTGGTGTGTTTCACTGGTCGGTGGCTGTTGCTTGCATCCTGATCACGGTCGGAGCGGTGGTCGCGGCCAAGGATTTGCTGTTCGGGCCGCGGTCGCCATCCATTGATGCGACGCCGCTTCCTTCGGCGTTGGACGGAAACACCGGTTGACCTGCCGTCGCAACAGCGGCTCGGTTCCTACGGATCCGGCGCCACGGGCAGGATAGCCGGTGCATAGCTCCGGTCTGCCGGTTGGCGGCCGGATGCCACTGGCCAATGTTCGATCGATTCGCATGCGTTCCGATCGGGGCGACAATATCGGCGTGACGCGGGTCGGGATTCTGATTCGCAGCCGGAACGAAGCTTGCCTGTCGGGGGCGAAGGATCCAGCTTCACGGCTCGGGGCCAGGCACAAGCGTTAACGATGCGGCCTGCGTAGGGCTTGCTGGCCCGCCCAGAACTGCTTGGCGTCGGAATTAGGACCCGCCTGCTCGCACATGGATGACAAGGCGGCTATACAGATTTGGTAATGCCCGGCCGCTCCTCGCGATCGACCTTGATATTGACGAACAGCCGGTTCATGACGGCCGCATACTGTGGGATTGTCGACCGGACAGCTAGGCGACCGGTGAGAACGGGCAAATGATTTCAGGCGATTCGATTGTTGCGCTGTCCAGCGGCCGCCTGCCTGCCGGCATCGCTGTCATCCGCATCTCCGGACCAAGAACTCGATTCGCTGTCGAAACGGTTGCCGACGGCATGATCAAGGACCGGGTTGCGACCCTGCGCAAGCTCCGAACAGTGGACGGGTCGCTTATCGACAACGGCCTGGTGCTGTTTTTTCCGGGGCCGAACAGTTTTACCGGCGAGGATGTCGCCGAGTTCCACGTCCATGGCGGCCGCGCCGTCGCCAGCAAGATGCTGGAGATCATTGCCGGGTTTGACGGCGTGCGTCATGCGGAACCTGGTGAATTTACGCGCCGGGCTCTTCTCAACGGCAAGCTGGATCTGGTCGAGACGGAGGCGTTGGCCGATCTGGTCAACGCCGAAACCGAAGCGCAGCGGCGCTTTGCCGTGCAGAATGCCGAAGGAGTGCAAAGCGAACTCTATCTTGGCTGGCGCCGTCGGCTGATCCATGCACGGGCGATGATCGAGGCGGAAATCGACTTCGCCGACGAAGACGACGTGCCCGGTTCGGTTTCGGACACGGTTTGGTCCGATGTGCGCGCAATGGTGGGCGAGATCGGCCGGCATGTCGATGGCTTCCATGCCGCCGAGATCATCCGTGACGGGTTTGAGGTTGTCATCCTCGGTGCACCGAACGCCGGCAAATCCAGCCTGTTCAACGCGCTGGCCAGGCGTGAGGCGGCGATTGTTACCGACGAGCCCGGCACGACGCGGGACTTGCTCGAAGTGGTGCTGGATCTCCACGGAGTGCGGGTCAGGGTAACCGACACCGCGGGCCTGCGCGAGTCGCCCGGCAAGATCGAAGCGATCGGTATCGAAAAGGCGCGGGCCAAGGCGCATACGGCTGACCTGGTGCTGTTGCTGGAAGATCTGGCGGACCCTACTGCGATCGGCAACATGCCTGTTGACGCCCCGGCTTTGAGAATCGGCACCAAGGTCGATCTCTTGAAAGGTTCGCCGCGATCAGAGGCGTATGATGCGTTGATATCGACGGTGGACGGCACTGGTTTGGCTGAACTGCTGGCTGAGATCGGCAGGCGCGCCGCGGCTGCTATCGGCGATGCCGGTGACATCCTGCCGTCTCGGTTGCGGCATGTGGAGCTGCTCAATGAGACCAGGCGCTTTCTGATCTCGGCTTTGTCGGGGCAAGAGTGCGGCCAGGAGCTACGGGCGGAGGAGCTGCGTCTTGCGGCGGACCGACTTGGCCGGATTGTCGGCGCGGTGGATGTCGAGGACCTGCTGGACGTGATCTTTTCGCAGTTTTGCATTGGAAAGTGACTCACGTGAAACATGACGGGGCGCTGGTATGAGTGACTCACGTGAAACATAGGGGCCGCCCAAGTGCGTTTCACGTGAAACGAGACGGTTGGCAAAAGGGCAAGTGGCCGAAAGCCTGCACCGCCCCTCATTGTCCCCGTTCATGGGGAGAAGATGCCGGAAGATAGATAAGGGGCAGCGCCAAACGAGGCTTCGCCGCTTCCATGACTCACGTGAAACACCTCTGCGGCTTTCAGCACTCCGGTCCACGTGAACGAATCAACCTGCAATCCTTGACAGCGTCCTCTCGTGGGGACATGTGTCGGGAAATCTCTGAATCTGGAAGGGACAATGATCGATCACTATGACGTGGTTGTGGTAGGCGGTGGCCATGCCGGGTGCGAGGCTGCGAGCGCTGCCGCGCGCGCCGGCGCCAGGACCGCGCTGGTGACGCTGCGCTTCGACACGATCGGTGTCATGTCCTGCAATCCAGCGATCGGCGGCCTCGGGAAGGGCCATCTGGTGCGTGAGATCGACGCCATGGACGGGCTGATGGGCCGCATCGCCGATGCTGCCGGCATCCAATTCCGCCTGCTCAATCGCCGCAAAGGCCCTGCCGTGCGCGGGCCGCGCACGCAGGCCGACCGCAAGCTGTATCGGCTGGCCATGCAGGAAGCGATTCGGCAGCAGAACGGTCTCGACGTCGTCGAAGGCGAGGTTCTGGACTTCGACATCGTGGATGGACGGGTCGCCGCTGTGCGCCTGGCCGGCGGGCGCCGGTTGGCGTGCGGCGCCGTGGTGCTGACCACCGGCACCTTTCTTCGCGGCCTCATCCACATTGGCGACAGGAAGATTGTCGCCGGGCGGATGAACGAGCAGGCGAGCCTTGGCCTGTCGGCGACGATGAGCCGCGCCGGTTTCGCGCTTGGACGGCTGAAGACCGGCACGCCGCCGCGGCTCGATGGCCGCACCATCGACTGGGCGTCGCTGGAAAGCCAGGCGGCCGACGAACATCCAGTGCCGTTCTCGCTGCTCACCGACACAATCAAGAATCCGCAAATCCATTGCGGTATTACGCGTACGACGCCGGCGACGCACGCGCTGATCCGCGCCAATCTCGGCCGCTCGGCCATGTATTCCGGCTCGATCGAAGGCGTAGGTCCACGTTACTGCCCGTCGATCGAAGACAAGATCGTCAAGTTCGGCGATCGAGAAGGTCATCAGATATTCCTGGAGCCGGAAGGGCTGGACGATGACACCGTCTACCCCAATGGCATCTCGACCTCCCTGCCCGAAGACGTCCAGCTCGACATTCTGAAGACGATCCCGGGCCTGGAACGCGCGACCATGCTGCAGCCCGGCTACGCCATCGAATACGACCATGTCGATCCGCGCGAGTTGGAGCCGACGCTTGAGACCAAACGTATTGCGGGGCTTTTCCTCGCCGGTCAGATCAACGGCACCACCGGTTATGAAGAAGCCGGAGCGCAGGGCCTGCTCGCCGGGCTCAACGCCGCGCGCAAGGCGGCGGCCGACGACCAAATCGTGCTCAGCCGCACCGAAGCCTATATCGGTGTGATGGTCGACGACCTCACCAGCCGCGGCATTGCCGAGCCCTACCGCATGTTCACTTCGCGGGCGGAGTTTCGCCTATCGCTGCGCGCCGACAATGCCGATGAAAGGCTTACGCCTCTGGCAAATCGGCTGGGTATCGTGTCGCCGGAGCGAACGCGGCGGTTCAATCAAGTCACACAGGATCTTGATAGGGCGCGCGAACTCGCAGCTGCGACAACGATGACGCCCAACGAAGCAGCGCGGCATGGGCTGGAGATCAACAGGGACGGCGTGCGCCGCTCCGCCTACGAATTGCTCGCTTATCCCGGCGTCAATATAGCTTGGCTGGCCCGTGTTGCGCCGGCCTTTGGCGCAATCGACGTCAAAACCTCTGAGCGGCTCGAAACGGAAGCGAAATATTCGGTTTACCTCGATCGCCAGCAGGCAGATGTCGCACAAATCCGCCACGAGGAAAGCCGGCTGATCCCGGCGTCGGTGGATTTCGCCGATGTTCCTGGCCTGTCCAATGAGCTGAAGCAGAAGATGCTAGCGCGTCAGCCCCGGTCGATCGCTGACGCGCAGCGTATGGAAGGCATGACGCCGGCGGCGCTGGCCATCATCGTCGCGCACGTTCGCAACGCCGAATCGGCCGCCCAAAGGGCCGTCGCGTGAGCGCTGCCTCATGGGCGAGCCTGCAAGAGGCTGCGGGACCGGTTTCACGTGAAACATTCGATCGCCTGGTGGCGTTCGAAAAGCTGTTCCTGAAATGGAACCGAAGCATCAATCTGGCCGCGCCGTCGACGCTGGACGATGTCTGGGGCCGCCACATTCTGGATAGCGCGCAACTGGCGCGAATCGCCCCGCAGGCCAAACACTGGGCCGATCTCGGTTCGGGCGGCGGTTTTCCGGGCCTGGTGCTGGCTTTCCTGCTGGTCGAGCGCGACGGCGCATCGATCGATCTGGTCGAGAGCAACCGCAAGAAAGCGTCCTTTCTGCAAGCGATGATAGGCCAGTTCGGTTTGCCGGCGCGGGTTGTCGCGCGGCGCATCGACGACAGCTATGCGCTTGTTTCCGCACCGGAAATCATCACGGCGCGGGCGCTGGCCGCGCTGCCGGCGCTGCTCGATCTGTCGGCGCCGTGGCTGACCAAGGGATCGCGGGCGCTGTTCCACAAAGGCCGGGATTACCGCTCCGAGGTGGAAGAAAGCACTCACCGCTGGGCTTTCGATCTGGTAGAACATCCGAGCATGACCGACGCCCATGGCGTCATCCTCGAAGTGACCGATCTGCAGACTGCGTAAGCTCTCCTTCGCAACCTTGGCGACGCAATGAATACCTGGCCCACATGAATACCTGGCACAGACCCATGAAAACCGGACCTCGCATCATCACCGTCGCCAACCAGAAGGGCGGCGTCGGCAAGACAACCACCGCCATCAATCTGGCCACGGCGCTGGCCGCGATCGGCGAAAAGGTCCTGATCGTCGATCTCGACCCGCAAGGCAATGCCTCGACGGGTCTCGGTATCGACCGCAAGGACCGCACCGTCTCCTCGTACGATGTGCTGACCGGCGAACTGGGCCTGGAAGAGGCGGCCATTCCAACGGCGGTGCCCGGCCTGTCGATCGTGCCGTCGACGCTCGATCTGCTCGGCATCGAGATGGAAATCGCCTCGGCGCCGGATCGCGTGCTTAAGCTGCGCAACGCGCTGCGCGCCGCCACCGAGCGCGGTGCGCCGTTCGGCTATGTGCTGATCGACTGCCCGCCCTCGCTCAACCTTTTGACTTTGAATTCAATGGCGGCAGCCGATTCTGTTCTTGTGCCGCTGCAGTGCGAGTTCTTCGCGCTGGAAGGGCTAAGCCAACTCCTGGAAACGGTGGAGCAGGTGCGCCGTTCGATCAATCCGGACTTGATCATCCAGGGCATCGTGCTGACCATGTATGACGGCCGCAACAACCTCGCCAACCAGGTGGTTCAGGACGTGCGGGCACATATGGGCGACAAGGTCTACGAGACCATCATTCCTAGGAATGTGCGAGTGTCCGAGGCGCCCTCCTATGGCAAGCCGGCGATCCTCTACGACCTGAAATGCTCCGGCAGCCAAGCCTATCTGCAATTGGCATCCGAAGTGATCCGCCGCGAGCGAAAATTGCGCGCTGCATGATTAGGCAGGGTCGATAAACAAAGCGATCCGGCACCGAAACGATCAAGAATCTGGAATTGAGATGAGCGAAGACCTTTCGAGAAAGAGACTGGGGCGTGGACTGGCGGCGCTGATCGGGGAGATCGACCGCCCGGTGGCAGCGGCCGAAAAGCCAGGCCTGAATGCCGACGGCAAGGTGCCGATCGAGTTTCTGAGCCCGAACCCGAAAAACCCGCGCCGGCATTTCGGCGACGCCGATCTGACGGATCTCGCGCAATCGATCCGCGAACATGGCGTCGTGCAGCCGGTGGTGGCGCGGCCTTCGCCGACGCAGGCCGGGCGCTACGAGATCATCGCCGGCGAGCGGCGCTGGCGGGCGGCGCAGCGCGCCGGGCTGACCGAGATCCCGATCATCGTGCGCGACGTCAACGACCGCACAGCGCTGGAACTGGCGATCATAGAAAACGTCCAGCGCACCGATCTCAACCCGGTCGAGGAGGCGCTCGGCTACCAGCAGTTGATCGACGACCACGGCTACACACAGGCCGACCTCGGCAATGTCATCGGCAAGAGCCGCAGCCACGTCGCCAACACGCTCAGGCTGTTGAAGCTGCCCGACGTAATCCGCGACATGCTGGTCGACGGCGTGCTGTCGGCCGGCCATGCCCGGACGCTGGTGACGGCGCAGGATCCCGCCGGGCTAGCCAAGCAGATCGTCGAAGAAGGGCTTTCGGTGCGCCAGGCTGAGGCGCTGGCGCAGATGCCGGCGGGCGGCACGCCGCCCAAGGCAAAACCAGCACACGGCGCATCGGGCAAGGATGCCGACACGCTGGCGCTGGAAAGGCTGATGACCAACACGATCGGCATGATCGTGACCATCGAGCACAAGGGCAAAGGCGGCGCGATCCGCGTGGACTACCGCAGTCTGGAGCAGCTCGACGAGCTATGCCGGCGGTTGAAGGATGAGCGGTAGAGGGTTGGGGTTGCGCCATATTTAGCCGGCGAATGAAGTTCTGGCTTAGGATGAAGAAAGGGCTTGGCGGTTGCCGGCCCTTCTTTTTATTGGCGATTGCCGAAGGGATCGAACTGCTGATCTCCCCCCTTGAGGGGGAGATGGCCGGCAGGCCAGAAGGGTCGTCTCCCATCAAGCGCCGACCTCGTTCGTCGTTGCGAAAGGCGCCAGCGCTCCACGCGCCGCGACCCCCTCTGTCGCCTTTGGCGACATCTCCCCCTCAAGGGGGGAGATCACCGCTGCGCCAGCCTCGCGCTCTCCACCGCAATGCCGAGCAGCGCCTGCCGCGCCAGCGCTTCCGACAAATCCGGCCTGCGCCTGGTCTGCAGCACGGCCGATTGCAGCCGGTTCAGCGCGCGGCTGAGCGCCTCGACGTTCCAGCGCTCCAGCGCCTTCTCCACCAGCTTGCGCCGCGAGAAAAACACCGGCGGACGGGCGCCGGCCACTGCCGAGGCAGCGTTGCGGCCGGCGGTGTCCATCTGGCCGCGCATGATTTGAAGCTGCTGCAGCTGCCGCATCGCCGAGGACAGTACCAGGAAAGGATGGCCGCCGGACAGGCAGTGGCGGGTGAAGGCGGTGTCGAAGTCACCGATCTTGCCTTCCAGCACAGCATCGACCGCGTCGTCGAAGGAGGCGCCGGAAACGTCGCCGGACATCGCCCTGACGTCATCGAGGCCAATGTCCTTCTGGCCGTGGGCGTAAAGCACCAGCTTTTCGATTTCACCGCGCGAGGCCAGCCGGTCGCCGCCGAGATTGCGGCGCAGCGCCTGGCGCGCATCGAGCGCCATCGACATGCCGGCCTTGCGCAACTCGTCGTCGATGACGCTGTCGATGTCGCGCGCTTCATCGGCATAACAAGGCAGCGCCATGGCGTTGTCGGCCGCCTCGACCACGGCGCGCAGCCCGACGCCTTTTTTCAGGTCGCCGGCCTCGATGAGAATGATCGCGTCGCGCGCGGGCTCCGCGGTCAGCGCCTTGACGTCCTCAGCCAGCGGCTTCTGGCCGCTGGCGTTGCGCACCCACAGAAGCCGCCGGTCGGAGAACATCGGCACGGTCCGGGCTTCGTCGAGCAGCCGGCCCTGGTCGCGATCGACCTCCGCGCCGTCGAGCCGTACGACGGAAAACGGATCGTCGAGCGGCAGGCCAGTTTTCGCGGCAAAGGTTTTGGCCCGCTCGGCGACCAAGCCGCGGTCGGGTCCGTAAAGCAGGACGATCGATATGCGCGCTTCCGGCTTCGCCAGCCACGAATCGACTTCGTATCCTTTTTTCTGCGCCATTAGCGGTGGTTAGCATGGGGAGAGGGCGGAGTGAACGTTCTCCAGAGAGTTCGAGACCCTTTTGCCTTCCTCTCCCTCCGGAGGGGGGAGAGGTGGCTCGGCGAAGCCGAGACGGAGTGGGGGAACCACCTGGCAATCGCCGCGAACGGACAAAGGAAGGGCACTATCTCAAGCGTAGCCTCCCGCCCATGGGTCGCCCCCCCCGCGGTGTTGGTGGGCTCGACACCTCTCCCCCCGATCGACGGGGGAGAGGAAAGCGCCAGTTCGCCGACCTTGATGCGTTCATCTCTCCCGGAGGCCGTGAAGTGACTATCTGCTGGAAATCCTGCAAAACTTTGCGCCTAATTGCGCGCCGCTCCCCAACATCGACAAGAAATTTCGCCGACATATCTGCATCTTGCGGTCGCCTGCCGGCCGTGACGCCGTATGGGTTGCGGCGCCCCATGAATTGGCGCTGTGCCGGGCGCGCGGATGTGCAAATATCACCGCAGCAAATGGGAGGACCATGGTCATGACCGATGCTGGGATGTTGCGGTTTCATGTGCCGGAGCCGGAAGTGCGGCCGGGCGGAACGCCCGACTTCTCCAACGTGCCTATCCCCAAGGCGGGCTCGGTGCCGCGACCGGACATCGATGTCGATCCGCGCACAATCCGCGACATGGCGTTTTCGATCATCCGCGTGCTCAACCGCACCGGTGAGGCGGTCGGGCCATGGGCCGGGCTGCTCACCGACGAGGAGCTGCTCGAGGGGTTGCGCCACATGATGACGCTGCGCAGCTTCGATGCGCGCATGCAGATGGCGCAGCGCCAGGGCAAGACCTCGTTCTACATGCAGCATCTGGGCGAGGAGGCGGTGAGCTGCGCTTTCCGCAAGGCGCTGGCGCCAGGCGACATGAATTTCCCGACCTATCGGCAAGCCGGCCTGCTCATCGCCGACGGCTATCCGATGGTCACGATGATGAACCAGATCTATTCCAACGAGGCCGATCCGCTCAAAGGGCGGCAGCTGCCGATCATGTATTCGTCGAAGGAGCATGGCTTCTTCTCGATCTCCGGCAATCTGGCGACGCAATACATCCAGGCGGTCGGCTGGGCGATGGCTTCCGCTATCAGCAACGATTCGAAAATCGCGGCGGCGTGGATCGGCGACGGCTCGACGGCCGAATCCGATTTCCATTCCGCACTGGTGTTCGCCTCGACGTACAAGGCGCCGGTCATCCTCAACGTCGTCAACAACCAGTGGGCGATCTCGACGTTTCAAGGCATTGCGCGTGGCGGCTCCGGCACCTTTGCCGCGCGCGGCCTCGGCTTCGGCATTCCGGCGCTGCGCGTTGACGGCAATGATTATCTCGCCGTGCATGCCGTGGCCAAATGGGCGGCGGAGCGGGCGCGGCAGAATCTCGGGCCGACGCTGATCGAATATGTCACCTACCGTGCCGGCGCGCATTCGAGCTCGGACGATCCGTCGGCCTATCGGCCGAAGACGGAATCCGACGCCTGGCCGCTCGGCGATCCGGTGATGCGGCTGAAGAACCATCTGATCCAACGCGGCGTCTGGTCGGACGAGCGTCACGCCCAGGCCGAAGCGGAAATCCTCGAGACGGTGATCGCGGCGCAGAAGGAAGCTGAAGGCCACGGCACGCTGCATGCCGGCGGCAAGCCGTCGACGCGCGAGATGTTCGAGGGCGTGTTTGCCGAGATGCCGCCGCATCTCAGGCGCCAGCGCCAGCAGGCGGGAGTCTGACCATGCCGAGACGGACCATGATCGAGGCGATCCGCGACGCCATGGACGTGTCGATGGCGCGCGACGAACGCGTCATCGTCTATGGCGAGGATGTCGGCTTCTTCGGGGGTGTCTTCCGCTGCACGGCAGGCCTGCAAGCGAAGTACGGCAAGACCCGCTGCTTCGATGCGCCGATCAACGAATCCGGCATTGTCGGCTCCGCCATCGGCATGGCCGCCTATGGGCTGAAGCCATGCGTGGAAATTCAGTTTGCCGACTACATGTACCCGGCTTACGACCAGCTGACGCAGGAAGCAGCACGCCTGCGCTACCGCTCGAACGGCGATTTCACCTGCCCGATCGTGGTCCGCATGCCGACCGGCGGCGGCATCTTTGGCGGCCAGACGCACAGCCAGAGCCCGGAAGCGCTGTTCACCCATGTGTCGGGGCTGAAGACGGTGGTGCCGTCCAATCCTCATGATGCCAAGGGGCTGCTGATCGCGGCGATCGAGGATCCCGATCCGGTGATTTTTCTGGAGCCGAAGCGGCTCTATAACGGACCGTTCGATGGCCATCACGACCGACCGGTGACGCCATGGTCGAAGCATGAACTGGGCGAGGTCGCCGACGGCCATTACACGGTGCCGCTCGGCAAGGCGGCGATCCGCCGGGCGGGCTCGGCCGTCACCGTGCTCGCCTACGGCACCATGGTCTATGTCGCGCAGGCGGCCGTGGAAGAAACCGGCATCGATGCCGAGATCATCGATTTGCGGACCCTGCTGCCGCTCGATCTCGACGCGATAGTCGCTTCGGTGAAGAAGACCGGACGCTGCGTCGTCGTGCACGAGGCGACACTGACCTCCGGCTTCGGCGCCGAGCTGTCGGCGCTGGTGCAGGAAAATTGTTTCTACCATCTGGAAGCGCCGGTGGCGCGCGTTACCGGTTGGGACACGCCCTACCCGCATGCGCAGGAATGGGATTATTTCCCGGGGCCGGCCCGTGTCGGCCGCGCGCTTCTCGAAACCATGGGAGCCTAGGGATGGGCGAACACATCATCAAGCTGCCGGATGTCGGTGAAGGCGTCGCCGAGGCCGAACTTGTGGAATGGCACGTCAAGGTCGGCGACCTCGTGCGCGAGGACGCTTTGCTCGCCGCCGTGATGACCGACAAGGCGACGGTGGAAATACCTTCGCCGGTCGATGGCGAGATCCTGTGGCTGGGCGCCGAGATCGGCGACACGGTGGCGATCGGCTCGCCCATCGTGCGGCTGAAAGTGGCGGGGGAGGGCAATGTCGCCGAAGGCTCGAAATCGTCAGAGGTCACGGCGGCACCGACCCCCACCCCTGCCGGGGCGAGCCACGGGTCTCGCCCGTCCTCCGGACCCCCACAAGAGGGAGGCGTTTCGGCCACGAAATCCGACGCCAAGTCGCCACCACCTGCACCAGCAGCCAAAAGCGCACGGGCAGCTGAGACTGAATCCCCCTCCCCCTTGTGGGGAGGGGCCAGGGGTGGGGGTGCTGCGCCGACATCTAAAGGTGCGGCACCCTCCGGCGCGCCGCGCCCGGAGGGCGAAAAGCCCCTGGCGTCGCCCGCCATCCGGCTCAGGGCGAAGGAGGCGGGGATCGATCTGCGCCAGGTGTCGGGTACCGGCCCTGCCGGCCGCATCAGCCACGAAGATATCGAGGCCTTTCTCGCGCGCGGGCCGCAGGTGGCGAAGGCGTCGGGTCTGGCGCGCAATGACAGCGTCGAGGATATCAAGGTCATCGGTCTCAGGCGCAAGATCGCCGAAAAAATGTCGCTGGCGAAGTCACGCATCCCGCACATCACCTATGTCGAGGAGATCGACGTCACAGCACTTGAGGAGTTGCGCGCGGCGCTCAACAAGGAAAAGCGCAAGGGTGTGGAGAGGCCGAAGCTGACGCTGCTGCCGTTCCTGATGCGGGCGATGGTCAAGGCGATTGCCGACCAGCCCAACATCAACGCGCTGTTCGACGACGAGGCCGGCATCATCCATCAGCATGGCGGCGTCCATATCGGCATTGCCGCGCAGACGCCGTCGGGCCTGGTGGTGCCGGTGGTCAAGCACGCCGAGGCGCGCGACCTCTGGGATTGCGCGGCCGAGCTCAACCGCCTGGCCGAAGCGGCGAAGTCCGGCACGGCCAGCCGCGACGAGCTGTCGGGATCGACCATCACCATCACCTCGCTCGGCGCCATGGGCGGCGTGGCGACGACGCCGGTCATCAATCATCCTGAGGTGGCGATCGTCGGCGTCAACAAGATGATGGTGCGGCCGGTCTGGGACGGCACCCAGTTCATCCCGCGCAAGATGATGAACCTGTCGTCGAGCTTCGACCACCGGGTGGTCGACGGCTGGGACGCGGCGGTGTTTGTGCAGCGCATCAAGGCGCTGATTGAGACGCCAGCGCTGATATTTGTGGATTGAGGGGCGGAACGACCGAGATGACGGCGGGACAGCGCCCCCCTCTGCCTTACCAGGCATCTCCCCCACAAGGGGGAGATTGGACGTCACGCAGGGTTTCGCCAATCTCCATCGTTGCAGGAATGAGCGAAGCGAAGAAGCTGCTGATCTCCCCCCTCGTGGGGGAGATGTCCGGCAGGACAGAGGGGGGCGCGAAGGATCGCGACGGAACATTCCCTCGCATCAAAGGGTCACGCCATGAAAGAAATCTCCTGCAAGCTGCTGGTCATCGGCGCCGGGCCCGGCGGCTACGTCTGCGCTATCCGTGCCGGCCAGCTCGGCATCGATACGGTGATCGTTGAAGCCGGCAAACCGGGCGGCACCTGTCTCAATGTCGGCTGCATCCCGTCCAAGGCGATGATCCATGCGGCGGAAGAGTTCGAGAAGGTCGCGCATATGGCCGGCGGCAGCAGTCCGCTCGGCATCTCGGTAGCAGCGCCCGTGCTCGATCTCGGCAAGACGGTTGCGTGGAAGGACGGCATTGTTAGCCGGCTGACCGGGGGCGTTGCCGGGCTACTGAAGAAGGCCAAGGTCAAGACCGTCTATGGCTGGGCGACGTTCCGCGACGGCAAGACCGTCGCGGTCGAGACCGAGACCGGCACCCAGATCATCCGCGCCGAAACGGTTGTGATCGCCACCGGCTCGGCGACGGTGGAACTGCCGTTCCTGCCGTTCGGCGGCCCGGTGATTTCATCCACAGAAGCGCTGGCTCTCGGCGAGGTGCCGAAAAAGCTCGCCGTGGTCGGCGGCGGCTATATCGGGCTGGAACTCGGCATGGCGTTCGCCAAAATGGGCGCCGCGGTGACCGTGGTCGAGGCGCTGCCGCGCGTGCTGGCGCAGTATGATGCGGAACTGACCCGGCCGGTGGTGAAACGGCTGGCCCAGCTCGGCGTCGAGGTGATGCTTGGTGCCAAGGCCAAGGGGGTCAAGGGCGACGCGCTGCTGGTCGAGACCGCGGACGGCAAGAGCACCAAAATCGCGGCAGACAAGATCCTGGTCACGGTCGGCCGCAAGCCGGTGACGGAGGGCTGGGGCCTCGATCAGATCGATCTCGACATGGCCGGCAAGTTCATCAAGATCGACGACCAGTGCCGCACCTCGATGCGCGGCATCTATGCCATTGGCGACGTCACCGGCGAGCCGATGCTGGCGCACCGGGCGATGGCGCAAGGCGAAATGGTGGCCGAGATCGTCGCCGGCCACAAGCGCAGCTGGGACAAGCGCTCGATCCCGGCCGTCTGCTTCACCGATCCGGAGCTGGTGACGGCAGGGCTAACGCCGGAGGAGGCGAAGGCTTCAGGCGAAATCAAGATCGGCCAGTTCCCCTTCGCCGCCAACGGCCGGGCGATGACGAAACTCGGCGAGGACGGGTTTGTTCGTGTTGCCGCCCGCGCGGACAACCATCTGGTGCTGGGCATCCAGGCGGTCGGGCAAGGCGTGTCGGAACTGGCGGCGGCGTTCGGCCTGGCGCTGGAAATGGGCGCGCGGCTGGAGGATATCGCCGGGACCATCCATGCGCATCCGACGCAAGGCGAAGGCTTCCAGGAAGCGGCGCTGAAGGCGCTGGGCCACGCGCTGCATATTTGAGGTGCGCTTACCCTCCCCCTTGTGGGGAAGGGTCGATCCGCGTAGCGGAGCGGGGTGGGGGTCCTCGCCGACCGTCAGCGCTCACCCCCACCCCGTCTCGCCATCTCCGCTTCGCTCCGACCGCGAGCCGACCCTCCCAACAAGGGGGAGGGTGGCCGCTCAGCCGTTGGTTGTCGCAGATCAGCGGAATGTACTAAGTGTCGGTCCATGGACACCGGCCTGAAGAAATACATCGCCATACGCTACAACATCGCCGCTGGCTTCAAGCCAAGCCAGTGGGACGGAAAGGGCCGCGCCAATCTCGACCCGGTCTGGCTGGTCGAGCGCCTGGCGTTGTTCGACACCTATTGCGCGTCGTCGCTCGAAGGCCAGTCGCTGAAGGATTTTACCGTCCTTGTGGCGTTCGATGCCGATACGCACGAGAACTATATTCGCACCGTGTGCAGCTGCGTGGCCGGTGTCGACGTCAGGCCGATCCTTGTCGAGGCCGGCGAGGATTACAATGATCGCTTCAATGCCTTCGTCCAGGCCGATACCGATGCCGACTATGTTTCGCTCACGCGGCTCGACAGCGACGACGCGCTGGCGCCGACCTTCATGGAGCGCGTCGAGCACTACGCGCGCCGGGAGATCGAAAAGCGTGTGGTGGACCTGCAGCCGCTCTACATTGCCTTTCCGGACGGCCAGAATTTCGACACGGCAAGCGGACGCTACACGCACCACGACTATGTCACGTCGGCGTTCGGCACGCTGGTCGAAAGGAGATCGCCGGCGATGAGCGGCGTCTACAGCGAGCACCACGCAAAAATGGCGACGCGCTTCAACACCGTCGTGGCGGCATCGAAGGGCGCGCAATGGTGCATCGTCATCCATGACAACAACGCCGCCAACGTGTTGAGTGGGAAGCCGGTCTCGGGGCCCTCCTTCACGGTGGGCCGACCGGGTGTCGAACCCAAGGTGCCAGCGCGAAGGCAAAGCGCGCCACGACAGGCGACGCAGCCCCGCATGGCGCCGCGGACCGCGGGCAACTTCATCCGGTTTCTGCTCGGACGACCGATGGCTCTGCGGAAGTAGCGGGCGCTTTACCCTCCCCCTTGTGGGGAGGGTCGATCCGCGGAGCGGAGCGAGGTGGGGGCTCTCGTCGACCGTCGGCGCTCACCCCCACCCCGTCTCGCCATCTCCGCTTCGCTCCGATTGCGCGCCGACCCTCCCCACAAGGGGGAGGGTGAAGTAGCTCAGCTTGCGAGCCGGCTCACCATCTCGTGCTGGGCATAAGCGCGCCCAAAACGATTGGCGAGAAACGCATCCAGCGCGATGTCTTCCTGCTTGACGAAACCGGTCGCCGGCAAGGTGCCGTCGGCCAGCATGTCGAGCACGGCGCAGATGCCGGACGCGGTGGTGATCTGGATTGCGCTGCGCACCTGGTTGCCGATGCGCTGCGAATAGATCTTGTTGGCGTAGGTTTCCTGCAGCAGGCGGCCATTGCGGCGGCCCGAGACGGTGACGAAGACGATGACCACGTCCTGCAGCGTTGCCGGCAGGGCGCTCTCGAAGATATCCTTCAGCACGTCGCGGCGGTGGCGCAGGCCGAGGTCGTTGAGCAGCGCCTTCATGATCGCCGCGTGGCCGGGATAGCGGATGGTGCGGTAGTTCAGCGTGCGCACCTTGCCCTTCAGCGTCTCGGCCAGCGTGCCGAGACCGCCGGAGGTGTTGAAGGCCTCATAGGTGACGCCGTCGAGCGAGAACTCTTCGCGCTCCTCCAGCGGCGGCACCTCGATCAGCTCGCCCTCGACGATCGCCTCGCAGGGTTCGCAATATTCGTTGATGACGCCGTCGGTGCTCCAGGTAAGATTGTAGTTCAGCGCATTGGACGGGTATTGCGGCAGCGCGCCGACGCGCATGCGAACGCTTTCCAGCGTGTCGAAGCGGCTGGCGAGATCGTTGGCGACGATCGAGATGAAGCCCGGCGCCAGGCCGCATTGCGGGATGAAAGCGCTCTCGCCCGATTTGGCCAGCTCCTTGACGCGGCGGGTGGAGACGACATCCTCGGTCAAATCGAGATAGTGCACGCCGGTGGCGGCGGCCGCTTCGGCGATGCGCGTGGTCAAATGGAAGGGGGCGGCGCTCAGCACGGCGAAGGCGCCGGCAAGGGCGGCCTCGAGTGCGCCCGGCGCTGCGATATCGAGCTCCAGCCCCTCGACGCCGGCGGGAAGTTCGGCCGCGGCAAGCTGCGCCGCCGCGCGGTCGACAACGGTGACGTGGTAGTCGCCGCTGTCGGCGAGCATGCCTGCAATGGTGGAGCCGATCTTGCCGGCGCCGACGACGATGATTTTCTTCATGACCTTGCCCCTCGTGAAAACTCTTTGGCCCAAACTGCCGCGCGGTGGACGCTATGCCTTCAAGAATCGCAGCTTGCCTGCCGAAAGGAAGCGTGAAACTGTTCGAAACGAACCCCACAATTGATCAATACGCCGACAAGGCTCGTCGAAATGCTCAGTGACGCCGAACAAAAACTGCTTTCCCTGCTGCGCGCCAATGCCCGCGCGTCGACCACTGAGCTGGCGCGCAAGCTCGGCGTTTCGCGCACGACGGTGCAGAGCCGGATCGAGCGGCTGGAACAGCGCGGCATCATCACCGGCTATGGCGTGCGGATGGCGCCGGACTACGAGCAGGGGCTGGTGCGGGCGCATGTGCTGCTCACCGTCACGCCCAAGCTCGCCGACAAGGTGGTGCGGGCGCTGCAGGCGCTGCCGCCGGTACGGACGCTGCACTCGGTGAGCGGCAATTTCGACATGATCGTCATCGTCGACGCGCCGTCGATCAGGGATCTGGATGCGTTGCTGGACGAGATCGGGGCGATGGACGGGGTCGAGCGGACGTCGTCGTCGATTATTTTGTCGACACGGATCGATCGGTAGGTGGAACGCATGAGCCGCTAATCTCCCCCGCAAGGGGGGAGATCAGCCTTCGCCTTGGCTTTCGCCAACCTCCAAACTCTGAGCTTGCTCCCTAAGCCCGCCGCCTTTCCGGCCCGCTATCCAGCCACGCCACATCCTCCGCCGACAGCTTGATATCCAGCGCCTTCAAACTGTCCTCCAACTCGTCCAGCGTGCGCGGGCCGATCAACGGCACCGACGGAAAGGGCTGCGCCAGCACATAGGCGAGCGCGATGTGGATCGGGCTTTTGCCGAGCCGCTGCGCCAGCTCGATGGCACGGTCGCGCCGGCCAAAATTCTTCTCCGAATACCAGACCCGCACCAGCTCCTCATTGTCCTGCTTGTCGCGGCCGGCGCGGTCGGTGAAGAAGCCGCGGCCCTGGCTCGACCAGGCGAAGTTGGGCATCTGCCTTTTCGTCAGCCAGGATTTCCAGTCGTCGGTGGACGAGGTGATGCAGCCTGCCCAGATCGGCTCCAGCATCTCGGCCAGCGAGAAATTGTTGGAGAGCACGCCGGGCTTCTGCTTGCCGGTGCGCTCGGCATAGGCAATCGCCTCGTCCATGCGCGCCATCGTCCAGTTCGAGCCGCCGAACGGGCCACGGATGCGGCCGGCCTTGACCTCGGCGTCCATGGCATCGACGAATTCGCCGACCGGCACATCCGGGTTGTCGCGGTGCATGAAATAGAGGTCGACATGGTCGGTCTGCAGCCGGTCCAACGACTGGGCGAGCTGCTTGCCGATGACATCGGGATAGCAGAGCGGCGAGTGCGCGCCCTTGGCGATGATCACCGACTGCTCGCGCACGCCGCGATTCCTGAGCCACTGGCCAAGCAGCGTTTCGGTGTAGCCGGCGCCGTAGACATAGCCGGTATCGAACAGATTGCCGCCGGTCTCGAAGAAGGCGTCGAGCAGGATTGCGCCCGACGAGAAGGTGCGGAAATCCTCGAAGCCGAGCGCCACCACGGAGGCCGGCTTCGACAGGCCCGGAATCTTGCGCTTGCCAATGGCCGTGCCGCCGGTGCGCAGCGGCCGGCCCGAAAGGGTGTTGGTTCGCTTAGCCGGCTTTTCGATCTCATATTCGAGCCCGACGGCAGCGCGCCATTTGTCGAGCACACGCAGCGTGCCGAGACTGTCGGCCCAGCCCATGCCCGGCCAGGCGAATTCCTGTTTGCCGGCCAGGATCGCCTCGCCGGCGGCGTCGACCTCGAAGGAATAGAGATGGCGGGTTTCGTTGAGGCTGATGGTCTCGCGCGTGTCGTCGGCGAGAATTACATCGATCCGGCCAGGGCCGCCATCGCGGTTGCCGCCGCCGGCGAACCAGAAATCCGGCACCTCGATGCGGCCCTTGGTGCCGAGGATGCGCAGGACATTGTCCTGTTTCAGCGAGATGCTGCAGGATACCTCGGCAACGATTCCACCGGGAAAATGCAGCAGCGCCGAGGCCCATTCGTCGACGCCGGACTTGCCGAGATGGGCGGTGCCGACAACCTTGTCCGGCTCGGCGAAGGGTTTGCCTGTGGCAGCGCCCGCGATCAGCCGCACCATGGAGACGGGATAGCCGCCGACGTCGAGAATGCCGCCACCGGCGAGATCGTTGGAATAGAGCCGGTGCTCGGGCATGAAGCCGGGCATGGCGAAGCCGAAGCTCGACTTGATCAGCCTGACATCGCCGATGACGCCCGACTTGATGAGTTCCACCAGCTTCGCCGTCTGCGGGTGCAGCCGGTACATGAACGCTTCGCCAAGGAAGGTGCCGGCCTTGCGCGCAGCATGGATCATGGCGTCGGCCTCGAAGGCGGTCAGCGCCAGCGGCTTTTCGCACAGCACATGCTTGCCGGCTTCCGCCGCCTTGATTGCCCATTCGGCATGGCCGGGATGCGGGATGGCGATATAGACGGCGTCGACCTCGGGGTCGGCGAGCAGCGCGTCGTAACCGTCGAGGATGCGGGCGCCGGGAAACGTCTCGGCCAAGCCTGCCTTGCCGGGATTGCGGGCGCCGAGCGCCACGATCGTGCCGGTGCGCGAGCCTGCCACGCCGCGGGCGAACGCTTTGGCGATGTCGCCGGGCCCAAGTATCCCCCAGCGGATGGGCGCGGTTGCAGTCATGGTCATTCTCCTTGCAAGGCTGGAAGGGCTCAGCGCAGCCGCTGGCCGTTTTCATCGAACAGATAGGATTTGCGGATGGACACGGTGATCTCCTGGGTGTCGGGGACCTTTGCCGCGTCGCGCTGGATCACCAGGTCTTCGCCATGGGCGGTCCTGGCATAGATGAAGCTGGTGCCGCCGAGATGCTCGACCACGTCGATGCCGACGGTGAGGTCGGCGTCGCCTTCGCCGCCATTGCCGAAATGTTCGGGCCGCACGCCGACAATGACCTTGGCTCCTGTTTGCGGCACGGCGCCGGTCAACGGTTGCATAATGCGGGTCATTTCCTCGCCCACCAGCTCGACGGTGACGCTGCTCATGTTGCGCCCGACGACGCGGCCCTTGATGAAATTCATCTTCGGCGAGCCTACAAAGCCGGCGACGAACTGGTTGTCGGGATTGTCGTAGAGATCGAGCGGCCTGCCGATCTGCTCGACATGGCCACCGCGCAGCACGACGATCCGGTCGGCCAGCGTCATCGCCTCGGTCTGGTCGTGGGTGACATAGATCATCGTTGTGCCGAGTTCCTTGTGCAGGCGCGAGATCTCGACCCGCATCTGGACGCGCAGCTCGGCGTCGAGATTGCTCAACGGCTCGTCGAACAGGAAGACTTGCGGTTCGCGCACGATGGCGCGGCCAATGGCGACGCGCTGGCGCTGGCCGCCGGACAATTGCCTCGGCCGCCGCGCCATCAACTCTGTGATGCGCAGGATTTCGGAGGCCCGCTTCACCCGCCGCTCGGTGTCCTCCTTGGGGTTGCCGGTCATCCTGAGACCAAAGCTCAGATTCTGCTCCACGCTCATGTGCGGGTAGAGCGCGTAGGACTGGAACACCATGGCGATGCCGCGCTCGGCCGGCTCGACATCGTTCATCACCTTGCCGCCAATGGCGATCTCGCCGCCGCTGATATCCTCCAGCCCGGCGATCATCCTGAGCAGCGTCGATTTTCCACAACCCGACGGGCCGACAAAGACGACGAACTCGCCATCGGCGATATCGATGTTGGCGCCATGGATGATCTCATAGACGCCGAAGCGTTTTACGACATTGGTGAGGGTGACTGCCGCCATATCGCTGTTGTCCCTACTTGACGGCACCGGCGGCGATGCCGGCGATGAAATGGCGCTGCAGCAGCACGAAGACGACCAGCATCGGTACGGTCAGCATGACGGCGCCGGCCATGATGCCGCCCCATGAGACCTTGGTCAGGCCGATCAGCGTGCCGAGCGCCACAGGGGCCGTCATCGCGCCGGGCTGGCTGTTGATCAAAAGCGGCCAGAGATAATTGTTCCACGAGGCTAGGAACAGGATGATGGCGAGTGCGGCCAGCATCGGCCGCGCCAGCGGCAAAGCGACGAACAGGAAGATACGCCATTCCTTGACGCCCTCGACACGTGCCGCGTCGAAAAGGTCGGCCGGCATCATCGAGAAAGCCTGGCGCATGAACAGCACGCCCAGCGAATTGAACAAGGGTGGCACGATCAGCGCAATCCAGGTGTTGGCGAGCTGGAAGTCGCGCGCCACCATGATGAATTGCGGGATCAGCACCACCGCATAGGGCAGCGTGATGGTGCCGAGGATGATCGCCACCACCGCGCCCTTGCCGAAGAACTGATAGCGGGCGAGCGCCCAGCCGGCCATCGAGGTCAGCAGCACCGAGAAGAAGGTGTAGGTCACCGCCACCGCCACCGAAATACCGATAGCGCCGACGAAATTGGTGTCGCGCTGCAGGTTGTTGAAATTGTCGACGAAATTGCCGTGCGGCAGAAGCTCGATGCCGGGGCTGAAAATGCCGTTGTCGGGCATGGTCGAAAACACCACCATCATCCACAGCGGAAACAGCCAGATCACCGCCAGCGGCGTCAGGACCAGATGCAGCAGGACGCTGCGGCCGAGCCGTCGTTGCGAGAGCGAACTCATTTCGCCTCCCCTCTCATTTGGGCTCTCGTGTCAGCCACAGTTGCACCAGCGTGATGGCGATTGCCAGCCCCGCCATGGTGTAGGCGACGGCCGAGGCGTAGCCGAAATTGAGCGAGCGAAAACCCTGGCGGTAGAGCAGCAGGCCAAGCGTCTCGGTGCCGCCGCCGGGGCCGCCGCGCTCGGTGATCAGGAACGGCTCGGTGAACAGCTGCATGGTGCCGATGATCGACAGCACGGCGCAAAACACGATGACCGGCTTGAGCAGCGGCAGCGTTATGTAGAAGAACTGCTTGAGCTTGCTGACGCGGTCGAGCGTCGCTGCTTCATAGACATCCTCGGGGATCGACTGCAGGCCGGCGAGCAGGATGATGGCGTTGTAGCCGGCCCAGCGCCAGGTTACCGCGATCATGATCAGCGCCATGGCCGGTGTGACGTTGGAGAACCAGTCGATCTTGGACAGGCCGACGCCGGCGAGCAGCTTGTTGATGATGCCGAAATCGAGATTGAACATCAGCCGGAACACGGCGGAATAGGCGACCTCGCCGACCACCACCGGAGCGAAGAAGGCGAAGCGGTAGAGGCCACGTGCTTTCAGCAGCGGCGAGTTCAGCAGCACCGCCATGACGATCGCCAGCGAGATCATCACCGGCACCTGGATGACGAGGATGAGCAGCGTGTTCTTCAGCGCGTTGAAGAAAGCGGGGTCGCCGATCAGGCGGCCCCAGTTGAACGTCGGCGCAAAGCGCCAGGGCACCGTGCGCGTCGCCTGGAAGGAAATCATGAACGAGGAGATGATCGGCCACACCCAGAAGATGGCGAAGATCAGGAGGTAGGGCGTGAGGAAGCGATAGGCCGTGGCGTTCTGGTAGCGCATGGTTCCTCCTCCTTCCTCTTTCCCGGCTGATATCCGGCGTGTTGTTAGCCGGCGGACGCCGCCGGCAATTGGCGATCTGTTGGGCGAGAGCGTCCCTTTCCCCGCCACTATACGGGGAGAGGATGCCGGCAGGCAGGTGAGGGGCAGCGCCAACGGTCCGGCAAATTGCCCTATATCTGGCCCGCCAGCATCACCGCCTTGGTCACTTGATCGGCAGTCCCGTCGCCGAAGCGATCTGGCTGGCGGCGTCGTCGAGGGCGGCCTTGGCATCGGGATAGCCGCCGCCGAGATATTTGGTCTGCACGGCGCGCATGATGATTTCGGCGTCGCTCTGGAACGGCGTGCCGCGGCTCGGCACCACCTTGGGCAGCGTGGCGAGAATGTCCTTCCACACTGCCTGGCCGCCCCAATAGGGCAGGCCTTGCGAGACATAGGGATCGTCGAGCGCCGAGATCAGTGACGGCACCAGGCCGAAATCCCTGAGCATGGTGATCTGGCCTTCATTGGTCTCGAGCGTGTATTTCAGATAGGCGTAGGCGGCCTCCTTGTTCTTCGAGGCTGAGGTGATGGCGAGCGACGAGCCTCCGAGATTGGCCGCGCGGGGGCCGTCGGCGGTCAGGCTCGGCATTAGGTAGACACCCCATTTGCCGTTTTCGCCGGCGGATTCGGTGCGGATGGTGCCCTCATACCAGCCGCCATAGACCTGGGTGGCGACGGTGCCGGCGGTGTTGTTGGTGATCTTGGTGCCCCAGTCGGCCGACGAGATGATGCCGGCGTCCTTCATGTCCTTGATCTTGGCCAGCGTGTCGACGCATTTCGGCTGGTTGACGGTGATCGACTGCCCATCGGCGGCGAAATAGCCGCAGCCCTGTTCGTTGGAAATCATGCGGAAGAATTCGGTGTCGCCGTTGAAATCGGCATTGGTCATGGTGACGCCGGGATTGGCGGCCTGGACCTTCTTGCCGGCGGCGATGAAATCGTCCCAGGTCTTGATCGAGGCCGGATCGACGCCGGCCTTCTCGTAGAAGTCGCGGCGGTAGAAGGCGGCTACCGGGCCGGAATCCCACGGCATGGCATAGGCCTTGTCGCCGACCTCCAGTTCGGTGCGCTTGAAGTCCGGGAATTTCTTCTGGTCGTCGGCGGTGTAGCCCAGCGTGTGCAAATCGACGAAGCAATCGGGGAACTGGCTCCAGTAGTTCTCGGCCTCGCCGTTTTCGATCGAGACGATATCGGGCAGGCCGACGCCGCCGGCCGCACAGCCGGCGATCGACTTGTCATAGGTCGGCTGGTTGCCGAGATCCTGAACGGTGACCTTGACGTCGGGATACTGTTTGTTGAAGCCGGCCACCGTAGCCTTCAGCGACGAAGCGGCGATATTCCAGCTCCAGATCGTAATTTCGCCGGACTGCGCCAAAGCCGGGGCTGAGCCCAGGCCAAGCGCCAGCGCGGCACAGATCAGTGTCGTGCGCATTGAAATCCTCCCATTTCATTTGCTCTCTCTTCGCGAGCATGGCTAGACTAGGCGGCGCGGAAGGCTTGTCCCTGACAACGGGAATAAAAGATGGGCGGAAAGTAAGATGCCGGAACGGCCGTTTTACCAGCCTGGCGCCAGCAGCGTCGAAGGCCTGCCGATGGCTTTGCAGATGTTTCACAACCATCCGCTGGTGATGCTGAAGCCGCATTGGCATGCCCAGGTCGAGGTCAATTTCATCGTCCGCGGCAGCGTGCACTACCGCATGAACGAGCACGAGATCGCGCTCACGGCGGGCGACATGTGCCTGTTCTGGGGCGGGCTGCCGCACCAGATGGACGATCTCTCCGACGACGCCATCTATGCCGGCGCGCATCTGCCGCTGGTGCATTTCTTCCGCCTGCACCTGCCGACGGATGTCCGCCACCGGCTGATGACGGGCGCCACGCTGGTGACATCGGCGACCGACCAGGCCGATCATCACAATTTCGAACGCTGGAACCGCTATTTCCGCTCGGGCGATCCGGCGATAACCGAGCACGCCGTGAACGAGCTGCTGCTGCGGTTGGAGCGGGTGCGCTTCGAGCCCTACCGGCTGGTGCCGGAAACCGCCATCGGCCAGGAACCCGGCGGCCCGTTCGACCAGCAATCGCTGCGCAATGTCGGTCGCATGTGCGACTTCATCGCCGAGAATTTCCTCTACGACATAGACTGCGTCGACATCGCGGCGGCGGCCGACATCCATCCCAAATACGCCATGAGCATTTTCAAGAAGTCGACCGGCATGACGCTCAACGAATATATGAACCTGCTGCGGCTGAGCTATGCGCAGGCGCTTTTGATGCATGAAGACGCCAATGTGCTGCGCGTCGCCATGGATTCAGGCTTCGGCTCGCTCAGCGCCTTCAACAAATCCTTCCGCAAGCTGGCGGGGATGTCGCCCTCGGATTTTCGCCGGGGTGCGGTGGGCCGGTAGGTTCAACGGTCGTCTTGATCAACCCGCAGCCGTTCGGGTGGAAACATGTGCAAGGCTAATCGCGACCACCTTTGTCGACTGCGATCATCAACTTGGAGAATTGTCAGCGACTTCGCGTTTCATGAGCGCCTTCCCCCACTCCGTCGCTGCTTCGCTCGACGGAGTGGGGTCGACCTGGCTCTGGCGTTGTCATTTCAAGCCGAGACCGGTGCCCTCCGCCCGAGGAAACCCGACAATTACCGCCAGCCCAGGCCGGCGATCCTCCAGCGCAATCGTTGCACCATGCAGGTCGGCGATTGCCCGCACCAGGCTGAGGCCAAGGCCGCTGCCGGGCGTGGTGCGGCTGGAGTCGAGCCGGTAGAGCCGCTGGAACACTTTTTCGCGCTCCTGCGCCGGGATGCCGGGGCCATTGTCGGCGACCTCAGCCAGAATGCGGTCGCCTTGCCGCCGCACCGATAGAAGGATTGCCGTGCCATCGGGGCAATGCCGCAGCGCGTTCTCAACCAGATTGGCAAACAATTGCGTCAGCAGGTCGCGGTCGCCGTGGACCAGGCATGGCGTGCCGTGGACGATCGTGGCCGACAGCGACTTGCCGTCATCCTCGGCGACACCGGCGTAGATTTCGGCAATGGCATCGATGACGCCGGTGAGGTCGAGATCGACAAAGCGCGCCTTGCGGGCGCCGGCCTCGATCTGGGCAATACGCAACAGCGCATCGAAAGTATCGTTGATCTGCAGGCTTTCCCCACGTGCCTCCGCCAGCTCATCGGCAACGGCCTCACCCCGCGCGGTCCTGTCGGCCGCAGCTTCCAAAATCATCTGCAGCCGGTTGAGCGGCGTCTTCAGATCATGCGCGATGTCGGCGCTGACCTGGCGCATGCCGTCCACCAGCGCCGCCAGCCGCTCCAGCGCGGCGTTGACCTGGCGCGAGACGCCGTCAATGTCGTCGCCATTGCCGAGCAGTGGAATGCGGGCGTCGAGCCGGCCGTTGGAGACATCGTCCATGGTGGTGGCAATGCCGTCGAGGCGACGCTGCACACGCGACGCCAGCAAGGCGCCGCCAGCCACCGCCAGCCCTGAAATGATCAGGGTGGCCCAGCCGAAGTTCATCAAAACGATGCGTTCCAGCTCCTCGGTTTCGGAAAGCGAAAAGGCAATTGTCAGGCTGTTGGGCCCGACCGAACCGGTCCAGGCGCGGTACATAGTGTCCGGCGCAACGCCTGGCAGGGAAGCGGCAAAATCTGAAAAGCCATCCGGAAGGTCGGCGGCGGTGAAATTCCCGGCCAGGCGATTGCCGGCGGGATCGGTGAGCGAGAACAGCTGTTCCTTGCTCGGGCTGAGCGCGGCGTGGCTGTCGACTGCCGAAACCAGATCCTCCCGGTCGTTTCCGGCATAGGTCACCGCCACGACCGAATAGGTCTCCTTGACCGACTGGTCGAGCTGCTCGGCAAGATCCGCGCTCATCAGCTGGTAGACGATGGCGCCTGACAGGATGAAGGCGAGCACGAACAGCAAGGCGAAGGTCAGGGCCAGCCGAAACGGCGTGCTGCGCAGCAGGCGAGAGCCTGTCTCAGTCATAGTGCGTTTCAGTCATTGCAAGCTTCAGTCATGGCAAGTTTCTGTCATGCCGCGCCTCAGTCGTGAACACTGTAGCCAGTGCTGCGCACGGTGTGGATCAACGCGGTTTCGAACGGCCTGTCGATCTTGGCGCGCAGCCGGCTGATATGGGTTTCGACGACGCTGGTCTTGGGGTCGAAGTGAAAATCCCAGACCCGTTCCAGAAGCATGGTGCGGGTGATGACGCGGCCCTCGCCGCGCATCAGCACTTCGAGCAGGCTGAATTCGCGCGGCTGCAGGTCGATCGCCTGGCCCTGCCTGGTGACGCGGCGCTGGATCAGGTCCATTTCGAGGTCGGCGATGCGCAGCGTCGTCTTCAGCTCCTGCACCGCAGGGCGACGGCCGAGCGCGTTGATGCGGGCGAGCAGTTCGGAAAAGGCGAATGGCTTGACGAGATAGTCGTCGCCGCCGGCCTCGAGCCCTTCAACCCTGTCGTCGACGCCGCCGACCGAGGTCAGAAAGATCGCCGGCGTACGCACGCCCGCTGCCCGCACCGCCTTGATCATCGACAGGCCGTCGAGGCCGGGCAGCATGCGGTCGACGACGATCACGTCATAGGCGTCGCGTGTCGCGGCAAACAGCGCGTCGCGGCCATCGCGCCTGAGGTCGCAGATATGGCCTGCCTCGCCAAGGCCCTTGACGACATAGTCGGCGGTGCGTGGGTCGTCCTCGACAAGGAGAAGTCGCATCGTTGTTCCGATCGTTGGCGATTGAGCAGTTCCCGGCTCTCGAACCTTATCCGGTTGCGACAACAGGTCGACCACCAAGCACCCAGCCTTGCGGCTTTTTCTTGGCGGCAGATCGCTCCGCTCAGCAGGTTGCTCAAAGGGACATTGACACTCGAAAGCTGCGCTCTAGCGTGCGACACATCCGGTTACGCAATCATTAGGCTAATCGAGTCAGGGGACAAGAAATGACGACGATTGCCGATGTCGCGCGCCATGCCGGAGTGTCGGTCGCAACCGTCTCGCATGTGATGAACCGCACGCGCCATGTCGAGCCTGAGACGGCCGAGCGCGTGCATTCGGCCATCGCCGCCTTGCGCTACAGTCCGAACACGCTGGCGCGCAGCCTGAGGCGCGGCGAGACCAAGACCATCGGCCTGCTGCTGCCGGACAATTCCAATCCGTTCTTCGCCGGCGTGGCACGCCAGATCGAGGATGCCGGCTTCCTTGCCGGCTATACGGTGATCCTGTGCAACTCCGACGGCAGCGCCGAGAAGGAGGAGCGCTACCTCCAGGTGCTGATGGCCAAGCAGATCGACGGGCTGATCTTTGCCGGCTCGTCCGATCATGCGCGGGTGTTCTCCAGCCTTCTGCCCGGCGTCCCGGCGGTGCTGATCGACCGCGAGATCCATTCGGTCAATGTCGATTCCGTGCTGGTCGATCACGATTATGGCGGCTATCTCGCCGGCCGCTATCTGGCCGGGCTCGGTCACGAGAAGATCGGCGTCATCGGCGGCCCGCGCGATTCCAGCTCCAGCCCCGCCCGCCTGCGCGGCTTCGCCAGGGCGCTGCAGGAAGCCGGCCTCGACCTGCCGCCGGCCTCGGTGGTGGATTCCGACTACCACTTCGCCGGCGGCCGCATGGCGATGGAGCGGCTGATGGCGCAGGCGCCGGGGATCACGGCGCTGTTTGCCTGTAACGATCTGATGGCCATGGGCGCGCTGACAGTGCTGCGCGGGCGCGGATTGCGGGTCCCCGGCGACATGTCGATGATCGGCTTCGACGACATACCCTATGCCGTCACCACCTGGCCGCCACTGACGACGATCGCACAGCCGGTCGAGAAGATCGGCACGCGGGCGGTCAGCCTGCTGCTCGAGCGGGTTGCCGAGCCGGCGGCGCATTCGCGCCGCGAAGTGCTCACCCCGGTGCTCGTCGAACGGGAGAGCTGCGCGCCGTTGCGCGGCTGAAGCCCCTCAGGCGGCTGCCGGCTGCAGCGCTGCCCTGAGCAGCATGCCGAAGAGGTCGCGCGGCTCGTCGGGATCGGCGAGCAGGTCGAGCTCCTCGTAGAGGCCGGTGGCCTGAAGCTGGTCTCTGATATAGCGCAGTGCGGAAAAATCCTCGGTGGCGAAGCCGACGGAATCGAACAAGGTGATCTGTTCCGCCGTCTTGCGGCCTTCCGCCTTGCCGGTCATCACCTGCCACAACTCGGTCACCGGATGGTCGGCGTGGAGCTGCTGGATTTCGCCCTCGATGCGCGTCTGCGGCGAGAACTCGACGAAGATGTCGGAGCGCAAAAGGATGTCGCGGTGCAGTTCCGTCTTGCCGGGGCAGTCGCCGCCGACCGCGTTGATGTGCACGCCGGAACCGACCATGTTGTCGGTCAGAATGGTGGCGGACAGCTTGTCGGCGGTCACCGTGGTGATGATGTCGACTCCTTCCACAGCATCCTGGCCGGTGGCGCAGATGGTGATGTCAAAGCCTTTGCCGGCGAGGTTGCGGGCGCATTTTTCCGAAGCCGAGCGGTCGATGTCGTAGAGCCGCAGCCGGTCGATGCCGAGCAGCGCTTTGAAGGCGACAGCCTGGAATTCGGACTGGGCGCCATTGCCGATGATGGCCATCGAGCGCGCGCCTTTCGGCGCCAGATATTTGGCCGCGACAGCGGAGGTCGCCGCGGTGCGCAGCGCCGTCAGGATCGTCATTTCGGTGAGCAGCATCGGATAGCCGGAGCCGACATCGGCGAGCACGCCGAAGGCGGTGACGGTCTGGCGCCCCTCGCGCATGTTCTTGGGATGGCCGTTGACATATTTGAAGCCGTATAGCCGGCCGTCGCTGGTCGGCATCAGTTCGATGACGCCGTCATGGCTGTGCGAGGCGATGCGCGGCGTCTTGTCGAACAGCTCCCAGCGGCGAAAATCCTCCTCGATATAGGCGGCGAGTTCGGTGAGGAACCGCTCGACGCCGATGGTCAGCACCAGCTTCATCATGCGGTCGACGCTGACGAAGGGGACGATGGCAAGGCGGGAAGGCTGGGTCATGCAATGCTTCCGGAATGGCTGCGGGTCGGGCGGTCCATGATCCGGCGGCCCATCAGGCTGGCGGCGAGGTCGACCATCAGCGTGGCGGTGCGGCCGCGCTCGTCGAGGAACGGGTTGAGCTCGACCAGATCGAGGCTGGAGACCAGACCGCTGTCGGACAGCATCTCCATCACCAGATGCGCCTCGCGGAAGGTGGCGCCGCCGGGCACGGTGGTGCCGACGGCCGGCGCGATGGAGGGGTCGAGGAAGTCGACGTCGAGGCTGACATGCAGCAGGCCGTTTTCCTTTTCGACGATGGCCAGGAAGGCGCGCAGCAAAGGTGCAACGCCGTGCTCGTCAATGGTGCGCATGTCGTGCACGGTAACCCCCGCTTCGCTCAGCGCCCGGCGCTCCGCCGGATCGACGCTGCGCAGGCCCATGACGCAGATGTGGGCAGGGTCGACGGCGACAGGCAGGTCCGGGAAATAATCGTTGAAGCCCGGCCGGCCGCTGGCATAGGCGAGCGGCACGCCGTGCAGATTGCCGCTGACGGTGGTATCGAGCGTGTGGAAATCGGGATGTGCGTCGAGCCACAGCACGAAGAGCGGCCGGCCGCGTTCGGCGGCGCGGCGGGCTATGCCCGACACCGTGCCGGCCGATATCGCGTGGTCGCCGCCAAGGAAGATCGGCATGGCGTCTCGCGAAGCCGCATAGGCGGTCTCGGCAATTGCCGCCGTCCAGGCGGAAATCTCCGGCAGGGCCTTCAGCGCGAGATTGCCGTGGACGATTGCGCGCACGGCGGCCGGTTGCACCGCGCCCCAGTCCTCGACCTCGTGGCCGAGTTCCGACAGCACCGAGACAAGCCCGGCCGTGCGCAGCGCGCTCGGCCCCATCTCGCATCCCATCCTGCCGGCGCCGTCCTGCACCGGCGCGCCAACGATCCTGCAGCGCATGGTTTTTGGTGTCCTTGCAAATTGATTGGGCAATTGATGCGTGGAATGAACCATCCTGGACCGGCAGTTTGAACAGGCGAAATTGGCATTTCGAGAAGAATGATTTATCAATTCGATAAGTCAGTTTGGTCAAAGTGGATAGAATCATGGACTTGCTCGACGAAAGGCTGGTCACGCTGCTCAGGCATGATGCCCGGCGCAGCATCTCCGATCTCGCGGTCGATCTCGGGGTGTCGCGCGCCACGGTCAGGGCGCGCATGGAGCGGCTGGAAAAAACGGGCGAGATCATCGGCTACACGGTGGTGCTGCGCGCCGACGCGGTCGACCAGCGGATACGCGGCGTGATGATGATCGAGATCGAGGGCCACGCCGCCGACCGCGTGGTCCGGGCGCTCGGCGGCCTCGCCGAGGTTTCGACCATTCACACCACCAATGGCCGCTGGGACCTGGTGGTCGAACTCGGAACGGCGTCGCTCACCGATTTCGACGCGGTGCTTAGGCGGATACGGCTCATCCCGGGGATAACCGGCAGCGAGACAAGTCTGCTGCTGGCAACGCCGAGGACGACAAGGGCAAGGTTGGCGTAGCCGTCCTTCCGGCCGGCGTGTTCACGCAAAGCTTTGTGACGGATCTGGCGAATGGGTCGCCTGGCTGACGAATCTCATTGGGGCCGCAGCTATCCTCCACATGACGGAGGAAGCCGGCATGACGCGAGATTGCACCAGCTTCAACGGTGCAAGGACCGGACGCTTGCCACAGGCCAAGGCTGATGGCAGGATAAAAGGCCGCAACGTGCGGCCTCTGGCGGCCGTTGTGTTTCGATGGATTATGAAGCATTTTCCCAAGGTGCGGGTTCTCCTCACAATGTGCGGCAGCCTCGTTTCGCCTTGGTCGCCCTTGATTTTTCGCAATGTGCGCTTTGCCTGCCTCAGGCCGCAGGGCATTTAATTCCACGGGGTCAAGCCTCATGACAGAGATTTGTGCTCGGGCCGTCTATCGTCGGCGAAGACAAGGCATGGCGCCACAATCAGCGCCCCTGGCATTCGTGACCTGGTGAAGAATGCCGTTGCGTACCTCTCGCCCCCATGTTTCAAAACAGGTCGATAGACCCGCGAGAATGGTTTCGAAGCCTGCGGGGTTGCCCACGGTCCGGCGAGAATTCTAAAAGACGTTCACAATGACACAGCACGCAAAAGACGCACGAATTCTCATGTACAGCCACGACACGTTCGGGCTCGGCCATTTGCAGCGTTGCCGAACGATCGCGCATTCGCTGGTCGGGGATTTCCGCGGACTTCAGGTGCTAATCATTTCGGGCGCCACCATCGCCGGCGCCTTCGACTACCGCGCCCGCGTCGACTTCGTGAAGATCCCCAGCGTCATCAAGCTGCGAAACGGCGAATACACCTCGCTGGAAAAGGACATCGATCTGCACGAGACGCTAAGGATGCGGCAGTCGATTATCCGCCACACGGCCGAGAGCTTCCGGCCGGATATCTTCATCGTCGACAAGGAACCGCTGGGGCTGCGCGGAGAGATTGAGGATACGCTGTCCTACCTCAAGACGCGGGGCACCACGCTCGTGCTTGGCCTGCGCGAGGTGATGGACGCGCCGCATTTGCTCGAAGCGGAGTGGGCACGCAGGGATGTGATGCGCAAGATCGGCCTGTTCTACGACAAGGTCTGGGTCTATGGCCCGCCGGATTTCTACGATCCGCTGACCGGCCTGGAGGTGCCGCCGGCGGTCAGGGCAAAGATGAAGTTCGTCGGTTTCCTGCAACGGAGCCTGCAGCAGAACCAGTTGCCCGGCCACCGGCCCGAGGGCGACTATATCCTGGTTACCACCGGTGGCGGCGGTGACGGCGCCGACCTGATCCACAACGTCATCGAGGCCTATCAGCAGGATCCGCGATTGCAGCACCGGGCGCTGATCGTGCTTGGGCCCTACATGCCGGCGCGCAAGCGCAACAAGCTGGTCCGGAAGGGGGCCAAGATCCCCTATGTCAAGATCATCGAATTCGACAACCGGATGGAAGAGCTGATTGCCGGCGCCAAGGCGGTGGTGGCGATGGGCGGTTACAACACCTATTGCGAGATACTGTCTTTCGACAAGCCGGCGCTGATCGTGCCGCGCGTCACGCCGCGCGAGGAACAGCTGATCCGGGCACGGCGCGCAGCCGAACTCGGCCTCATCGAGATGCTTTTGCCCGAGGAGGCCGAGGATGCCCAGCGGTTTGCCGATGCGCTGCAGGTTTTGCCGGGCCGGCCGCGCCCATCGCAGAGCAATGCGCATCTGACGCTGGAAGGGCTGCCTCATATTTCCGAAATCGTCGCGGAACTGCTCGACCGGCGGGCCGGCCATCACCTTTCGGTCATTGAAGGCATGAACTGAGTTGCAACACCGCAAGATCGTCGTGGTTCTGAAGGGCTACCCGCGGCTGTCGGAAACCTTCATCGCGCAGGAGCTGCTCGGTCTGGAGCGTGCGGGGTTCGACCTGATACTTTTCGCGCTCAGGCGGCCGACCGACGCAAAACGTCATCCCGTGCATGACGAGATCAAGGCCCCCGTCCATTATCTGCCGGAATATCTGCACAGAGAGCCGCTGCGCGTGGTTCGATCGCTGTTTGCCTGTCTGCCGCGGCCTGGCTTCTGGCGCGCGCTCAGATCGCTCGCTGCCGATATCCGCCGCGACTTTACCCGCAATCGCGCGCGGCGCTTCGGGCAAGCGCTGGTGCTGGCGGCCGAATGGCCGCAAGATGCCGGATGGCTGCATGCCCATTTCGCGCACACGCCGGCATCGGTGACGCGCTATGCCAGCCAGCTTCGTGGCTTGCCCTGGAGCTGCTCAGCCCATGCCAAGGACATCTGGACGTCGGCGGACTGGGATCTGGCCGGCAAGCTTTCCTCGGCGCGCTGGACGGTCACGTGCACGAAAACCGGCTTCGACCATCTGAAAAAACTCGCCAACGGCAGTTCGTCCGTGCATCTGAGCTACCATGGGCTCGACCTTGACCGCTTCGGCAGTTTCGGCGAGGCGCGAAAACAGCGTGACGGCTCGGCGCCGGCCGAACCGGTCATGATCTTGAGTGTCGGACGCGCCGTTGAAAAGAAGGGCTATGATACGTTGCTGGAGGCTCTTGCCCTCTTGCCTGGCGATCTGGCGTGGTGTTTCGAGCATATCGGTGGCGGCGAGGAACTGAAACGGCTGAAGGCGCTGGCGCAAAGGCTCGGACTGGAGGGGCGCGTCTCCTGGAAAGGCGCGCTGGCGCAGGAGGAGGTGCTTGAGCACTACCGCAGCGCCGACATCTTCGCTTTGGCCTGCAGGATCACCGCGGATGGCGACCGGGACGGCCTGCCGAATGTTCTGGTGGAGGCGGCCAGCCAGCGGCTTGCCTGCGTGTCGACCGATATTTCCGGCGTGCCGGAGCTTTTATCGTCGGATGAAACCGGGCTGCTGATTCCCTCGGAAAACCCGACTGCCCTGGCACAGGCGCTGGAGCGCCTGATCCGCGATCCCGTCCTGCGCGTCCGCCTCGGCGACGCCGCGGAGCGGCGCGTGCGAAGCAATTTCGATCATGTGGCAGGCATTGGACAGCTCAAGGAACTGTTCGAGCGGGAGTGGCGGGCCGCCGAATGAAGCGGCTGCGCGCTTTCTTCTATGTTCAGCACCTGCTCGGCATCGGCCATCTCGCGCGCGCCAGCCGCATTGCGGCGGCTCTGGTCGATGACGGGTTCGACGTCACCGTCGTGACCGGCGGAGCGCCGATCGCGGGATTTCCGGGATCGGGTGTAAAATCCGTGACCCTGCCGCCTGTCACCTCCGGTGACGAAGGATTTTCCGGACTTGTGGACCTGCAGGGCAAAGCCATCGACGATGATTTCAAGAGGCGGCGCTCAGAGATGCTGCTGCAGGCTTTCCGGGATTACAGGCCCGACATCGTCATTATCGAGGCGTTTCCCTTTGGACGCCGGCAGATGCGTTTCGAACTCTTGCCACTGATCGAGGCCATCGAAGCGACATCGCCCAGACCGCTGCTGGCGGCGTCCGTCCGCGACATCCTTCAGGAGCGCGTGAAGCCGAGCCGAAACGAAGAAACGGTCGATCTCGTCAACAGGTATTTCGATCTTGTCATGGTCCATGGCGATCCGGCTTTCGCAACCATCGACAAGACATTTCCGCTGGCTGGGGCGATCAGGGCCGAGGTCGCCTACACCGGGCTCGTTGCTGCGCCGCCGGCGCAAGCGGCCTCAGAGCGCTTCGACGTTCTGGTGTCGGTTGGCGGCGGGGCGGCCGGAAAGAGCCTTGTCAGATCCACCGTCGCGGCGGCGCGAAATGCCGACAACGCCTGGACATGGTGTTTGATCACCGGCCCAAACCTGCCGAAGGACGAGTTTGACGCGATTTCACGCGATGCCTCCCCACGCCTGTCCATCTTCCGGTTCCGCGAGGATTTCGCCAGCCTGCTGACCGGCGCCCGCCTGTCGGTCTCGCAGGCGGGTTACAACACGGTCTGCGATGTCATGCGCGCGGGGTGTCGCTCGCTGCTCGTTCCATTTGCAGCCGGCGGGGAAACCGAGCAGACGCGTCGCGCTCTGATGCTCGAAGAGCTCGGTCTTGCAACGGTGCTGACGGAACAGGACCTGACGCCTGAAGGTCTGGCGCATGCGATCGAGCAGGCGCTTGCCGGACCGCCGCCAGCCGCGCATCGTCTCGATCTGGAAGGGGCGCGGCGCTCGGCGCAAATCCTGTGCGAGCGCTTCAAACAGCTCCGATCAGCATGAAGCGTGTATAATTTTTTGTCGGCAATTCGCCGGAGAACCTGATCTGCCGCAGCGCCGCCATGGCTTCGAAGGCTGCAAGTGACGCCACGCAGTTGATGTGCGTCGGCTCGCTGAAATAATCGTTCGACTGCAGCAGCACGTTCGTACCCCGCGGAAGCAGGGCAAGCCAGGCGCTGAGATCGGCTATGTGTTCGCAGCTCGTATTGACCACCAGGTCAGGCCCGCCGGCGGCATAGTCGAGTGTGTACATATCTGCCGTCAGCGCTTGAAACCGCTCGCCGGCTTGCCGGTTGAGTGTCCGGGCGACCGCGCCGACTTCGGGATCGATGTCGATGCTGTCGATCGCCCCGATGTCGAAGCGGGCGTCATTGAAAAGCATCGCCGGCAATACGCCGTACCATCCACCCAGAACCCATATGCGCTCGAACCGGCCGCCGCAGCTTTCGAACAGCCTGTCGAGCGCCCACATCTTGCAGGCGACCTGCTTGTGGTTGAAGGCATTGGCGATATCGGCCTGCGGATGCTTGGCGATGACGCGCGCCAGCCCGGCCACGAGAGGGTGGTCGACATAGGCGGCAATTCCCCGCGTGAGGTCCAGGGCTTGCTCATGCCCACCCATGCCGGCATTGCGTGGTTGCGTGACATCCATCATATTCGTCTTCTATGTTGGGATTTCGGGCGACACAACGCAATCTTGCCTCTTGCAAGCCTGTTCGACTTGCGGACGCGACTGTGGCGCAAGCCGTTTCGCCATTGACCGGAGGAGGCCGATTGCATTTGTCCGGACCATCGGCGCCCATCCGTCTGGCGCGCAGCTGCCGCTTCGAACTGGTCGATGGCAGCGAAGACATGGCCGATACACCATTCGCCAGCAGGTGCCTTTACATTCTGCATCCTTCAAACTGACAATCGCATATGGAAACCAGCCTAGCCCGCTATATCTGGACGCACACCAGGAAGCAGCAGCTCTGGATATTGATGATCGTCGTGCTTTCGATGGTCCCGTATTTCATGTCGTTCGACCTGCCGAAGCTGATCGTCAACGGCCCGATCCAGGGCAAGGGGTTCGAGCAACCGGGCGCGACCCTGCCATTCATGAGGTTGCACTATAACCTGCCGTTCATCGGCGAGGTGCAGTTCTTCTCCGGTTTTCAGCTCGACCGCACGTCGACGCTGCTTGCGCTCAGCCTTGTTTTCCTCTTGCTGGTCGTCATCAACGGCTTGTTCAAGCTCTACATCAACACTTACAAGGGCCGGCTCGGCGAACGCATGCTGCGGCGTATTCGTTTCGATCTGGTCGATCGTGTGCTGCGGTTTCCGCCGGTTTACTTCAAGCGGGTGAAATCCGCCGAAGTGGCGACCATGGTGAAGGACGAGGTGGAGCCGCTGGGCGGCTTCATTGGCGATGCCTTCCTGCAGCCGGTGCTGCTCGGCGGCCAGGCGCTGACGGCCATGCTGTTCATCATGGTCCAGAACGTCTGGCTCGGAATGATAGCGGTCGTGATCGTGGCGATCCAGATCGTGCTTATCCCGCGAATGCGGCGGCGGCTGCTCGTGCTCGGGCGCCAGCGGCAGTTGACGGCGCGCGCGCTTTCAGGCCGGGTTGGCGAAATCGTCGACGGCATCGGCGCGGTTCACGTCCACGATACGTCGAACTACGAGCGCGCCGACATAGCAGCCCGGCTCGGGCTCATCTTCAAAATCCGCTTCGATCTTTACCAATGGAAATTCATGGTAAAGTTCCTCAACAATTTTCTCGCGCAGCTCACGCCCTTTCTGTTTTACATGATCGGTGGCTATCTGGTCATCCAGGGGAGGTTGGATGTCGGCCAGCTCGTGGCCGTGATCGGCGCTTACAAGGACTTGCCCGGACCGATGAAGGAACTGATCGACTGGGATCAGGACCGGCAGGATGTCCAGGTCAAATATCAGCAGGTCGTCGAACAGTTCACCGTCGAGAATATCATCGCGCCGGAAATCGGAGCACTGACGGTCGACGATCCCGATCCGATGACCAAGCCGCTGTCGGCGGTCAGCCTGTCGATAGCAGACGATGGCGGCGCAATGCTCCTCAATCGCATCTCGCTCGAGGTCAAGCCGGGTGAGACGGTGGCGCTGGTCAGCACCGCAACAGGGGGAGCGGAGGCGCTTGCGGAAGCCTTTGCGCGGCTGACCTGGCCGGACAGCGGAAGGATCGTTTCGGGCTCCGATGACTTGCTCGATCTCCCCGAAGCCGTGACCGGCCGGCGCATGTCCTACGCTTCGTCGGATGTTTTCCTGTTCCAGGCAAGCCTGCGCGACAATTTGCTCTACGGGTTGAAGCATGCGCCGCTGACATCGGTGACATATGACGGCGCCGCGGCGGACCAGCACCGTTGGAATATCGACGAGGCGCGCCGGTCGGGCAATCCGGATCTCGATATCCGCAGCGATTGGATCAACTATGCCTCCGCCGGCGCCACCGGCCCGCACGACCTCTTCGAAGCCGTGCGCCGGGTGCTCGACGCGGTTCTTCTGTCGCGCGACATTCTGGATCTAGGCTTGCGCTCTTCGGCCGACCTCAAGCGCCACACGAAGCTTGCCGGGCGGATCGTCGAATTGCGTGCGGCGCTGCGAACCCGGTTGGAGGAAGAAGGCCTGAGCGCGCTGGTGGTTCCTTTTGAACCGGGCGCCTACAACAAGGAAGCGACGATCGGCCAGAACCTGCTCTTCGGCGCTGCGGCCGGCCCCGAACTGGCTCACAAGGCACTGGCGTCCAATCCCTATTTTGCTTCCGTGCTGAAGCAAGCCGGCCTCGACCGCACGCTCTACGCAATGGGCATGGAGATCGCCGAACAGGCGATCGAGCTGTTTGCCGACCTGCCGCCCGAACACCAGTTCTTCCAGCAGCTCGCCTTCATGAGCGCCGAGGAGATACCCGCCTACGAAACCTTGCTGCAACGGCTCAAGAATCGCCCCTACGATGCGGTTTCGGAGAACGACCGCGCCATGATGGTCACGTTGAGCTTTGCCTATATCGAGCCCCGGCATCGCTTCGGCCTCTTGACCGACGAGCTGATGAGCAAGATCATCGCTGCACGCAACCAGTTCTATGAAAACCTGCCGGCCGAGCTGGAGAAAGCTGTCGAACGGTTTGACCCTGCCAAATACATCGCCGCGGCCACCGTCATGGACAACGTCCTGTTCGGGCGTGTCGGCAACAACCATCCCGACGCGCCGGACCGCATTCGCTCCATCGTCTATGATATTCTTGACGAACTGGGGCTTTATGCCGAGCTTCTGGATGTCGGCCTGGACTTCAACGTCGGCGCCGCCGGCAGGCGGCTGACCGGCGGACAGCGACAGAAGCTCGATGTTGCCCGCGCCTTGCTCAAGCGTCCCGATTTCCTCATTCTCAATCGGCCGCTGTCGGCGCTCGACCAGCGCGTGCAGGACAAGGTGCTGCGGAATGTGCTCGACGAAGCCAGACGCGACGGCCATTCGCCGGCAATTGTGTGGGTGGTGACGAATCCGGCAATGGCGACGATGTTCGACCGGGTTGTGGTCTTTGACTCAGGCCAATTGGTGGAAGACGGAACACACGAGACACTCTTGGCGGGAAACGGTATCTTCAAGGAACTTGTGTCATAGTCTGGCAAACGCGAATTCAGGAAGGTTTGCGACAATGCTGCTCAAGGATGAAGTTGGAATGCTGCAACGCGTTCCCTTGTTCTCTGGCATCGAGCCGACAAAGCTCAAGCTGCTCGCGTTCACGTCCGATCGCGTGAACTACAGTGCCGGCCAGATTCTTTTCCGGCAGGGCGACGAGGCAGACGCCGCCTATGTCATCCTTTCTGGCAGCGCGGATATTCTGGTCGATTCCGACAATGGGCCGATCAAAGTTGCCGAATTGCTGCCAAATTCGATCGTTGGCGAGATTGCCATATTGTGCAACAGCTCCCGTACTGCCACCGTCAAAGCGGCAAGTGAGCTGGAGGCCTTGAGAATCCGCAAGGACCATTTCCTGAGGCTTATGAAGGAGTTTCCCGAAATGACCATCGAGATATTGCGGGTTCTTGCCGATAGGCTAAGCAGTACGACCGCGGACCTGATCGACGCACGAACGGCCGAGAGCGATTCACAGTTGCACTGAAGCGGCGAGCCGCTCTGTTTCTTTGTTTGGATGCAGTTTCCGGAACCGTGTCACACCTTTCCTGGAACGACTCTGGCAGCAGTTGGTTGGCTACGATGGGCGAAAGGGTGCATGGACGACGATTTCTTCCTTGTCAGGTTTTGGGGCGTGCGCGGCAGCATTGCGGTGTCGGGGCCAGAATTTGCTCGCTATGGCGGCAACACGATCTGCATCGAGATGCAATGCGGCAATCATACGCTTCTGTTCGACGCGGGCTCCGGCCTGCGGCCTGCCGGCAGGACGCTTCGAGCGTCGGGCGTCACCGATTTCGACCTGTTTTTTACCCATTGCCATTACGATCACATCATCGGGCTGCCGGCTTTCAAGCCTATTTATGAACGAGGCATCAAAGTTACGCTTTGGTCCGGGCATCTGGCTGGACGCATGACGACGCGGCAGATGGTCGATGAATTCATTCGGCCGCCATGGTTTCCGGTGACACTCGGTGTCTGCAAGGCGAGCCTCGACTGCCGCGATTTCGCATCCGGAGACCTGCTTCGGCCACGCGAAGGAGTTGTTGTACGAACCGGTAGTCTTACCCATCCGGGCGGCTGCATCGGCTACCGGGTCGAATGGGGGGGCCGCGTCGTGGCGGTCATCACAGACACCGAGCACGAGCCGGGCAAACTCGATCCGGCGGTGCTCGGTCTGATCGAGAATGCCGACCTCGTCATTTACGATTGCACCTACACCGAGGAGGAAATGGAGCGCTACCGCGGCAACGGGCACTCGACATGGCAACAGGGCGTCAAGCTCTGCGAGGCGGCCGGCGCGCGCGGGCTTGCGCTGTTTCACCACGATCCGGCACGCACAGACGATGAGCTGGACGAGATGGAGAAACTGGCCAAGGACAGATTTGCCGGCGCTTTTGCGGCGCGGGATGGCCAGACGCTCACATTTCCAGTCTTGCACAAAAAGCGCTGAGCTATTTTCCGGCGCTGCGTTCTGTCAGTGTGCTGATCGGAAGCCATGCGCAGGCTTCTGCCCGCGCGGTGATCGTGAACAGCCGTTCGAGGAAAAGCCAGGCCGATTCATCATGGACGAGATGGTGGGTGAGCAGGCCGACCGGTTCGCCGCCGTCGAATGCACGCTGCAATTGCGCGACGATGGCCTGAACCAACAGACCATGATCGCGGCAGCCGCGCGTGCCATGCCAATCCATGATGTCGACATTGCTGTTGATGACCGCCAGGGAAGCCGGCCTTGCCGGCCCGAACACCGACAATGCCGCAAATCCTATCGATCCGAGGTCGGGTACCAGACCGGCGTCGATCCGGTTCCAGGGCGGCACCAGCATCGGAACCGCACGTGCGCCGTGCAGGCCTGTTACGCGCGACAGCCCGCCGGCCAGCTCATCCAGCACCACCTCGCGTGGCCGATGCGCGCCGAGCTCCTGCTTTTTTTGACCCTCGGGCGCATGATTTCGGTGCGCCCAGCCATGAATGGCGACCGTGGCATGCGGCGCCGCGTCAAGCCGGACGACAAGCGTCCCGTCGGTCCGGGCCGGAATGACGGCCAGAGTGACCGGCACCGCGAAGTCACCGGTGAGGTCGAGCAACCGATCGAGCGCCGGCGTCGGATCCACGGCGTCATCGTCGCGCAGCCAGAACTCTGCCTTGCGGCCCGCCCGTTGCCGGTACGCCAGCTCGTCCACCAGGGGCTGCCAAGTCGGGTCGGATGTCATGACAACGGGATCATCTTGAGAAGTTCCGCCAGACGGGCCTTTGCAGCACCGAGAGAGCGTTCTTCGAGAACGAAACGTCTGGCCTCTGCAGCCATGATGGTTCTTTCATCATTATTGGCCAGAAGCCTTGCAATTGCGGAAGCGAACGCCGCCACATCGCCTGGCGGGGTGAGAAGCCCGGTCTGGCCATGCCGCACGACCTCCGGCACGCCAGCAATGTCCTGAGCCACCACCGGAAGGCCGGCGGCCTGTGCTTCAAGATAGGCAATGCCATAGGCCTCGCCGTAACCCGGCCAGACGTAGATTCCCCCGCGATAGAGGACATCCGGCACGGCGACCGGCTCAATCGCGCCAAGCCATTCGATACGGTCGGCGGGCAAGCCGGCGAATTGCGCCTTTACCTCGTCACGGGCAGGTCCGTCCCCGACGACCGACAGCGTCCAGGGGAGGTGGCCGATCAACCCGAGCGCCTGCGCCAGCATGCGATAGCTCAAGACCTTGTCGCCCGGGCGCATCATGGCGACGGTCACGAGGCGCGTCGGATAATCCAGTACCGGCATTTCGTGGAATGCCGATGTGTCGATGAAGGGTGAAAGCATACCGAGAGCGGCGTGGGGAACAGCATCCGCCAGCCCCTGGCGATCCCTTTGCGTGAAGCAGATGTTCAGCGCCGCCTGCTCGATGGCTCGCGCCACCAATGCCTGGCTATCGGCCCACGAACCGGCGTTGCGCCGTTCGGAATAGGAGGCTTCGGCCGTCACATAGGGGACAGCAAAGGCCAACGCCAGCTCGGGCCCGATCAGGTCGGGCGCCTTGTAGTAGGGATGATAGGAGAACCAGAGATCGGGCTTGCCGTCACGGTCCCAAAGCCTTGTCAGTCGCGCGGCTTCGTCCCGGGCCTCGATCATGAGCGCATCGAAACTTTTCGGTTCCGGCTGGCGTAGATAGAAGCGCAACTCCGATGCCAGTTCGACGCTATGCCCGCCATGCTGCAGCGCCTGGACCAGCATCCGTGCCATCTGGCGGTCGCCGGAGACAACGGGATGATTGGGCGACTTCAGCGGGGCGTAGAAGGCAATTCGCATCGCGCGATCCTATCATCGCAAAGCCTGCCCAAGTCAATTTCGAGGCATGATCGACTTCACCTTCAAGCGCTGGAATGTGCTATCTGATGCTTATGGAAACAGCTGTCGCGTCCGACCCGTTCGTCGCTTCTTTGCCGGTCTTCGCAAAGTTCGAAAGCGTTGCCGATATCGATAACTATCGGCCTCTCCCCGATGGCTGGGCGCTGGCCACCGCCGACATCGTCGGCTCGACCAAGGCGATCGAAGCCGGGCGCTACAAAACCGTCAATATGGCCGGCGCCAGCGTCATTTCGGCGCTGCTCAATGCACTGGGCCGGCAAGATCTTCCCTTCGTCTTCGGCGGCGACGGCGCGCTCGTGGCGTTTCCCGGCTCGGCGCTGGAGATCGCCCGTAACGCGCTGGCTTCTGTCCAGAGATGGGTGGCGGACGAACTGGACCTGACCTTGCGTGCCGCAATCGTGCCGATAAAGGACATAAGAGCGCAAGGCCTCGACGTTCGCGTGGCGAGGTTCCAGGCCTCCGAAGCAGCCTTCTATGCCATGTTCGCCGGCGGCGGCGGCAGTTGGGCGGAAGCCGAAATGAAAGCCGGGCGCTACCGCGTCGACCCCGCCCCGGCCGGCGCGCGGCCGGATCTGACCGGCCTCTCCTGCCGCTGGAACCCGATCGAAGCCCGGCATGGCGAAATTGTCTCGATCATAGCCGTGCCGGGGGCATCGCGCGACTTGCGTGGTTTCCAGTTTCTGGCTTCCGACATCATCGCCCTTGCCGGCAGGCAGGAGCGCGATGGCCACCCGGTGCCGGTGGACGGTCCGGCCTACAGCCTCCTGCCCGCCGGCCTCGATGTCGAGGCACGGGCCACGGCGCCGCCAGGGCGGCGGTGGCTGGCCAAGCTGTGGGTGATCTTCCTGATGACGCTTACGGCCGTCACCGACAAATTGGGCTGGACGATCGGCGGTTTCGATCCGAAGGTCTACAAGCGCGAGGTGGCCAGCAATTCGGATTTCCGCAAGTTCGACGACGGCTTGAAGATGACCATCGACGTCGACGCGGATGTGTTGCAGCGGATCGAGAACCGGCTGAAACAAGCGGAAGAGGCCGGCATCTGCAACTATGGCCTGCACCGCCAGAAGTCGGCCTTGATGACATGCCTCGTCATCTCGCCGCTGCAGCGCGATCATGTTCACTTCATCGATGGCGCCGCCGGCGGCTATGCAATGGCTGCCGCAAGCCTGAAGGCGAAGGCGCCGGTCTGATGACGGCTTGGGGAATCGATTTTCCGCAATGCGCCGCGGCCATGGTTCTTGGGACCCGGCGAGCCCAACGGGGCCTGAGCCGACCAATTATTTGCGCGATGTCAGGATCGGGATTGCACTTCGCCGGCAGCCTCGCCACATAGTGTTGCAGGTGATTTGTGCGGTCGACGTCTGCTTGCTTCCTGCAAGGACAGTCATTCGGGATATTCTTCGCCGGCTTCTGCCCCCGAAGCCGGCTTCATTGACTTCGAGAATTTTGCGGATCAAAGGAGATGGCTCGTCTTCGACGGGTTTCGAGATAGCATGAGCACAGCGCAAGCAGAAATTTCCAACATTCTCATGGATAAGGTTGCCGATTGGCTGACCCAGTCGGCGCTGGCGGGCGACGACCTGGAAACATTGGTCAAGGGTTTTTGTGAACGGCTGGCTGCTGCCGGCCTGCCGCTGAAGCGGGTGCATTTGAGCTTTTCGATGCTGCATCCGCTTTATGACGCGCTCGGTTTCACCTGGATTCGCGGCCAAGGCCTGGAAGTGGAAGGCTTCCGGAGTGAGAACGGCGTCCATTCCGACAGATTCCTGACCAGCCCATACTACCATCTGCTCAGCAACAAGCTCGACCATCTGCGGCGCCGGCTCGACCCGTCGGTGCGGTCGGAGTTTCCTGTTTTCGATGAGCTCAGGCTTATGGGCGTCACCGATTACATGGCTTTCGTCCATCCCTTCAACGGCGATACAAGTCAGGGCATGTTGGGGTCCTGGTCCACCGACAGTGCTTCAGGCTTCAGCGACAGCATGATTTCGGCGCTGCTGCGGATCCAGAACCATCTCGCTATAGCAAGCAAGATGGCGGTGCTCACCAAGCTCGCCGACAACATGATGACCACGTATCTCGGCGGTGACGCCGGCAGGCGCGTGCTGGACGGCCAGATCAAGCGCGGCGAGGGCGACACAATCCGGGCCGCGCTGGTGATGGGCGATATGCGCGGGTCGACAAGGCTCGCCGAAACCTCCGGCCGCGAAGTCTATATCGATACGCTGAACCAGTTTTTCGATGCCATCGCAGCACCTTTCAATCGCAAAGGCGGGCAGATCATGAGTTTCCTGGGGGATGGATTCATTGCCGTCTACCCCTGCGAAAGGCACCGGGCGCAGTCAGAGATCGCCTGCCAGGCTGCTCTTGCGGCTGCGCACAAGGCCAGCATGCGCATGATGGAGCTCAATCTGCGCAGAAAAGAGCAAGGACTGGGCGACATAAAATTTGGTATCGGCCTGCATGTCGGCAATGTGATGTTCGGCAATGTCGGGCTTACCGACCGACTCACATTCTCCGTCTTCGGCTCGGCTGTAAACGAGGTCCAGCGTCTCCAGACCCTGACCAAGAAATATCCGCACAGCGTTCTCGCCAGCAAGGACTTCGCCGGCTATTGCGGGGCCAACAGCTGGCTGACGCTCGGCGAGGAGGAACTGGCGGGCAGCAAGCAGAAGCTGACGGTGCTTTCACCCGATCTGTCGGGTGCTCTCGCACTCGATGAAGACGCTGCGCTGCAGCCGTTTCACGATCGGATATCGGACGCCGAGCAGGTCATGCTGCTTCATCGCGATGCCGCGCGGCTGTCGGCGGGCGACCGGAGGAAGCTCCAGTAGTCACCACCATCCGATCTGGACGCCCTGGTATGCTGTCCGGCCGCCGGTCGCCGGGGAATTCGTTTCGAATCCAAGTTGCTCTGCGCTGACAATGCGCTAGTCTTGCTTTTTGGGGCCGGTCGGGAGGCGCCAGATTGGGGCTGGTGTGGGAATGGATGCAGGCGTTGATCTGCTGCGGATCGAGGATGTTGGCATCTCTTTTGCCATTGTCGGGGGACCGTTGCATGCCGTCAGGCGGGCAAATCTTCGCGTCCTGCCCGGCAAGGTCACCGCACTTGTCGGTGAGTCCGGTTCCGGAAAATCGGTTCTCAGCCAGGCCGTGATGGGCATCTTGCCGAACACGGCCCATGTTCGCGGCCGTATCCTGTTTTCCGATCCCAAAAAGCCCGGCACGACGCAGGATATCCTGCAGATGCCGCGAGACGGACCCGAAATCCGGGCGTTGAGAGGCAGCCGCATCGGCAAGATCTTTCAGGAGCCGATGACATCGCTGTCGCCGCTGCACACGATCGGCAACCAGGTCAGCGAATCCCTGCAGATTCATACGCACATGGATCGGACGGAGCGCAAGGCACGGACCGAGGAAATGCTCGGCCTCGTCGGGTTTCCCAATCCCAAGCGCGCCTACGACATGTATCCATTTGAACTTTCGGGAGGATTGCGGCAACGCGCTATGATCGCCATGGCGCTTATCTGCCGGCCCGCTCTGTTGATCGCCGATGAGCCGACGACGGCGTTGGACGTCACCATCCAGGCGCAAATCCTGCAATTGCTTCGTGGGCTCCAGACCAAGCTCAACATGGCAATGCTGCTGATCACGCACGACCTCGGCGTGGTCGCCAATGTCGCCGACGAGGTGGTCGTCATGTACCATGGCGAGATCATGGAAGCAGGCCCTGTGGAGGCAATATTCCGCCGGCCAGGCCATCCTTACCTGAAGGGCCTCATGGCAGCCGTTCCGCATTTCGACCTGAAGCCTGGCGAAAGACTGAAGGCGCTCCGCGAGGTGCCGGTGAATGTCGGGACCCTGCTGGGCAAGCAGACGGCGCCGGAAGCGAAGGGGCCGGACGACATTCTGCTGTCGGTCAGGGATCTGAAAAAGGTCTACACCATCCGCAACTCCGGATGGTTCAGCGGGAGCCATCAGACCTCTGTTCGCGCCGTGGACGGCGTCAGCTTCGACATCAGGCGAGGTGAGTGCCTGGGCCTGGTTGGCGAAAGCGGTTGCGGCAAAACCACCGTCAGCAAGATCCTGATGCGGGCCGTCACCCCTACCGGCGGCTCCGTGATCTTCAACGGCCGCGACGGACCGATCGACGTCCTGGAAGCCGAGGGAGACGCCCTGCGCTTGCTGCGGGCGAAACTCCAGATGGTTTTCCAGGATCCGGTCTCGTCGCTTTCGCCTCGCATGACCGTGGAAAACATCTTGAGCGAGCCGCTGGAAATCCATCAACGTGGCAATGCCGCGTCCCGGCTAGCCACAGTCAAGAGCCTGATGCAGGCAATCGGGCTCGATCCGCGCTTCATCCAGCGTTATCCCCACAGCTTCTCCGGCGGGCAGCGTCAGCGTATCGGCATTGCGCGCGCCTTGGCGCTGGGGCCTGAACTGCTGATCTGCGACGAGCCGGTTTCGGCGCTCGATGTCTCCGTGCAGGCGCAGATCCTGAACCTTCTGAAGGACCTGCAGAAGGAACTGGGCCTGACCTACCTGTTCATATCCCACAATCTGGCGGTGGTGGACTACATGGCGGACCGCATCGCGGTGATGTGCGGCGGGCGTATCGTCGAGCTTGCACCGCGCGAAATTCTGCTCAGGAAACCGATCCACCCCTACACGCGCTCGCTGCTCGCCGCAGTCCCTTTCCCCGATCTCGACCGGCCCATGGATTTCAAGACGCTGAAGCTCGGCGGCGCTTCCGACACCAGCGCATGGGGCCCGCAATTCCGCGACGAGGGCGAAGAGGATATGCTGTCGCCGCTCGATCTCGGCGGCGGCCATCTCGTGCTGGCCCGACGTTCGGCCGATGTCAGCGAGTTACGCCATTGATCAGCCGCCGCATTGTCCTTGGTCTCATGGCTTCGGCATTTCTGCCGGGCACGGCGCGCGCCGGCGATCTGGAGCCGGATTTTCTTCAGCCGCAGCTGAAAGCCAGGGCTCTGCCGCCACTCGCGGAGCGCCTGCCCAAGAGCCCGCGCGCGTTGAACCTCGCCGCGATGGGCCGGCAGCCCGGCCAGTATGGCGGCACGCTGCGTACGATCATCGGCAGCCAGAAAGATATCCGGATGATGACGATCTACGGGTATTCCCGGCTGGTCGGCTATGACGAGAAGCTTAACTTTCAAGCCGACATTCTCGAAAGTTTCGACGTAAAGGACGATCGCGTCTTCACGTTCAAGATTCGTGAAGGCCATAAATGGTCAGACGGCAGCCTGCTGACGCCGGAGGATTTTCGTTATTGCTGGGAAGATGTCTGGCTGAACGATGAGCTTTCGCAAGGGGGGCTCGCCCCTGCCCTGCTGGCGGACGGCAAGCCGCCACGTTTCGAGATCGTCGATCCGTTGACGGTCCGCTACAGCTGGGACGCGCCCAATCCCGACTTCCTGCCCAAGCTTGCCGCTGCTTCGCCGACACCGCTTGTGTTGCCGGCCGCCTATCTCAAGCAGTTCCACAAGAAATATCAGGATCCATTCCGGCTCGCCGGCCTGATGAAGGAGAACCGGACCGCGAAATGGACGCTCCTGCATATCCGCATGTCGCGGCAGTATCGCCCGGAGAACCCGGATCTGCCGACGCTCGACCCCTGGCAGAACCGGACCAAGCCGCCGGCCGACCAGTTCATCTTCGAGCGCAACCCGTTCTTTCATCGAACAGACGAGAACGGCCGGCAACTGCCCTATGTCGACCGGATCATCATGAATGTCAGCTCGTCGGCGATCATCTCCGCCAAGACCGGTGCGGGCGAGAGCGACCTGCAATGCATGGGAATCGACTTCAGCGATTACTCCTTCCTGAAGGACGCGGAGAAGCGCTACCCGGTGAAGATGCATCTGTGGAAACGCACACAGGGTTCGCGGCTGGCGCTCATGCCCAATCTGAATTGTGCCGACTCGGTGTGGCGTGGCCTTTTGCGTGACGTGCGCGTGCGCCGCGCCCTTTCGCTCGCTGTGGACCGGCGCGAGATCAACATGGCCGTCTTCTACGGATTGGCGCAGGAAAGCGCCGATACGGTCTTGCCGGAGAGCCCGCTCTACCGGCCGGAATTCGCGAAAGCCTGGGTCGCCCACGATCCCGACCAGGCCAATGCACTGCTTGACGAGGTCGGGCTTCAGGCCCGTGACGATGACGGCCTGCGGCTACTTCCCGATGGACGCCCGGCGCAGATCATCGTGGAAACGGCCGGCGAAAGCACGCTGGAAACCGATGCGCTCGAACTCATCACCGATCACTGGCGCAAGATCGGCATCGCTTTGTTCATCCGGACTTCGCAGCGCGACATCTTCCGCAGCCGTGCGCTTGGCGGCCAGATCCTGATGTCGATGTCGTCGGGCATCGACAATGGCGTGCCGACCGCCGACATGAATCCATACCAGCTGGCCCCCACCATCGACGACCAGCTGCAATGGCCGCTCTGGGGCGCTTACTATCTGTCGCATGGCAAGATGGGTGAGGCGCCCGATGTTCCTGAAGTGGTCGAGTTGATGGCTTTGCTCAAGCGCTGGAACGGATCGACCCAATCCAGCGAGCGCGCCGAAATCTGGAACTCGATGCTGTCGATCTACACCGATCAGGTGTTCTCTATCGGTACGGTGAACGAAACACTTCAGCCAATTCTGGTATCGTCGCGGCTGCGCAACCTGCCTGACAAAGCACTCTACGGCTACGACCCGACCTCCTATTTCGGTGTCTATTTGCTGGACACATTCTGGCTTGGAGGCTCCTGAGCGTGCTTCGATATCTTGTCTGGCGCATCGCCGTGATGGTTCCAACGCTGCTGGTCATATCGGCGCTGGTGTTCACCATCATCGAACTTCCACCGGGCGACTATTTCGACAGCTATGTCGCCGAGCTTCGGGCCCAGGGCGAAGCGGTGGATTCCGACCGCATCCAGATGATGCGCAAGGAATATGGTTTCGACCAGCCGCCGGTCATTCGCTACTTCTACTGGGTGGGCGGGATGCTGCACGGCGATTTCGGCTATTCCTTCGAATATGAGCTGCCGGTTCGCGACGTCGTCGGCGACCGAATGTGGCTGACCGTGCTGGTTTCCTTCGTCACGATCATCTTCACCTGGCTCATCGCCTTTCCGATCGGCATGTACTCCGCCACGCATCAATACAGCTGGGGCGACTACGGCCTGACTTTCTTCGGCCTTCTCGGCCTTGCCATTCCGAATTTCATGCTGGCGCTGATCCTGATGTATTTCGCCAACATCTGGTTCGGCACGTCCATCGGCCACCTCATGGACCAGCAATATCTCGGCGAGCCGATGAGCTGGGCCAAGGCGAAGTCGATCCTCGCCCATCTCTGGATCCCGGTCCTGATCATCGGCACCGGCGGCACGGCGAGCATGATCCGGCGGCTGCGCGCCAATCTGCTCGACGAACTGCACAAGCAATATGTCGTTACGGCGCGCGCCAAGGGCCTGCATCCGTTCAAGGCGCTGGTCAAATATCCGCTGCGCATGGCGCTCAATTTCTTCATTTCCGACATCGGCTCGATCCTGCCGGCCATCATCTCCGGCGCTGAGATCACGGCTATCGTTCTGTCTTTGGAAACGACCGGGCCGATGCTGATCAAGGCGCTGCAAAGCCAGGATATGTATCTGGCAGGGTCATTCCTGATGTTCCTCGCCTTCCTGACGGTTATCGGCGTGCTGATTTCCGACCTGGCGCTGGCACTGCTTGATCCACGAATTCGTTTGCAGGGTGGCAGCACCAAATGAAGCAGGACTCGCCGCTGCCCGCTCCGGGTGCTCCACTGCAACACTACATTTCCGGCGCGCCCTTCGACCTGCAGTCGGTCGAGGCGATGACGCCGGAGCAATCGAAGGTCTTTCAGGCATCGCAGTTGCGGCTGATGTGGTGGAAATTCCGCAAACACCGGCTTGCGCTTATATCCGGCATATTCCTGGCAGTGCTGTATTCCGGGATACTGATCTGCGAGTTCCTGGCGCCCTACAATCTGCACTCGCGCAACATGGACTACATCTATGCGCCGCCGCAGCACGTGCACCTGTTCCACAATGGCGAGTTCGTCGGGCCGTTCGTCTATGGCCGCCAGATGACGCTGGATATGGACACGCTCAAGCGGAACTACATCGAGAACCACGACGACGTTCAGCGGCTCCGTTTCTTCTGCCAGGGCGACACTTATCGGTTCTGGGGCCTGATCGAAGGTGACAGGCATTTTGTCTGTCCTGCCGAGAACGGCCAACTCTTTCTGGCCGGCACCGACAGGCTGGGGCGCGACGTGCTCTCACGCATGATCTATGGCGCACGCATTTCACTGACTATCGGCCTCGTCGGCATCAGTTTCAGCTTCCTGCTCGGCATCGTCATCGGCGGGCTGGCCGGCTATCACGGCGGTATCTTCGACCTGATCGTCCAACGGATAATCGAAGTCCTGCAATCGATTCCCAGCATTCCGCTATGGCTGGCCCTGGCGGCGATCATGCCGATAACCTGGAGTCCGATCCTGATCTATTTCGGCATCACCGTCATCCTCGGGCTGCTCGACTGGACCGGACTGGCGCGGGCCGTGCGTTCAAAGCTTCTGGCCTTGCGCGAGGAGGATTACGTTCTGGCGGCGCAGTTGATGGGCGCCGGAAGCAGCCGCATCATCAGGCGGCATCTCATTCCCGGCTTCATGTCGCATCTGATCGCGACGGCGACGCTCTCCATCCCTGGCATGATCCTGGGCGAAACGGCGCTGAGCTTCCTCGGGCTCGGCCTGAGGGCGCCGATAACCAGCTGGGGCATCCTGCTCACCGAGGCGCGCAGCGTCAGCGTGATCGCGTTCTATCCATGGCTGCTTTTGCCGATGCTGCCGGTCATCCTCGTTATCATGGCGTTCAACTTCCTCGGCGACGGCTTGCGGGACGCCGCAGACCCCTACAAGTGATATCGCTGTTCCACCGCGCGGCCTGCCGAACACTCCACCCGGTATGACGCTTGTCGGCGGCCGGTTGCGTTATTGCAGGGTTCGTCGTTCGCCTTTATATGCAGCAAGCCTCGATCGGGGCTGCTGGTTCAGGACACACAATCGCATATGAGTCGCCTCGATAATTTCATCAGCAGGATGACCGCGCAGCGCGACATTCTCAATCGAATCTGCCCCGAGGTGGCGAAGATGGAGGGGCTTGTGCTTGAGCTCGGCCTCGGCAATGGCCGGACATTCCACCATCTGCGCGAGCTTCTGCCCGGGCGCCGGATCGTGGTGTTCGACCGCGAAGTTGGCGCGCACACTAGCTCAATTCCCGAAGCTGAAAACCTCGTGCTCGGCGAAATACGCGAGACGGGCCGCAAGTTCATTGGCATCGAAGCCGCCCTTGTTCATGCCGACATTGGCACCGGCTATGACGATCGCGATGCAGTGACCGCTACCTGGCTTCCCGATCTGATTGCGAGCCTGCTTCGCGTCGGCGGCTTCGCGGTCAGTGGCACGCCGCTCGATCACCCGCTGCTGCAACACCTCCCGGCGCCCACTTCGGAGCCCGCCGACCGTTATTTCCTCTGCAAGCGCGTGTGAGCGGTAGAGAACTCTTCAGGGGATCGTATAAACCGCAATCTCCCGCTCGATGCCGCGCAGCGAGACCTCGTGCGGCACGGGCGTCAGCGCGTTCCTGTGCAACAGATCGGCGGTGAGATTATCGTCGACCACCGCACGCGTGGCGAAGATCGCCTGTGCGTTGGCGAGGTTCTGGACCCGCGAAGCAATGTTGACCGTCTGGCCGAAATAATCCTGCCGCTCGTTCATGGACACGGCTATGCAGGGGCCGGCATGAACACCGATCTTGAGCAGAAGGTCCTCGCGCCCGCTTTTGTCATTGAGCGCCCGCATGGCGTCGCGCATCCGCAGCGCCGCGGCAATCGCACGGTCAGGCGTCGCGAAGGTCGCCATCACCGCATCGCCGATCGTCTTCACAACCGCGCCTGCCTCCGCCGCGACGATCTCGTGCAGAACCTGGAAATGCTCGCGCACGAGATCGAAGGCTGAAAGATCGCCCACCCGCTCGTAAAGCTCGGTCGATCCGCGCAGATCGGTGAACAGGAAGGTCAGGCTGGTGATCTTCAGGCGCTGGTTGATGTCGAGCGTATCCGTGCGATAGAGATCCCGGAACGTCTGGTTGGTGAGCAGGCGCTTGGCGGTCACGAAGGGCCGGCGCTTGCCCAGGAAATCATGCAATACCGGGCAGGCGATGAAGACCGTCGGCAGCACGCGCGTGTCGGTCCTGTTTTCCAGCGAAATGCGCAATGGGCCGGGTTGCATCTCCAGCGTCTGGCTCTGGACATGGTCGCGGTCGAAGGCCAGAGAGAGGTTTCGCCGCTCTTTTGCCGGTTCGCCCTTCGCGTCGATGAACTGGGCCGAATGCGTGACCGGCTCGAAGACGATGATGAATTGGGGCGGAAGCTGGATGTGCAGAACCGCCTTTTCACCGGGCGCAAGCTCGATATCTTCCAGCGAGAACGCTTCCATCTTTTCCGCCAGATCCTCGTCCGGCAGATCGGCCCCGGACGCCCAGTAGATCTGGCGGTAATATTCCACCAACGGCAGTTCGTGTGGATTGTGGGCGGCAATCCTGCGCACGCGGGGACTGACGGTGAATGTCACCTCGACCATCTCGTCGAGGGTCGGCGAATAGCCCTGGGAGCACAGCGCGCAGGTGTATTCGTCCTTCTGCATGGTTTTCAGCGTGGCGTTGGTGTCGAGCACGCCGCCACAGCCGGGGCACAGAACATTCCAGGAAATGTCGAAGATGCCCACCCGCGCCGCATGGAGAAAGGCGCTTATGGTGCGTTCCTCGTCGAGGCCATGCTTGCTGGCGAAGGCGAGCGCATTGATGCGGCAAAGTTCGCGGTCCTTGCCCTCGGCGATGGTTTGCCGGATTGCGTCGATTGCCTGCGGATCGACATCGGTCGATTGCCGCAGAAGCGAGAACAGATCCTGAGCTTCGGTCATCGTGCAGGCTCCGGAAATTGCGCCGCTAGAGCATGATGCCGAAAAGTGTGAAGCGGTTTTCGGACGACATCATGCTCTATTTCCTGATTTAGAGGCGGATTCAGATTTCAGGTCGGACAGACCTGAAATCATCCGGCTCTAGGCGTGTTGGCCGGACCGATCTTCGACCCGAACGCTCCATCATACTGCGAAACGGACCGTACGGCCATTCGAATGGACAAGCCTGGTGACAGGTCAATTTCCATTTGTTGAATTCCAAACTATGATAGCCCATGGGGCATTCATCTCTGGGGTTTTCTCCATGCCGACACGCGACAACCCGCCATTTCCGGCGGCCCTTCGCCTTTTCTCGGCGGGGGTCATCATCGTCCTGATCGTTGGGGCCGGCCTGTTTTTCGCGCCTGCGCTGGTCAAGCCGCGCTGGCCCTGGGCCGTCACGCCGTTCAATGCCCGCTTCCTCGGCGGCTTCTACACCGCCGAAATGGCAGTGATGGCGGTGCTGCTGGTCTGGAATCGCTGGTCGCCCGGCAGGCTTGTGCTGGTCATGGCCTTCATCTTCACGGTCATCGTGTCGGCGGCTTCGTTCATCAACCTTGGCTATTTCAACTTCGAGCGCAAAGCCCCCTGGCTATGGTTTCTGGTCTATCTTGCGTCGGCCGCTGTATCCGCGCTGTTCCTGTGGCGGGCAAGGGCCCGCCCTTCTGCAAAAGGCGTGATCTTAAACCCCGCATGGCGCGCCTACCTACCGGTGGAGATGGCGATCCTCGGGCTCTACGGCGTCGGCCTGTTGCTGTTTCCCCTGACATTCGGTGGCTTCTGGCCGTGGCCGATCGATGCCTTCCACGCCCAGGTCTACAGCGCCATCTTCCTGGCGGGTGCAGGCGGCACCTATCTCGTCTGGAGAAGTGCGCCGCGCGAGGAACTGCTGGTGCTCGGCCTGGCGCAGTTTCTGGTTGGCCTGCTTGCTGTTCTTGGCCTCTTCATCACCGACGCCGCCGTGCACCGGATCGACTGGACGGCGGCCGGGACATTGTGCTGGCTCGCCCTTTTCGGCTGGATCGGCATCAGCGGTATCCTCAAACTCTGCGCCGCCCACCGGCATTTTGCCGCGCAATCGGCATAGGTCGCAGAGACGGCTGGATTTTCAGGTGACGTCCGGTGCATCGTGCCGGGCATATTGCCTCTGTCCTTTGTTCTGACGCAATTCCGGACGGAAAACCGCTCACACTTTTCCTGGAATTGCTGTAGCCGGAAAAGCCATGACCAGCACGCCACCCCTAGAGAAAATCCAGCCGCAGCTCCGGGCCGTCCGGCCAAGCGATGCCGAGGCGCTTTGCGCTATCTTCAATATGCCGGGCTTCCGCTGGGGCACACTCAGGATGCCATTCGAGATGGTGGAGCAGGTGGAGCGGCGCATCGCCAAGTCCGGCCCGGAAACCACCTGGATCGTTGCCGAGTCGGACGGCAAGGTTGTCGGCCATGGCAGCCTGGTCGCGCAGGGTTCGCCGCGCCGCTCGCATATCGGCGAGATCAATATCGGCCTTGACGATGGTTTTGTCGGCAGAGGCATCGGCTCTGCCATCCTAGGCGCGCTGCTTGACGTGGCCGACAATTGGCGCGCCCTTAAGCGGGTCGAGTTGACTGTCTATGCCGACAACGAACCGGCCATCCGTCTCTACACAAGCCATGGCTTCGAGGTCGAAGGCCGGCATGTGAAGGCCGGTTTTACCGACGGGCAGTACCACGACCTCCTGAGCATGGCCCGGCTGCGGTTCTGATGACCACCGTCCCTGCCCTTGCCCCTCCGGTGGACATTTTGGCCGTGCTGTCGCTGCTCTGCCCCGAGGTCGTGCGTGACATCGAGCAGAACTGGAATGCACCGGTTTCCGATTATGCCCGCCATCTGTGGCGGCCGGTGGCAAGGCCTGGATCGGCCCCGTCGATTGCTGCCCGCTCGATCCTGCGCGACGTCCTGCAGCAGCGCCTCGGTGCGATCATGCAGCCTGAAGCGATCGGCAAGGCCCTCGACGAATTCGACCACAGACCGGTTATCCAGTCCGGCCTGCACTGCCTGCTTCTGATGGATCGCATCACCTTCGATGCCCTGCTGCTTGCCTGGCTCGGCGCGGTCGAAAACAGGCTGTCGGCTTTTTTCGGCTTCATGGGAACGACCATGACCATGGAGACAACCGGCCGGGAGGGGCCGGGATGGCTCGATGTCGGCGACGACAAGGTCAATTTGTTTGGCATGGGGCGCCACAAACTGTGCCGCAAAAGCGCCTGCGCGGCCGGTCCCGTCGCCCTCAACGGGCGCGCGCTCGAAACGGTGGGCAATGAGACGGATGCCAGAAGCTGGCTGGGCACGCTGCTTGCCAGCCAGGACAAGGTGTTTGCAACCGCCGCCGATGCGCTGACAGAACTCAACGAGGATCTGGTCGCCGATTGGGATCGTTCCGGCATGGCTCGGCCGGTTTTCATCGATGATAGGCTGGCCGCGACTGTCGTGTCGCGGCATCTGGAAGATGAAGGCAGCCTTCTTTCCAGGCTGCTCCTCGAGCCCGCAAGGCGCCGGCGTCTCGACCATGCCTTGCAAGAAGCCGCATCTGGCCCATTTGGCAGGTTCCTGCCCAATGCCACGGACTATTTCTGGGGCATCCGCGAGCAGCGCGTGCGCAAGCTCGTCCTCGAGAAGGGGCGGCTGATCGAGCCTGACAGGCCGCATGGTCTTTCCATCCCGTTCGAGCGGCCGCATCTCCAGCAGGCACTGCTGGACGGCCTGCTTTTGCCGGACTTGTTCCTGATGTTCCTTGCCCTTGCCATATTGCCGCGCGTGCGGGTTGTGGGCGGCCTGAGACAGATTGGCTATGTCGCGCTTTTCCACTCGATCCTGCTGGCTGCGCTGGATGAAAACGCGCCAGAAGAGCGCGATCTGGCCGCCGAGCTGCAGGTTCGGGAAAATGCCTGGGGCATGCGGGTCATCGATGAAAAGATCTCGGTCCGCGAGCAGCTTGCCGGCCTGCCGGAAGGGGCGCTCTTCCCGGACCTGCTGCGGCAATACCGGTTGCGGACATTTGCCGAGACGACCGACGACCTGAAACCGGTTCGCGAAAACGCCCGATGGTGCAAGATCGGCCGGGCCTCAGGCCTCTGATCCGGCCGGGCTTTAGCCCGTCATTGCACCAAGCCGGCCTTGCGGAGCCCCTCGACCATCAGTTCGAAATCGGCAGGGTTCTTGTAAGGCAAGACCTTGCGACGATGTTCCAGCGAATAGGCGGGATTAACGCGAAGCAGGTCCTGCCATGCCGCATGGGCCTCCTCCAAACGGCCCAGATGGCCGTAGCATGCGGCCAGAAGCGCACGCGAGACGTCGGTGACAGCGTTGCGAGCCAGCCGTTGCAGCAAGAGGTCGACGGCCTCTTCGTACCTTCCCAGTTGACACGATGCCAAAGCCTGGAAGTGCAGAAGCACATCCGGGAAGTATGGATTCAAGGTCTTTCCCCGGGCGAAACTCTCTAGCGCCTCCGCGGATCTACCCGAATAATACAGCGCCTCGCCGCCCTCCAGACGCGAGGCGATGTTGACGCCGTCACCCATCAGATCGCCATCGCTCTCTTCGACCACATCGCCCAGATGGATGCCGATCCTGAACTCGATGCGGCGCTCCTGCGGTACGCCGGCATTGCGCTCAACCATACCGTTTTGAATCTCAACGGCGCAGCGCACGGCATCGACCACACTGCGAAACTCAACCAGTGCCCCATCTCCGGTACGCTTGATAACCCGCCCGTGGTGCACTGCAATGATCGGATCGATCAGGTCGCTGCGCAGTGCCCGCAACCGCGCCAAGGTACGATCTTCGTCCGCGCTCGCGAGCCGGCTGTATCCGACCACATCTGCAGCCAGGATTGCGGCCAGCTTACGGTTCTCGCTCATGGGTCGCCTCCTCATCTCCATCATAGCAGGAAGACGGCGGGACGAGGGAATTTTCGCAAATCACGGCCACGCGGCCGCCCGTATCGGCAGTGCTCCACCGCCGAACCCAGACCGATGCCCATTTGCGCTGCCGCTTGCCGGTTGACGACTATCGGTTCATCCTTGTGAATACCCCGGCCGTGACGAGCGTGGCGAGATCACGCGTCATGGCCCAAGGTCAAAGAGATAGAGCATGATGTCGTCCGAAAACCGCTTCACACTCTTCGGCATCATGCTCTGGTGAGGTGTCCATGAACTGCTCGGGCTGCGGTTTCGAGATCGAGGGCGGTTACGCCTTCTGTCCGAAGTGTGGCCGCCGCCAGCCCGTGCCATGCGCCAGTTGCGGCTACGCCTGCGCACCTGATTTCGAATTCTGTCCTAAATGTGGGGCAAGCGTCGGTGCGTCCGCAAAAGCTGCCGAACGGCCTGCTCCGACACCAAGCCGCACCATTGCGCAGCCCTCTCGAGCTCCGTCGCCGAACATCGAAAGCGAAGAGGGGCCGCATTCCGTCTCCGACGCCGATCGACGAACGGTAACGGTGCTGTTCGCCGATCTCTGCGGCTTCACGACACTCAGCGAGCAGCTCGACCCCGAGGTCATGCAGGCGCTGCAGAACGAACTGTTCAAGGAATTGACGGCGGCCGTGCAAGGCTTTGGTGGTTTCGTCGACAAATTCATCGGCGACGCTCTGCTCGCCTTGTTCGGTGCGCCGGTCGCGCATGAGGACGATCCGGAACGTGCGCTTCGAGCCGCTCTCGACATGATCGCCCGGACGGCGCGGCTCGGTGAAAGCACCCGCCACTCCGGCTCGCCGCTGCTGCTCCACATAGGCATAAACACGGGTCCGGTCGTTACTGGCGGATTGGGCATCGGCACCGCCAAATCTTATTCGGTGACCGGCGACACGGTGAATACGGCGCAACGCCTGCAATCGCTGGCTGCACCGGGTGAGGTGCTGGTGGGCGAACTCACGCACAGGCTGACCCGGCATGCCTTCTCGTACGAGTCGCTGGGCGATGTCGTGTTTCGCGGCAAGGCTGGCAGTGTGCTCGTCCACCGACTGGATGCACCGCTTGCGGCGCCGCGTGCAGCGCGCGGGCTCGAGGCGCTCGGCCTCAGTGCGCCCATAATAGGTCGTGATGCGGAGCTCAACAGAATGCTGGCGAGCCTTGACTTGGCGTGCGGCGGCTCGGCCCAGCTTGTCCGCATCGTCGGCGAAGCCGGTATCGGGAAGTCGCGGTTGGTGAAGGAGTTCGTCGCCCGCGTCGGCGACGAGGATCGTTTTCGCAACGTCGCCGTGCGGCAGGCCACGTGCTCACCGCTGGGTGAACAATCATTTGGCGCCTTGGGTGCAGTGGTGCGCAGCGCTGCCGGGATGATGCAAAACGACAATGGGGACGAAATGCGGGGCAAGCTCGCAGCCTTGCTTGCCGATCTCGGCCTGCAGGGCGAGGAGGCGAAGCGGCTGATGCCTTTGCTCTACCATGTGCTTGGCCTCGGCGACCCCCATGCCACCTTGCAGCATGTCGAGCCCGAGCAGCTGCGGCGGCAAATTCTCTACGCGGTCCGCACAATCATGGAATGGCGGCTTGCGTTGTCGCCGCTGTTGATTGTCGTCGAAGACCTGCACTGGGCCGACTCCGTCTCGCTCGAGGCACTGCGTTTCGTGATGGACAGACTGGAACGCACGCGGCTGATGTTGCTGGTCACGCATCGTCCGGCGTCGGACAACGACCAACTCGACTCAAGTCGGGTCAGCCACACAGCGCTCAGGCTTTCGCCGCTCGACAGCGATGACGGACGCCGCCTGGTGGCGGCGCTTTTCGGCGATAACTGGGTAAACGCCGCAAGAGGGCTTCTCGACCAGATCCTCGAGCGCGCGGGCGGCAACCCGCTTTTCTTGGAGGAGATCGTTCGCGGCCTTATCGATCGCGGTGTATTGGTGCGCGAGGGCCAGCAATGGCGGACCGTGGCAGGCGAAGTCGCAACCGGCATCCCCGCCACGATCCAGGCAATGTTGCTTGCTCGCGTCGACCGGCTGCCGCAAGGGGTGCGCCGGTTGGCCCAGGAAGCCGCGGTAATCGGCCCGCGCTTCGATGCCACGCTTCTGAAAGCCGTGGCAGCCGACCCCGGCCGACTGGAAGCGGGCTGCGAACTGCTTTGCGATGCGGAAATCATCGAGGAAGTTGCCGGATCAGGCTCGGTCTCGTCGCAAAGCTACCGCTTTACACAAACATTGCTGCAGGACGTGATCTACCAGAATCTGCTCCTGCAACGCCGGACCGACATCCACGGCCGGGTAGGTGCCGCCCTGGAGCAACTGTGCGGCGACAAGCCGGAACGGTTCGAGGATCTGGCCGTGCTCGGTCACCATTTCGCTCAGAGCGCCGAGCGGGAGAGGGGCGCGCATTACCTGCAGGCGGCGGGAGATCGCGCTCGCATGATATACGCCAATGACGACGCCCTTCGTTTCTACGAGCGAGCACTGACTGCGTTGGGCGCGATCGGGCAAACACCGCTCAAACTGGCAATTGCAGAGCGCATTGCCGATTTGAGCGGCCCGGCAGGCCGCCGCGAGATTGCACACCGCCACTACGAGGCGGTGCTGCAGGCCTATCGCGAGTCAGCCGATCGTGTCGCGGCGGCGCGCGTTTTGCGCAAGATCGGTCGGCTGTTTTGGGACGTGGGCAAGCGGGACGACGCGGAATCGCGCTACGCTGAAGCGGCAGCGCTCCTCGATGGAGCGGATGCCCCGATCGAGCAGGCGCATCTCTGGCAAGAACGTGGCCGACAGGCGTTCCGCAGCGGAGATCACACTCTCGCGGCAAAATGGGCAGACGCGGCGCTGGATTGCGTACGCTCTCTGACAACGGAACATGTCTCCGATGATGCCACCCTCGTGACCGCCGAGGCACTTAATACCAAGGCTGTTGCGCTGGCTCGCCTTGGGCGAAACCATGAAGCCGTGCGTGAGGTTGAGCGCAGCATTGAATTGGCCGAAGCCGCCGGTCTGCTGGGCGCGGCCTGCCGCGGCTACACCAATCTCGGGGTGCTCTACACGACCATCGATCCGGCGAAGGCGATGGAGGTCTGTCGGCGCGGTCTTGAAGTGGCGCGCCGTATTGGCGATTTGGGTTTCCAGGCGCGCCTCCTCGCCAATCTGGCGGTAGCTTGTTGTACTTTCACGGATCGCTGTCCAACGGAGGGCGTGCCTGCTGCCGAGAAGGCCATCGAGATTGACCGGGCGCTCGACCAGCGCGAGCACCTGCCAGTGCCGTTGATCGTGCTTGGGCAGATCCACCAGTGCAACGGCCATCCGGAACTGGCGATCGGCTTGTTCCACGAAGCACTGGAGGTAGCCCGCGAAACGGGCGAGCCCCAACTTCTGTTTCCGTGCTATGATGGACTCGCAACGCTTAATCTCGACCTCGACAATCTGGCCGAGGCCGAACGCTTCTTTTCCCTGGCGCAGGGTATATGCGCCCAGCACGGGCTCGACCCGGAAGCGCTTGTGGTGCTGCCTTTTCTCGACTAGCCGGGATAGGGGGTTGGACATGTCCGCGCCTAGTGGATTGATACCGCTTCAACCGGGCGACCGGGCGCCGAACCTGATACTCGACGCCATTACCCAGGAAGGCAAGATTGCGCTTGACGACTTTCGCGGGCAAAAACCGGTGCTGGTCGGCCTGTTTCGAGGTCTGCATTGTGCGTTTTGCCGGCGCCACATCGCCGCTCAGGCGCGTCTCGATCCGGAGCTGCGCGAAAAGGGCGTGGAGAGCCTGACGGTGGTCAACACGCCGATCGAACGGGCGCGGCTCTATTTCCGCTACCATCCAATGCCGAACCTGCTTGCGGCGTCGGACCCGGAACGCGCTTCACATCGTGCTTTTGGACTGCCCAATCTCGAATTCACCGAGAACGAGACGAACTGGCCGTACAAGGTCGCGATGGCAGCGGCACAGGACATGCGGGTCGACATACCTGGCGAATTGCCCGGTCCCATGGATCCGATGACAGCCGCCGCAATCCTCGACAAGAAGGACCACTACGAACTGACCGAAGCCGACGAGCAGATGATGGCCACGGGACACGGACAACTGGTTGGTCAGTTCCTGCTGGACCGGCAGGGGATCGTCCGCTGGAGCTTCACGGAGGTCCCGGAGGGTGGGCGATACATGTTTGGCGCCCCAAACCCGAAGGAGCTGATGTCAGCCGTGTCGCAAGTCGCCCAATAATGAACTGACAAGTTCACCGTTTATCCGAGCACGGCCTCGACAGTGGCGACAAAGTCATCGAGCGAGCGGTCGCCGCGAATCTCGATGCGCGGAAGGTCGATGAGATCGCTATGGAGGTCCGCCGGCCCGTGCCTGCGGCCGAAGCCTACTCGATAGCCGCACTCCCTAGCCAGCCGGCCAAGCCGTCGGTCGGTGACGGAGAAGGGGGCCGCGAACGCCCTGGTTGGCCGGCCGGTCCAGCGTTCGATGAACAGACGAGAGCGCAGGAGCTCGGCGGCCAGGTCAGCGCTCGACAGACCATCTATGGCGCGATGCGTCGCCATGTGGCTGCCGAAGAAGGCGCCTTCGGCAGCGAGGCGTCGCACCGTCCCGGCGCCCATAAGCGGCGTCGGCGGACCGATGTCGGTGTCCCACTTTGCACTTTCGCCCACCAGGTCCGTCACCAGGAACACTTCCGCGTTCAGGTCGTTGGCGCGCAAGATCGGCCAGGCATGGTCGGCGAAGTTCTGGAAGCCGTCATCGAAGGTGATGAGCACCGGGCGGCCGACGAAAGGCTGACGGTTGGCGATGGATGCTTCCAGCTGCTCGGAGCCAATGGCGTGAAAGCCATTGGCGCGCAGCCATCCCATCTGGCTGGCGAATGCGGCGGGCGTGAGCCGAAAGCGAGCGAGCGCGGCCGGACCTTCATCGGCAACGCCGTGATACATGAGGACAGGGATATGCTGGCGCTGCTCGTTACGTGCGACGTCGCGGCGCAAGGCTCGCGCCCCACCCCAGACGATATTTCGCGCGACGCCGATTTCGATGGGCGCGCGGATCGGCACATGATCGATCACCGGGTCCGTCGCCACATCGCCCGGCGATAGGCGGCGGAAGCGGTCTATGCGGTAGAGCTCGGTCTGGATCGATTGCTCGAGCACCAGGCCTTCGGTCGCTGCCAGCGTCTCGGAGATCGCCTGGGCACCGAATGTGTTCCAGTCGAAGCCCGTCTTTTCGACATTGTCACGCAGCACGAATGCGTGTGCGCTGATGAAACTACCGCCAGGCGCCAACGCCTCGGCAAATTTCTTGGCGATGCGCCGCAACTCGGCGAGATCGTCCAGATAGTAGAGCACCTCCGAACAGAAGATCAGATCCATCTCACCCGGCAGCGTGTCGGCAGCGAAATCGAGTACGCCGAACTCGACATTCGCCTGATTGTTGCATCGGGCGCGGGCTCGCTCGATGGCTATGGCGGAGATGTCGGTTGCGGTCAGATGGCCCACGCGCGGCGCCAGCTGCCGCGTGAAATGGCCCTCCGCACAGGCCAGCTCAAGCGCCCGGCCGATGGGACCGGCAGGCAGGATCTCGATCTGCCGCTCATATTTTTCCTGCTCATAGAGCGAGCTGTAGTTCCAGGGATCCTCGGTCGCGAAATAGCTGTTCCAGAACGCCGTGCGATCCTTGTCGTGCTTGTCCGCGACCCGTGCGCGGCGCGGCGTAACAGGCTCTGACGGTTCAGCGCTCGACCGAACCAGGTCATGCGCCTGTGCGGCCAATTGCGCGAGTTTGCCGAAGTGGCTGTCCTGATCGGGCTCGCTTCCCGCCATGGCAAACGATACCTCGGCTGCAGGCGTGTTTGACGTGGTCGCGCCGGCGCCCTTTTGCGGTCCAGGCGATCCTCCCGCAAGCCGCTCAGCAGGCACTACATCCAGGATCAATTCAATCCAATGATCGCTCGTCACCGTCCCGAGTGCACCGAACTGCACGACAGCCTCGATCCGGCCATCCAGCATCAGATGGGCATAGATCTGATCGATGCCTTCCGGCAGTTCGGTCGCGGTCGGATTGCGAGCGTCGACGCGAATTCCGAGCGTTCGCGCCAGCCTGCGCGGCGTGGCAAGATCGTCGGGTTCGAGAAGCATTTGCTCAAGCTGGTACTGGACGCGGCGAGCCGCTGCGGGATTGTCCCAGTCCTTGCCGAGTTCGATGATCAATGCGGTGGTTGCGCTGCCGAAGCTGTCCCACCGGGCAGCCAGTTGCCCCGGCACCGAAAGGCTTCCTGCCACAAGGCCATCGAAGATTACCTTGGCAATCTCATGCGCCCACTTGCGTCCCGCCGGGAGTGCGCGCAGGGGCTGCGGGTCGATCAAGCGCGAGCCTGAGCCGCATTCGGACGCGGCGTTCCGCAACGCCAGCCAAGCAAGCGCTTCGGATGCGGTGCCGCCGTTCGCCGAACTGGAAACCAAGGGATTATGCGCCACGCCGTACTACCCGCGCCTGGTTTTGAGGGAGAACAAGTGTCCCGCAACGCGCTTACATCGCCGGTCTGGAAAAAGCAAAAGGCGCCCCGAAAGGCGCCTCTTCATCGCTTGATTCCCCCTGAAGGAAACTGGAGCGGGTGAAGCGATTCGAACGCTCGACCCCAACCTTGGCAACCCTTGATTCTACGACACTTCTCGTCACAACCCGTAACCTATTCAGCCAGAAAATGATTGTCCAAAGCCGATAGGGGCATTTGCATGAATGAAGTCGAGGATGAATTTGACGATGATGAGGCTGTGCGCGCCGAGATAATCCGACGCGTTCGGGTGGAGGGCGTCAAGGTCGCATACGAGAGCGCGCTGGAGATTTGCCGCGACAAAACACAGACGGCCGTTGCAAGGGCGTCGTCGCAACGGACTCTCCTTCAAATTGGGGGTATGCTCGACCGAGCGGACCGCAACGCGGGCGTCGTGAAAGATCCGGCAGAGATGGATGGCACCGAATTGGAGAAAGCCACCCAGGACCTCATGCGCAGACAGCGCCGCCCAGCGGCAGTTAAGCCAGCCGGCGGCGCCTTCGATTAGTCACTACTCGACAGGCGCGCTCCACTCAACCGGGCAGGCGATCCTGCTTAAGAACACCGACAACATCGCCGCCATGACCGTGGGTGGGGTCAACGTCGCCCCGCTCCTTTTTTTGGATTCGACAGACAACACCTGGGTGGCGGCTGGTGGGAAATCGAAGGCGGTTTTCTTTGGCAATTCGGACTTTGAGAAACAACTTGCGATTCTATCGACCGACAACGCCGTCAACAATTTCGAATTCTCCGGCGCCGTCGCCGGGCAGTCGCCGCTGTTGTGGATGAAGGGTTCAGATACCGATGTCGGGTCCAGCTTCGGCACAAAGGGAGTCGGCGTCCATTCGTTCTATACGAACGGCGCCAGCTTCGCCAAACAGGTTGAAATCGGCCATGTCGCTTCGCCGACAAGCTTCCTTTCGCTCAAGGGAGCAGCGGCGGCCGGGCATCCGATCATCCAGCCGAGCGGCACGGAAACCAATCCCAGCATCATCGTGCAGGGCAAAGGCACGGGCGGTGTGAAGATCAATGATGGCGCGGCCGCCACCAAGTTCGAGGTCAACACCACCGGCATCGGCTTCTTCGGCACTGCGCCTGCCGCACGGGGCGCTGTCGCCCTACCCACCGGCACAATCCAGCGCACCACCTACGCAACCTCGACCGTGACGCTGGCTCAGCTTGCCGGCGTCGTGATGGCCATGATCGCCGATGATCGTGCCATGGGCCTACGCAGCTAAGGAGACGACAAGAATGGTTACGCTGAACTTCACCGACACCGATCTAATTCTACTCGAACTAGCTCTCCAGGAACTACCTGAAAAGGCACGCAACGCGCTTGGGACAAGGATCAATCAGCAGATCATCGCCCAGCGGGAGGCCCTTGCCAAGGCGGCCGAAGATGAGCCCAAGAGCCCCGAGAAACGAGAAGGGCGAGAACGGACTGCCTCGCGAGCTAGATGACCGGCCTCGCAGCGACAACGCGGCGATCCGCCCAGGCGTCAACTTTTCGACGCAGATAGCGATTTGACGGCATCTCGATGTACCTGTTCAGCGCTACTGAACCGACCAAGACAATGCAGAGGTAGGCCGGCACATCCGACGGGGTTGCAAAGCCAATAGCCATTGCCTTGTCCTGCACCATGAGGTGTAGGAGATATATCGCGAAAGATGCCTCGCCCAGAATGATCAGAGGGCGTACCGAGAGCGCCTGTGAAAGGCGGCCTCGCCCGATTGCCAGCACGAAAATTAGCGGAGTGAAAAAGACCGCACCCATGGCATTCTGCATCCACAGTGCAGGGATTCCACCAACATGAAGGAAGTTCGCGATCGACCCAGCGATCTGCTCGTTCCGCAAAAAGTAGGCTCCTGCAAACAGGAGGCACAGAACCTCCCATACTGTGGCGGCGCGCGGTCCAATTTGCCACTCGCGCGATATAAACATTCGACAGGCGAGTATGCCTGCTGCAAAAAGCACGAAAAACGATCCCGGATGCATCCTGACAATCCCAGCGGCGGTCGTTCCAGGCAGGTCCAATGGTGCACTAAGTACTGGCACTGCAAATGCCCAAGACAAGGTCAACGTTGTAACTAGCAATGTAATTGCCACAATCCAGCGACTGGACATGATCGTTAGGAGTGGGAAAGTCAGATAAAAAAACAACTCCAAAGACAGTGTCCAAGCGACGGGGTTCCCATTAAACGAATATGTGTAATCTCCAAACCAAGCCTGCAAGAGAAACACCGAGGCCCAGAGTTTGTGAATGTCATGGAATGGGTTTGAGGCGTCGTAGACTAGCAGATAGAAAAGCCCGAGCATTGCGATGTGTAGCGGCCAGATACGGGCCACGCGGTATGCGACTATCTTGATCGCATGATCAAACCCATCGATCCGCCGGTATGTGTACGCGAGGATGAACCCTGAGAGCACAAAGAACAGGTTCACTCCGATGCCAAACATCAATCCGGTGTCTTGGGGCCCGGGCAGCCCCCAGTTATTATGAAGATGAAAAACAACGATCGCCGCAGCGGCGAAAAAGCGCATCGCCGTAAGCGGCGCCAGATTTTGCCGCTGTTCCATTCTATAACCCCCCCGGTCAAATAATCGATATTTAGACCGCCAAAGCCACAAGTATCGTTATTTAGCTCATTCTAATGTATAGCATGGATTCCTTTCAAGTCAGGAAGCATGCTGCACCTGCTCAGAACGGATCGATACATGTGCGTATGTTGCCGAATTGCACCGGAAAACCTAGGCTCACCTTCCCAATTGGTTTTGAGGCTAACGAGAAGCTCCAAGTCGGCAGGCCGGATTTAGCTTGACGGCTTCTCACTTGGCTGCGCCGCTCATTCCATTGGATGAACTGCGCCTTGTTGCCCGTGATCATCTCGATCGATTTCAGCAGTGGCATGGACGTCAAGAAGCGCGCGGTATTGCTCGTAGTGGTACGCCAGGAGCACGAGAAGCGTGATCTTGATCTGCGGCTTGCACCGGTTGCAGTCAAACTTCAGCTTCTGCGGGTCGACGCCGCCGCCGTAGACCATCATGAGATCGGCGGATCGGCAGTAGCGGACGTTGCCGCAGCTGCATTCGGCTTTCACAAGCATGTTGTGCCGGGTCGCCTTGCCCAGCGTGTCGATCGGATCGTGCGCCATAGCGGACAAAATGAGGAACATATTCCTGTCAAGTCAAGACGGATGGAGCTATTTACTTCGCCAAGGGCCGGCAGGACGACTGACGACGGTTTTGCAACCCTGAAGTGGCAAGGTGGACTCGGCGGTGATACCGTAGTTATTTGTCGTCCATGCTGATCAGCCCGCCCACAGGTTGGAAACCTCCCGGCAGGACGCTTATCATTGCGACCTTGCAGCGATCCGGTAGCACGCTTCTTAGCGAAAAGATGCGCAGCACGGGGGTGCTGGGAGATCCGAAAGAATACTTCAACCGAGAAGAGAAGACCCCGACGGTTGAGCGTTGCACCCGTATTGCCGCCAGCGCCACGCCAAACGGAGTAGCAGCTACCAAACTGTTCCCGTCCCATTTCTATGAGCTAAGCAGGGATATCAGGCTTACGGAGTGGTTTCCTGACCCGGGGTGGATATACCTTGAAAGGCGCGATCGGCTCGGCCAGGCAATTTCCTGGGCAAAAGCATCGCAGGATGGTGCTTGGACCAGCAAGACTGCTGCCGTGAAGAAGGCCGAGTACTCGGCGTATGGCATCGACTTCGCCCTTGCCCAGATTGCCATCGGCACCGGTCGCTGGAATTCGTTTTTTGCTAGGGCCGGGATCGAACCACTCCGCCTGTTCTACGAAGACAGCTTGACGATTTCGACAGCGTTAGCCCGCACATCGGCCTTCTGGCGGGGTTGGATGCTCCCGTGCCTCGTGGGGGCAAGCTGAGTCTCAGACGGCAGCGAAACGAGCAAAGCGATGAATGGCGGCGGCGGTTTCTTGCCGAGTGCGACCCGGATGACTTCGACAGGCCGATTGTGCGGCTTCGTAAGCGCAGAAGGTCCAAATGGATATTCTGGAGGAAATGGTTCCGCGGCTAGAGCATTTCACCCGTGCGACGCCGCGTTACCTCCAAAACCAATTCAAATACGCTTTCGACCTCGCCGTTGATTTCGTCGGCAGGGATGCCGGCCTTCTCGGCTGCGGTCATCCGTTGATCTGCCAGGTCGCTGGCAGCGATCGGATCTCCCCCGCGCCACAATAGGCAGTTGCTCGGCAACCCACTTGTCGAGAAACCTTACGCCACTGTGTGCTCACTTTGTTCGGCGCTCGGGCGCGCATTAACCACCTCCAAAGATGTGATGCACCCTAAAGATCGCGCTAGGCGTTGTGCAGATATGGAAAATCATCAACACAGATTTTACTGCCACATGGAAGCCAAGGGAACCTGGGGTGTTTGGGACTGCCTCGCCAATAGGCCTGCCAGGCTAGGAGGTGGTGAACTCCGCGGATGCACTGCTCAAAGGGCAGAAGCCGCAGAGCACGTCCTCACCAGGATTTACAAAAGCGGACTTGATGCAGTCGCCCTCCGGATCGCTGGAATTGTCCGTTAGCCATCAGTGCGGGCCGAGCGCGGCAAGGGTCAGGGACATAACTAGGGCGAGCACGATAAGCGTTGTGAGAACCCCGACGACAATCCAAAACCGTTTCGATTTCGGCATGGTGTCACCCGCCCTCGCCGCCGCCAGCGCGGTTCTTCATCGCCTCAAGGATGACCTCGAATAGGCTGCCAACCTCTTCGCTGACCTCGTCGGAACTGATGCCCTCACGGTCGGCCGCCTTCATTGCCTGGTCGGCAAGATCGCTGATCGCCACGGGATCATCCATGTCGTCAATCAAGACGTTGGGCAGGTGCTCTGCCATCCATTTGTCGAGAAAATTGACGCCGCGTGTGCTCATAGCGGCATAAGGTCGAATCACGCGGTTAGGTTCCGGTAGGAAGCCCGTTGAGCAATCCCCATCAATTGAGGAATAAGGCGGGGTTCATTGGACTCGGCCGCGAACTTCAATCGCCGAGACAGCCTTCAAAGCAATTTCGTGAGCCAGACCGACCAGGCAATCGATCTCGTACATGGCATCGATGTGCCCGCGATCACGGACTGACCGTCGCAAGAGGTGCAGCGCGTCTCGCGTTTCACACAAAGTGGTTCGAAGGGAAAGTGGCATGTTGAGCCCGCCTTATTAGGCTCAACAACCTCGCGCACTGTCTGTTCCGTACAATCGCGCTTAAATTGCAATCAGGATGATCTGGCCAGCAGCGACTTTGCGACTATTCTTCCTCCCGGAAATCTTGCAACGAAGCGTGTCGCAAATCTTCCTCACCCCGCAAGTGCTTCACGCGGCCGATAAGCCCGGGCTTAACCCACTGCGTCGCCGGCCGCTTCATCCCCTTCGGCGCCGGCCCGGCGTGCTCCTGCACGCGCTTCCACAGCCGCTCCCGGATTGCGCCGCGGGAGTTGATGAACGCTGAGCCGACATACTGGCCGGTCTCCCGGTCGGCCATCAGCGCAAAGGCCGGCTTGCCGGGTCCCGCTCGACACCGAGCAAATCGTATTCTTCCACCATGTAGCTTTTGACCTTCAGCCAGGCAGTCGACCGGCCGCTGCGGTATTTGCTGTCGCGGCGCTTCGAAACCATGCCCTCGATGCCGGCTTCGTCGATCAGATGGAAGATGGCTTTGGCATCGCCAGGCAGCGCCTGGCTGAACTGAATGCGGTCATCAGGCAGGATGATGCCTTCAAGAACTTCGCGTCGGTCTTCGAGATCCATGTCCCGCAGATCGTGACCGTTAAGGTGAAGCAGATCGAAGGCGACGAAATACAGGTCGTGCTGGCGGCGGGTAATGGCCGTGCGCAGGGCTTGGTAGTCCGACAAGCCGGCTTCGTTGAGCACGACAATCTCGCCATCGATGATGGCATTCTCAACCCCGAGCCGTTTCGCTGCTCCGGCCAGATCGCTGTATTTCGCCGTCCAGTTGTGGCCGTTGCGCGTGAAGATGCGCACGTCGTGATCGATGATGACCTGGCTGCGGTAGCCGTCGAACTCGACCTCGTGAATCCATTCGTCGCCTTCGGGAGGCTTCTCGACAAGGGTCGGCAGCAAAGGCTCGACGAATTTTAAACGCATGAACTCACCCGCAACCCGGTGATTCAATTAGCTTGCGCTGAAATGGTTCGAAACCTTTGCGCGATGGAAAATGAAACGGTCGAGTGTGACCGTCGGCCTCGGCATAGCGGGGCCGAAGTCGATGGGCTCAAGGCAGAATCCAAGTGGTAACGGCGCGATCGGAACCCAGATAACGAACAAGCGGAGCGTCAGTTAGCTATCGCCTGGTAGCCCTCGGAGATGGACCGGTTGCATATTCGAGTTCGTAGTGGCCGAGCTCAAACCGCTTTCGTTTGGAAGGGCTGATCTCGTTTTTGACACTTCGAGATGCCCCTTCAATATCAAGAACAAACGCAAATGCCAGTTGCCCCTTGTTTGTAATCTCGGTCAGGGTTCCGTTGGCGTTGTGGTAGAATATCTCTAGCCCGTCGGTCGAGACGAAGGAAAGGGGCGACTTTTGGTCGGCCATACTCCACATATTACTTTCGCGCAGAAGCTGAATGGCAGGTTTAATGCGTCGGATCTCGATCCCCGACAGAGAAAAGTTATTAAGTAGACGCGCAATGACCAAATCTCGATACGAATAATAACGGACGACACCCCTTCGGCCAACTGTCGCATGGGAGGCTGTGAGGTAGTTTTCCCGCGCCAGATAGTTGACCATATGGAGGCTTAGCCCCGAGATCGCCGCTACCTCTCGGGCCGTGAATCCGTTGAGGACTTTACGGGGCGTGGGCACCTGTGAAAAACCTTGTTAACAAAATTGAAGTTATAGCTTACTTCAATTATACTGATTTGCAAAGGATACCCCTTCGGTACTGGCGACTACACCCACTGATCTGTTGACAACCTCGCTGGAGAAAAGCGCGCCGGAAGAACTGGCACGGCAGCGTACAATCGCAGCCTTGGCGGCATTACGAAGCGATGATCTCGAGCGCGTAGTGGTCATGGTCGTAGCGCTAGCGAACGAACGGCGATAGTGTCTCGCTTGTTTGGCGGCCTGAAGCAAGCATCGTTCATATGTGCGGTTCAGCTCTTGAGCGCACTTTCAAGCAAATCACGCAAGTCGTCTGCCATTTGGCCTGATAAGACTGCTGGAACAATCAATGAGTAGCTCTGCCCCGTCTTCAGGCCTGCCTTGTGCGCCACCTTTCGTATCGCGTTTCGCAGATCTTTTCCGAGAACCACATACTGTTTTCCGTGCTCGGCGGCCTCGACTTCAACCTCAGAGTCGCCGAATTGCGGTAGATTGCCCTTTTTGTTAAACTTGTTTGCAGCGTCGTTGCGCTTGCGTCGACGTGTTTCTAGCGCAACGTTATTTGCCGCAGCTTCCGCGACTGCATCTTCAAGTAACTGCCGGGCGGTTTCTTCCGAGATGCCGAAGTGCGAAGCGATCGCCGATTCATTGGTCCAGTACGCCTCCATGTCGGAATACTTGGTGAACCAGACGACATGGCCCTTGTCGGAATAGGGGCCGCCAAGAGCGGCTAACTCTCCGGGCATTAAGAAGTCACGATCGCGATGTATAACAACCTTAAGACTACCAGCGGTGATCTCAATAAAATCCTTGATGACCTCTGCTTCCGGCACTTTTCCTGATCCGCGCACAGGCCAAACGGCCACCGCACGGTCCAGATGGGGCCATTGAGACAAAATTGTCCTTATCATCCCGGCATCTTCATCCTCGGTCAGCATAAGGATCTTCCGATCCAATAGACCCCAGCCCATTAGCCGCCGGCCTTCGGTGTCGCCGCCATCCTGCACCTTCCCTTCCTTCATCCAAATGACCCGCGCATCGCTTGGAAGGGCACGAACCACTGATGGGCTATGGGTCGTCAGAACAACTTGTGTGTCCGTCCTCTGAGAAGCTGCCACCAATACTGGTACGAGCCGCTCTTGAGCTGTGGGATGCAGATGGGCGTCAGGCTCATCCACCAGCAACAGCGCCGGTCGAAAGTAAAGCAGATAGGCAAATATCTGGATGACCTGTAGAAAGCCAACACCGGCGAGTTCAAGTGGCCTCCATTTCTTTTCCGACGCTTGCATGTCAGCCGTTGTAAAGCGAGCCGAGATGGTAGAGTCCCTTTCGTCCAAGAACGTCACATCGAGCGAGAGTTTCCCCATTACTTGCGATACATACTCTTCAAGCAGCATCAGGCCATTCTTGCCGTCTATTGCGGTGCCTTTTAGGAGGAGGAGGACGTTGCGTAAGACCGTATTTGCGTCGCCAGCTGCTGCCAAGCGTTGAACGATTGCTCGACTTCGCTTTTCTTCGCTGAGAGGAATGCCGGCCAAGCCGGGGATGTATGCACTAAATTCCCGAGAAGGGTCTCGAAGGTTGCTGATGAACGCATTGCCGCTGGGGATATGGACCAGGATACCCGCGTTACGAGCTGACTTGATCCAAAGCTCTGCCGTCACCTCAGAGCCATCATCCATGATAGCTACTACGCCCATATCAAGCTGGGGCGTACCTGTCTTATTCCCGTACTCCGACGAGTGACCAGCATTTCGGTAGTCGGGGGATGGCATATATGTGGCATTTTTTTCGGAAAGCGTGACCCCGTCTGACGACTTTGACCGAGCCTCAATCCGACGGTTCCTCCCCGACTGAAACATCCAGTGCATGGCCTGCAGCACGGAGCTTTTGCCGGAGCCATTCGCACCAACAATGACATTGAAGTCTACAAGATTGACCTTCGTCGAACTGATGGCTTTGAAATTGCCGATGTCGATGGATTTGATTCTCACTTATTGCGCCTCCGCCCCAATCGGTAAGGATAGAGCGAGTGGCGATCAATCAGTCAACTGCAGCCCAGCATTCATGGTAAAGTTGTGACCGTTTGGATTGAATATACTGCGCGTCCGGCAACACACTAATCCCCACTGCGCCGGATCCGCGAAAAACTGGTAACCCGCATGTAACCCTGGTATTCCAAGCCGCTTGCCACAAGCGCGATTCAGTCGGCCCTAAAAACGAAAAAGCCGCGGCGAACCGCGGCTTTTCGATGCCTGATTTCCCGGAGGAAACTGGAGCGGGTGAAGCGATTCGAACGCTCGACCCCAACCTTGGCAAGGTTGTGCTCTACCCCTGAGCTACACCCGCTCACACGGCCCTCGGGGCCGCAAGCCGGGCCTATATGGCTGAAGAGCGCGGCGATTGCAACAAGGAAATGACGGGCTTTTTAGCCGCGCCAAATTCGCCTGGCCGAACCTTGTCGGCCACGCGGGTGGTTCATCGACTTCCCGCATGACGGTCTTGTCTCGGCGGCATCATTGGCCGTAAACGGCTTTGCCGCGCGCCGATACAGGGGAAGACCACCAATGCCGAAGACCGAAGCCGAGCTTTTCGCCTTTCTTGCCGATCTCGGCATATCAGTGTCGACCGTGCGCCATCCGCCGCTCTATACGGTGGCCGATTCGCAGTCGCTGCGCGGCGAGATACCGGGCGGGCACACGAAAAATCTGTTTCTCAAGGACAAGAAGGACAATTTCTTCCTGGTCAGCGTCGGCGAGGAGGCGGTGGTCGACCTGAAGCAGATCCACACGATCATCGGCGCCGCCGGCCGGGTGTCGTTCGGCAAGCCGGAGATGCTGATGGAGCTGCTCGGTGTCATTCCGGGCGCGGTCACCGTGTTCGGGCTGATCAACGACACCGAAAGACGGGTCAAGGTGGTGCTCGACCAGGATTTGATGGCACATGCGACAGTCAACGCGCATCCGCTGACCAATGAGGCGACGACGTCGATCGCGTCCGCCGACCTCATCAGATTCGTCGAGGCAACCGGACATGATGCTGCTATCTTGAAAGTCTCGGCTTGATCGCCACATGGATGGCGAAAACTGACCTCTAGTTAAGGACGTCGCGCTGCTCCGCTGGGCGCGACCGGAAGGGCGACGAGATGAGCGACAACAACAATCCGTTTGGCGGCCAATTCGGCGGCAATTCGGGCCAATACACCACTTCCGTGCGATATGGCGGCGCCGAGCCGGCCAAGTCGGCACTTGGCCCGACACCCGGCGCAGCACCTGCCGCTGGTGAGCTGATCAAGGACACCACGACCGCCACTTTCGCCGCCGACGTCATCCAGGAATCGCGCAAACAGCCGGTACTGGTCGATTTCTGGGCGCCGTGGTGCGGGCCCTGCAAGCAGCTCACGCCGCTTCTGGAAAAGGCGATCAAGGCCGCCGGCGGCAAGGTCAAGCTGGTCAAGATGAACATTGACGATCATCCCTCGATCGCCGGCCAGCTCGGCATCCAATCGATCCCGGCGGTCATCGCCTTCAAGGACGGCCAGCCTGTCGACGGCTTCATGGGCGCCATCCCCGAGAGCCAGATTGCCGAGTTCATCACCAAGGTCGGCGGCAAGGGCAATGGCGCGCCGCCCGTCGCCGAAGCACTGGCCGCGGCGGCGGAAGCGCATGCGGCGGGCGATGCGCAGACCGCAGCCGACATTTACGACGCCATCCTGGCGCAGGCGCCGGAGACGATCGAGGCGATTGCCGGGCTGGGCGAGCTTCTGTTCGAGGACGGCGACAGCGACGGCGCCGAGGCGCTGCTGGCAACGGCGCCGGAGGCCAAGAAGAATGCGCCGGCACTTGCCGCGCTGCGTGCCAAGATGACGCTGGCTGCGGAAGCGGCAGCACTTGGCAATCCAGCTGAATTCGAGCAGCGACTGGCCGCCAATCCCGGCGACCACCAGGCGCGTTTCGACCTCGCCATGATCCAGAACGCCAAGGGCGAGCGCCATGCGGCGGCCGACAATCTTCTGGCGATTATAAAAGCCGACCGGACGTGGAACGAGGACGGCGCCAGGGCGCAGCTGCTGAAACTGTTCGAGGCCTGGGGCATGACCGACGAGGCGACGCTGGCGGCACGGCGCAAATTGTCGTCGCTGCTGTTTTCCTGAGCCGTTTGCCGGCCAAATTGCCGGGGCGTGGCTGTCGGGCCTTGCGGTCGGCGGCCGCCGCGCCAGATTAGGCCGATAACATCGCGCGCGAGCGGGTCGGAGGAGTGAAGGTGCAGGTCGGAAACGCATTTTACCGGGTCGGCAAGGATCTGCCGGCAACCATTCCGGTGTTTCCGCTTGCCGGCGCGCTGCTGCTGCCGGGCGGGCGCATGCCGCTCAACATTTTCGAGCCGCGCTATCTGCAGATGGTGGATGAGGCGATCGCCGGCGCGCGGCTGATCGGCATCGTCCAGCCCAGCCTCAATGGCGCGTTGCGCGCCGACGGCGAGCCGGAACTGTGCAATGTCGGCTGCGCCGGGCGCATCATCTCGATGGCCGAGAGCGGCGACGGCCGATATCTGATTTCGCTGCAGGGCGTCTGCCGTTTCCGCATCACCAGCGAATTGCCGGTGAAGACGCCGTTCCGGCAATGCAAGCTGGCGCCGTTCCTCACCGATCTCACCGAAGACCAGGCGGCAAGCGAGATCGACCGGCCGGCGCTGTTGAAAGCGTTTCGCGCCTATCTGCAGGCCAACGATCTCGAAGCCGATTGGGAAAGCGTCAGCCGCGCCGAGAATACCATGCTGGTCAATGCGCTGTCGATGATGTCGCCCTACGGACCGGCCGAGAAACAGGCGCTGCTGGAGGCGCCCGACCTGAAAGCCCGCGCGGAGACGCTGATCGCGATCACCGAAATGGCGCTGGCGCGCGAGAATGAGGACTTTGGTTCCAGCCTGCAATAAGGGCTGAGCCGATGGCTGAAGGGGGATCCAATGGCTGCGGATGGGCGTGACGGCAAGTCGGTCAATGTCGATCCAAAATTGCTGGAGCTGCTGGCCTGCCCGCTGACCAAGGGGCCGCTGGCCTGGGACCCGGTGCGCGGCGAGTTGATCTCGCGGCTTGCCAAGCTCGCTTATCCCGTGCGCGACGGCATCCCGATCATGCTGCCCTCGGAGGCGCGGACTATTTCGGCGGAAGACGTGCTGTCGCCGCCGCGATTGGGTGGGCCGGGCTGAAGGGCCAGGGGTGGTTCAAACGGACCTCAGCCTAAGAAGCCATTCTGTTGGCGATCCTTGCGCCCCCCTCTGCCCTTGCCGGCATTAATGTCATGGGCTCCCGACCGCCCTGCACTTGCCTACTGAAAATTCCGCCCCTTGGGCATGACCCTTTCAGCTTTGTCCGAGAGGGTGGCAATGTCGGGCCGGGCAGCCGGCGTCATCTCTTCCAGCAGCACCGTCAGCCACGGCGTCAAATCCTCGATCTTCTCGGCGACGATGTGGATGACGTCGGATTCCGACTGCAGCTTGCCGGTGACCTTGACGAAGCGCGCGCCCATGACGATGGGCCGGAAACGGGTAAAGGTCCGCTCCCAGAAAATGACGTTGGCGACGGCCTTGTCGTCTTCCAGCGTCAGGAAGATCGCATTGCCCTTGCCGGGCCGCTGCCGCACCAGCACCAGGCCGGCGACCGAGACCCGCCTGCCGTCGCGCACCGAGCCGAGATTGGCATTGGGAATGACGCCGGCGCGGTCGAGCCGCTCGCGCAGGAAGGCGACCGGATGCGCCTTCAGCGACAGGCCGAGCGCGCGGTAGTCGTGGATGACGTGCTCGCCGAGCGGCATTGTCGGCAGTTTTGTCTCGGGCTCGAGTTCGCGCAGCCGGATCGCCGGCTGGTCGAACAGCGGCAGCCGTTCGGCGGCGCTCTTGCCATCCAGCGCGCGCACCGCCCACAAGGCTTCACGACGGTCGAGGCCGAGCGAGCGGAAGGCGTCAGCCTGCGCCAGTCTTTCGATTTCGCCGACATTGAGGCCCGAGCGCAGCCAGACATCCCTGACGCTTGTATAGCCGGCGCCGCGCCGCGCGGTGAAAGCTTCCATACGCTTCTCGGCCAAGCCCTTGATCTGACGGAAGCCAAGCCGGACGGCGCACCGGGTCTTGATGACACCGCGCATTTCGGCATGGCGCGCAAGGATGCGGCCCGGATCGAATTGGGCTTTCTCCAGGGTGCAGTCCCAGTCGGAAAAATTGACGTCGACGTCGCGGATATCGACGCCATGGTCGCGCGCGTCGCGCACCAGCTGGGCCGGCTGGTAAAACCCCATCGGCTGCGAATTCAGGATCGCGGCGCAGAACACGTCGGGATAAAAGGTCTTGAACCAGCAGGAGGCATAGACGAGCAAAGCGAAGGAGGCGGCGTGGCTTTCGGGAAAGCCGTATTCGCCGAAGCCTTCGATCTGCTTGAAGCAGCGCTCGGCGAAGTCCTTGGTGTATCCCTTGCCGACCATGCCGTCGATCATGCGCTGGCGGTAATTGCCGATGGTGCCGGTGCGCTTGAAGGTGGCCATGGCGCGGCGTAGTTCGTCCGCCTCGCCCGGCCTGAAGCCGCCGGCGACGATGGCGATCTTCATCGCCTGTTCCTGGAACAACGGCACGCCCAGCGTCTTGCCCAGGATTTCTTCCAGTTCCGGCTTGGGGTACTCAGGCATTTCCTTTTTCTGCCGGCGGCGCAGATAGGGATGCACCATATCACCCTGGATCGGACCGGGCCGCACGATCGCCACCTCGATGACCAGGTCGTAGAATTCGCGCGGGCGTAGACGCGGCAGCATAGACATCTGCGCGCGCGATTCGATCTGGAAGACGCCGAGCGTGTCGGCGCGGCAGATCATGTCGTACACGTCGTTCTCTTCCGGCGGCAGGGTGGCCAGCACATAGGGTCGGCCGTAATCATCCCGGGCCTTCGGATAATAGTCGGTGAGCAAGGTGAAGGCGCGTTTGAGGCAGGTCAGCATGCCGAGCGCCAGAATATCCACCTTCAGGATCTTCACCGCGTCGAGATCGTCCTTATCCCACTCGACCATCTTGCGCGCCTCCATCGCCGTCTTGACGATGGGGACGATCTCGTCGAGCCGGTCGCGGGTAATGACGAAGCCGCCGACATGCTGCGACAGGTGCCGGGGAAAGCCCATGATCTCGTTGGCGTGGGCGATCACGCGACGGGTCGAGGTCTCGTTGCGGTCGAGGCCGCCGGCATGCGCCTCCTTCTCGCCGAGCTCCGAGGTCGACCAGCCCCAGATCGAACTGGAGAGCGCACTGCGGACATCGTCCGACAGGCCCATGGCCTTGGCCACCTCGCGCAGCGCCGAGCGGCCGCGATAGCTGATGACGGCGGCAGCCAGCGCGGTGCGCTTGGCGCTGTATTTGGAGTAGATGTACTGGATCACCTCCTCACGCCGCTCATGCTCGAAATCGACGTCGATGTCGGGCGGCTCGTTGCGCTCCTCGGAAATGAAGCGCTCGAACAACGTGTCGATGCGCTCGGGGCCGACCTCGGTGATGCCGATGCAGTAGCAGACGATCGAGTTGGCGGCCGAGCCTCTGCCCTGGCACAGAATGCCCTCATTGCGGGCGAACTGGACGATGTCGTAAACGGTCAGGAAATAGCGCGCATAATTCAGACGCTCGATCAGAGCGAGCTCCTCACTGATGCGCTGCAAGACGGAAGCGGGGACGCCCGCCGGATAGCGCGTGGCGGCCCCCTCCCTGGCCAGACGCTCTAGCTCGGCCTGCGGCCCAAGCCCTGATTGCGTCGGCTCGTCGGGATAATTGTACTGGAGGTCGCTGAGCGAGAAGGTCAGTTCGCCGGCAAAGCGCAGCGTCTCGGCCAGCGCCCGTGGATGGCGGCGGAAGAGACGGGCCATTTCCAGCGGCGGCTTCAGATGGCGCTCGGCGTTGGCCGTCAATTCCAGCCCGACCTCGGCGACCGGCAAATTGAGGCGGATGGCGGTGAGCACATCTTGCAGCGAGCGGCGCTCGGCGCTGTGATAAAGCACGTCGTTGGTCGCCATCAGCGGCACGCCGGCGATGTCCGCCATGCCCGCCGCCTGCTCGATGCGGAAACGGTCATTGCCGCGATAATCCGGCGCCATGCCTAGCCGCAAATTAGCGCCGAAACGGTCTTTCAGTTGACGGACCAATGCCAGGGGATCGTCGGCATTCGCCGAGAGATCCGGCAGCACCGCCAGCGACAGCAGGTCGCCCCATTCGAGCAGGTCGCTGCGCTGGAGAAGGGTCGCGCCCTTCTCGTTTTCATCGCGCAAATTGGCTTGCGTCAGCATGCGGCAGAGATGGCCCCAGCCCTTGCGGTTCTGCGGATAGGCGAGAATGTCCGGCGTGCCGTCGCCGAACACCAGGCGGCAACCGGGGTGATAGGCGAGCTTCTCGACCTTGGCCTGCTGCCAGGCGCGCACGACGCCGGCCACCGTGTTGCGGTCTGCCAGTCCGATCGAGGAAAAGCCGAGGAATTTGGCCGCCACCACCAGCTCCTCCGGCTTGGAGGCGCCGCGCAGGAAGGAGAAGTTCGACTGGATGCCGAATTCCGCATAGGGGATGACGGTCAGCGCGTTCATGCGAAGACTCCATGCATGAACCAGCGCGGCGGCACCTGCGGGTTGCCATAGAGGCCTTGCCGGTAGAGCCAGTAGCGGCGGCCGTCGGCATCCTCGATCCGGAAATAGTCACGCGTCGATGTGAGCGGATCGCTTGACGTTTCACGCCACCATTCCGGCGCGATGCGTTCCGGCCCCTCGGCGCGCGCGACCCGGTAGAGCGCGCGGCGCCAGCGGAAATTCATCGGCGGACCCTCAGGCATTTCGGTGGCCGGCACCTCGATCGGCTCGGGCGAACGGAACAGCCGGATCGGCCGTTCCGGCGGGAAGATGGTTGCGCGCGGCGCGTCTTTCGAGCCCGGCTTCCTGAGCGGTGGTTTGCGTTGTGGCGCTTCCGAGAACGGGATGGTGGCGATGGCGCGCTCCGGCAGATGGCTCTCGAGGGCGACCGGTTTCAGCACCGCACTGTCGCCGAGCCTGGCGCGGATGCGGTCGGCAAAGAGTGCCATGTCGGCGCCGTCATCCTCGGTCTCGCCGGTCAAATCGGCCTGCTGCATGTCGAAGCCGGCGGCCGCCAGCACCGAAAGCCGCACCAGGTCGAAGCCGTAGCCGGCATCGATGTCCTGTTCGAGCGCGGCCAGCCGCTCATGGAACAGGCGCTGGATAAGCTTGGGTTCGCGCAACGGTCGCGAGGTACCGACAGCGATGCGGCTGACGGCGCCGTCGACGCGAAACAAAAGCAGCGCCAGCATCCTTGCGCCCTCGCCGCGGCGTTCGAGATCGGCCTTCAGCGTCACCGCCAGCAAGAGCACCAGCCGTTCGATCTCGGCGGTCAGCACGACCGGCTCGGCCAGGTGGCGTTCGACCGAAAGCGGGGCCACGGGCAGGCGCGGCGATACCGCCTCGTCGAGGCGGCCGAGCGCCTGGTCGAGCCGCAACAGCAAGGTCGCGCCGAAGCGACGGGCGAGCGGCGCGCGCGGCGCTGCCATGACCGCGCCGGCGGTCCGCAGGCCGACGCTTTCCAAGCTGGCGCGGATATCGGCCTCGATGCGCAGTGCCGCCAGCGGCAAGGGGGCGAGCAGCGCTTCCTCCTCGCCGGAGACAACGATGCGGTTGCCGCAGAAGCGCGCCGCCGCCCAGGCTGCACCCGGCGTCGCGGCCAACCCGGCGCGGACATCGAAACCCTGCTGGAAAAACCGCGCAAGGATGTCGTCCAGCATGGCGCGCTCGCCGCCGAACAGATGCGTGCAGCCGGTGACGTCGAGATAAAGGCCATCAGTACCGTCGAGCGCCACCAGCGGCGTATAGCGATCGCACCAGTCGGCGAGGCCTTCGAGCAGCCGGCGATCGGCGTCCGGATCGGCCTCGACGATGTCGATCGAGGGATGCATGGCGCGCGCATCGGCAATGCCCATGCCAGGCTTCAGATGCAGCGCCTCAGCCCGCTCGTCGAGGGCCGATATGCGCTGGGCGTTGCGGTCGCGATGGCTGATCACGAGCGGTGGGTGAGATGGCGGCAGATGATCCGAAGGCCGGGAACGCCACGACCGTCCCAGGCGCTGGCGCAGGATCCGTTCTGCCGCCAGATGCGGGAACCACAGCGACAGAATTCTCTGCCCGTTTTTCGCGGGGCTTTCTTTCTTCGAATGCGTGTTCATCGGGGTTCCACTCCAGTGTGAATTGTCCAGGCAGAGCGGTGCGGCTCTTGCCGATGCTGACGGTGAAGGCAGGCCGGCCGATCGAGCCGGCGAGCGACCCGGCGATCGTCCGGCGGCTCGCCGCTGGTGCAGCCGACACGATGAGGCGCACCGGGGCGGCGGTCGGCTCGGCTTCGCCGGCCTGGCGCAGCAGGAACACCGGCCGGCCGGCGTTTTGGGCGCGCGCGTGCAGCCGGCGCGTCGCGGTGAGGTCGAGCCGCTGCGGGCTGCCACGGATTTCGAGGATGATTGCGGCGAGCGCCGTCATCTTCGCGGCCTCCTCGGCTACCCACAGCGCATCGGTGAGTTTCGGCGCCTCGGAAAACAGCAACTGCTCCGGTGCGATACCGAACATGCCCTGCACTCCCCTGGCATAGGGAAAGCCGGCCTCGCGAAAAATCTCCGACGTGCCGATCCACAGCACGGGCAAGGGCTGGCCCTTGAGGATCAGGCTGACCAGCGACAGCACAAAGCCGGCGACGGCCCCGGCATTGCGGGTCTCAAGGCCATGGATTTCGCTCAAGGCGGCTTTCGGAAGGCCGCCGCTCAGCGCCGCATCGAGGCGCTCGACGCCGGTGGCCAGGAAAGCATCCGGCGAAGCCACGGCAAGCCCGCGCCGGATGATGGTGACATCGGCATCGGGTTCAGGCGCGGCGTCGAGACCGCCGCCAGGACCCGCGCGCAGCCCCTCGCCAGCCGGCGCGGCCAGGCGCTCGGGCAGCGTTCCCTCGATCTTCGCGATCTGGCGGCGCAGGGCAAAAACAGTCTCCCGCGCCACGGCTGATGTCGCCAACGGTCAATTTCTCTCACAACTGTTCCTGTTATGTTCCTATAGATTCCAGAGGGTGCCGGAAGAGTCAAGCGGAGTCAGAAGGAATTTATTCCTTGATCAAAGGTGACGAGGCCAACCTTGGACTTTGGTCGCAGCCATTCGGCGCAAAGAAACAGTCATTGGCCAGGTACCCGGTCCATTTGCCGAGTCCGGAGGGAAAGCCTATATGCCGGATCAAAGGACAAAGCATGGCCCGCATCTACAAGACCCGCACCTGGCACGATGAACTCTCGCCTTCGATCGAGGAGATCGAGTTTCTGGCGCTGGAGGCGTACGCACATCTGCCCGACGATTTTCGCAAGCTGACCGGCGAGATCGTCATCATGATCGCCGAATTCCCGACCGACGAGATCATGGACGATCTGTCGCTGGAGACACCGTTTGATCTGCTTGGCCTGTTCGAGGGCCGCGGCATCGCCGAGCGCTGGAACCCGCAGACCGGCGAAGGCCCGAACCGCATCACCCTCTACCGCCGCGCCATCCTCGACTATTGGGCCGAAAACGAAGAGACGCTGGGCGACATCGTCACCCACGTGCTGATCCACGAGATCGGCCACCATTTCGGCCTGTCGGACGACGATATGGAAAAGCTTGAAGAGGCGGCGGAGTAAGGCTGTGCGATATTCAGGTGGCGAGCCTGCTTGTGAAATTATACAAGTTTTGATATAAAGTCTGTATGCCGACCAAGCGACTGGAGTTTCTTGGAGATTCTCTTGCCAAGCTCCGGGCTTTTCCAGAGGCGGTGCGCAAGGAAACGGGCGTTCAACTGCACAAGGTTCAACTCGGATTTGAGCCAAGCGATTGGAAGCCGATGACGACGATAGGCCTAGGCGTACGGGAAATCCGTGTCCGAGACGATGCTGGCGCGTTCCGGGTGCTTTACGTCGCCAGCATAGGTGACGCCGTCTTTGTCTTGCACGCCTTCCAGAAGAAGACGCAACAGACGGCGAAACGAGACTTGGCTCTTGCCGCATCGCGGTTCAGGCAAATTCAGTGAGACATGCTCATGGAACGTCAAAGCTTTGAAAATGTCTGGGATGCGCTGGAAGACACCCCGGCTCAGTCCGCCAACATGACTATGCGCTCCAATTTGCTGATCGCGATCGAACAGCGGGTGCGGAGTTGGGACGTTACCCAAGCCGAAGCAGCCAACCGGCTCGGGATTACCCAGCCACGCCTTAGCGATCTTCTGCGGGGCAGGATCGCGAATTTTAGTCTGGACACCTTGATCAATCTGGCCACACAGGCCGGACTTACAGTGCGTCTTGATATTGCCGAGGCAGCCTAGCGCTGTCTTAGACAGGCTGGCAAAGCTCGCCTACCAATCACTCAGCTTCGTATCCGGCCCGTATTCCTGGCCGTCGATATCCTTCACCACCGCCTGGCCGCAGCGCATCGATTTGGTCTTCTTGTCATAGGCGTAGGTCGGTGAGCCGTACAGGTGCCAGCCCTTGTTCAGCGCCGCGGTCACCTTGTGGCAGAAGGTTGAATCGTCGGGGGCGGACAAAAAGCGGTAAAGTCTCATGGGTCAGATCCTGTCGTGAGTTCGTCTTTTCGGGGCGGATCATGCGCCGATGGCGGCGGCCTTCGCCAGCAGTTTTTCGGCTTGCACCAGGTGCAGCCGTTCGACCATCCTGCCATCCAGCGCAATCACGCCCTTGCCGGCATTTTCGGGCAAGGCGAAAGCCTCTTTCACCGCGTGCGCCTCGGCCAAGGCTTCGGGCGCGGGCGCAAAGGCGCGGTTGGCGGTTTCGATCTGGGCGGGGTGGATCAGCGTCTTGCCGTCGAACCCCATGGCGGCGGCTTCCGTGCATTCGCGCGCAAACGCGTCGAGGTCGCGAAAATCGTTGGAGACGCCGTCGAGTATGTCGATGCCGCCGGCTCGCGCCGCCAGCACCATCTGCATCAGCCAAGGCACGAGGTAGCGCCGATCAGGCGTCGCCAGAATGCCGGTTTCCTTGACCAGATCGTTCGTTCCGGCAACGAAACAATTTAGCCGCGAAGCGCGATCGCGGCCGAGTTCGGCAATGGCGCCGATATTGAGCATGGCTTTCGGCGTCTCGATCATCGCCCAGAGCTTGACGCTGTCGGGGGCAAAATTATCGTCGAGCACGTCGCCGACTTCGAGGATGTCACGCGGCGTGGCGACCTTGGACAACAGGATGCCGTCGGGCTCGAATTTTGCCGCGGCGAGCAGGTCTTCAGTGCCCCATTCGCTGGACAGCGCGTTGACGCGCACGATCATTTCGCAGCGGCGCCCATGCTGATTGGCAACTGGTCGGCTGGCGAAAATGTCGGCCAATTTGTCCCGCGCGGCGACCTTGTCGGCGGGCGCAACGGCGTCCTCGAGGTCGATGATCACGGCATCGCAGGCCAGCGTCGCGATTTTGGCCAGCGCCTTGTCGTTGGAGGCGGGGGCGTAAAGCACCGAGCGGCGCGGGCGGTAAGGTTCGCTTGTCATGGCCGATCTATGCCGCGTGTGGGCGGGGGAGGCAAGCGTCCGACCGGTACCTGATGACGAGCCAACCGCGAAAGCTTGCGCTGCCCCGCCCGTCCCGCAGCAGTTGCGGAAGGGGGGCCTTTCCTCTCCCCGTCGATCGGGGAAAGGTGTCGAGCGAAGCTCGACGGAGCGGGGATCGACGGAGTGGATGTCGACCCTTGGGGCGCAAGGCGAGGCGATGTTTGCACCGAATGCCCTTCCTGTGTCCGTTCGCGGCGATTGCCAGGTGGTTCCCCCACTCCGTCTCGGCTTCGCCGAGCCACCTCTCCCCCCTCCGGAGGGAGAGGAAAGGAGCCTGGCTGGGACAGCGCCAACGTCCGGAAAGATGGCGGGCAGCGCCCCGGCCGTAAGCGCAGGTCCTGCACGAAAACTGCACATCCCTGCGGAAAACCTCCTCCGCTCCGCCCCGCCGTTTCCATGCGAGCCCGCAACAACAGCGGCATGCAAAAGCGAAACGCTCACCGTTGGTCCTTGCCCTATCGCCTGCGCAGCGAAAGCTGGTGGTTGGTCGATCCGCCCCGGACGCAGGCCAGCCCTTACCTGGAAGCGAGCCTGCTCCCTTTTATCCGCCCATCGGCCGAGCGGACCCAGCCCATCAGGAAAATCCGCGCATGACATCGTTTGCAAGCTTTTCCAGCCGCTTCGGCATCGCCGTCCTGCTCGTGGCGCTGGCGGATTTTTTCTTTTACGGCCAGCCCGCCGGGATCACGGTGCTGCTGTTTGCCATCCTGATCGCCGGCGCGGTGGTCGCTGTGCATCCTGCCGCACTGAATTCCACCCGACCCTGGCTCAAGCCGGCCGCTTTGTTCGTCGCGCTGCTGCCGCTGGCCGAGAACGTCAGCCCGCTGTCGGTGGCGATAGCTGTCGTGGCGCTGGTGGTGTTTGCGCTGTCCCTGTCCGGGCGGCTGCGGCACGGCATCGCCCGCATTGCCGGCCAGGTCGCGCTGTTCCTGCTGGCGGCGCCGCTGCGCCTTATCCGTGACTTTTTCCAATGGCGCCGCACGGTGCGCCGGCTTGGCGGCCGCCGCATCCGCCTGGCGTCCATCATCGTCTGGGTCATGCCGGTGACGCTGGGCGCGGTGTTCCTGTTCTTGTTCGGCGCCGCCAATCCGGTCATCGAATACTGGCTGTCGCTGATCGACCTGATGAAGCTGCTCGACCTCATCCAACTGGCGCGGATCGTCTTCTGGCTGTTCGTGATCGCCGGCGTCTGGGCTTTCCTGCGGCCTCGCCTGCCGCGTTTCCCGCGCCGCCTTCCACCTTTGACGCCGCCTGCAGCCGTGGCCGCACCGGCCGCGACTAAACCAGCGACAACGATCGAGGCCGTCGTCTTCGGCAAGGCCGCGATCCTGCGCGCGCTGATCGTCTTCAACGCCTTGTTTGCGCTGCAGACCGGGCTCGACGCAGCCTATCTCTGGGGTGGGGTCGCCCTGCCGGACGGGTTGAGCTATGCCGCCTATGCGCATCGCGGCGCCTATCCACTGATCGCCACCGCGCTGCTGGCCGCCGGCTTCGTGCTGGCGGCGCTGCGGCCGGGCAGCGAAACCTCAGGCGATCCGCTGATCCGCCGGCTGGTCTATGCCTGGGTGGCGCAGAACATCGTGCTGGTCATCTCGTCGATTCTCAGGCTCGATCTCTATATCGGCGTCTATGCACTGACCTACTGGCGCATCGCCGCCTTCGTCTGGATGGGGTTGGTGGCGTCAGGGCTTGCACTGATCATTGCCCGCATCGCGCTTGGAAAATCCAACGAATGGCTGCTCTCCGCCAATCTTGCGACGCTATCGGCGACGCTTTATGCCTGCTGCTTCATCAACTTCGCCGCAACGATCGCCAATTTCAATGTCGACCATTCCCTTGAAATGACCGGCGACGGCACGCCTATCGATACCGAATATCTGCGCTCGCTCGGCGCTGCCGCCATGCCGGCGCTGGACCGCCTCTACATGCACCAATTCGGAAACCAAACCACCTATCTGGCCGACCAAATGATGATCGACGACACTATCGCCGAGCAGAAGCAGTGGCGCGCCTGGAGCTTTCGCGGCTGGAGGCTCGTGCAGGTTCTCGACAAGAGAGGTCCGCTCGTGCTTCCTCCACCTACCCAGCCCTCGCAACCTTCAGTGCCGGACCGTTAGATCCATGCCGCATCAGATCCTGGTCGCCGACGACGATCCGCACATACGCGAGATCATCTGCTTTGCGCTGGAAAAGGCCGGGATGAAGACGCAGGCCGTGTCCGACGGCGCCGCGGCCCTGCAGGCGATCGAGCGCCGCGTGCCCGATCTCGTCGTGCTCGACATCGGCATGCCGGAGATGGACGGGCTGGAAGTCTGCCGGCGGCTGAGGCAACGCTCCGACGTGCCGGTTCTGTTCCTGTCCGCGCGCGACGAAGAAATCGACCGCATCCTCGGGCTCGAAATGGGCGGCGACGACTATGTGACGAAACCGTTCAGCCCGCGCGAGTTGGTGGCGCGCGTCAACGTTATCCTGCGCCGCGCCCGCCCGGTGGCGCCCGACCCGGCCGACGACAAAAACTTCGCGCATGGCAAGCTCAGCCTGGTGCCGGCCAGCCACGGCGCCAGTTTCGACGGCAAGGCGCTGGCGCTGACGGCGATCGAATTCTCGATCCTGAAAGGATTTCTGGCGCGGCCGGCGCATGTGCTGGGGCGCGATCTGGTGGTGGCCAGCGCCTATGCCGCCAACATCCATGTCGCCGACCGCACCGTCGACAGCCATATCCGCAACATCCGCGCCAAGCTGGCGGCAGCGGGCTGCCTCGACGCCATCGAAACCGTGCATGGTGTCGGTTTCCGGCTCGGCCGATGCGGCGCCTGAGCGACGCCAAATGGATCGGCACCAAATGGCGGCCAAGGCTGGCCACGGTGGTTCTCGCCATCCTCATCATGGTGCTGGCGCTGCCGCTGGTCGGACTGTTCTTCTTCCGGCTTTACGAAAACCAGCTGATCCGCCAGACCGAGGGCGAGCTGATCGCGCAAGGCGCCGTCATCGCCGCGATCTATGCGCAGGATATCAGTGACGCCGGCATTGCCCCGGACAGGCTTGGCGCGCCGATGAAAGCGGAGAGCGGCGATGCCAGCCGCGGCGAGGATTCGCCTTACCAGCCGATCGAGCCGAGCCTCGATCTCGCTTCCGACTACCTGCTGCCGACCCGACCCGCCGGCATCGCCGCGGCCATCGATCCAGCCTTCGCGGCGATCGGCGCCAGCCTGTCCGGCATTCTCGACACGACGCAAAAAACCACGCTGGCCGGCTTCCGGCTGCTCGATCCGCGCGGCGTTGTCATTGCAGGGCGCGACGAGGTCGGACTATCGCTGGCCAATGTCGAAGAGGTGCGCACCGCCCTTGCCGGCCACTACGCCAGCGTGTTGAGACAAAGAATTCCCGACCAGCCGCCACCGCCCCTCTATTCGGTCAGCCGCGGCACGAAAGTTCGCGTCTTTGTCGCCATGCCGATCGCGGTCGACGGCCATGTCGCCGGCGTGATCTACCTGTCTCGAACGCCGAACAACATCGTCAAGCATCTCTATGGCGAACGCGGCAAGGTGACGCTGGCGGCCATCGCCATGCTGTTCGGCACGCTGCTGATCGCGCTGGTGTTCCTGCGCACCGTCAGCCGGCCGATCTACGCGCTGATGGAGCGCACGAGGCGCATCGCCGCCGGCGACCGCGACGCGATCCGGCCGCTCGACCATCACGGCACGCGCGAAATGGCCGAGCTGTCCGCCGCCTTCCTCGACATGGCGGAAAAGCTGCAGGCGCGCTCCGACTCGATCCAGACCTTTGCCACCCATGTCTCGCACGAGCTCAAATCGCCGCTGACGGCGATCCAGGGCGCGGCCGAACTCTTGCGCGATTCCGGCGAGGCGATGGACGCGGCAGAGCGCAAGCGGTTTTCCGGCAACATCGTCAACGATGCCGGAAGGCTCAATCTGCTGGTACGGCGCCTGCTCGATCTGGCGCGCGCGGAAAACCTGGCGCCGAGCGGCGAAAGCACATCGCTCGATGCGGCGCTGGCATTGCTGCCGGTGGACGGCAGGCTGGCTGTGACCATCGAGACGGGCGGCGAAACCGGTCTGCGCATCTCGGCCGAGAATGCGGCGATCGTGCTTGCCAACCTGATCGACAATTCCGCCAGGCACGGTGCGACCCAGGTTTTGCTGGCGGCTGCCAGCGCCGACGGCAAAGTGACGATTGCGGTCAGCGATGATGGCGCCGGCATTTCGCCGAGCAACAGGGCGCGCATTTTCGAGCCGTTTTTCACCACGCGGCGCGAGTCCGGCGGCACCGGCATGGGCCTCGGCATCGTGCTGGCCCTCCTGAAAGCGCATGATGGCACGATCGCGCTGGTTGACTCCGGGCGCGGCACGCGCTTCGAGATTTCCTTGCCAGCCGCGTGAGGGCTGGTGGATCGGAGAACAAAGTGCGCTACGACACCGTCATCATCGGCGGAGCCATCGTCGGCTCCTCGGTCGCCTACTACCTTCGCGAGGAAGGCTTTTCCGGCTCCATCGCGCTGATCGAACGCGACCCGCAATTCGCGCATGCGGCAACGACGCTGTCCATGGCCTCGATCCGTCAGCAATTCTCGATTCCGGAAAATATCCGGCTGTCGCAGTTCACGCTAAACCTGTTCCGGCGACTGAAGGAGACCTTCGGCACCGATGCCGATATCGGTTTTCGCGAAGGCGGCTATCTCATCCTGGCCGGCGAGGCCGGGTTGCCGATCCTGAAAGCCAACCACGAGGCGCAGGTCGCCGAGGGCGCCGACATTCTGCTCGAGGATGCCGACCAGCTGGCAAAGCGCTTTTCGTGGCTGTCGACGGAAGGCATCAGCGCCGGCGCCTTCGGCCGCACCGGCGAGGGCTGGTTCGACGCTCATGCGATGCTGACGCTGTTCCGCAAGGCGCTGCGCGACAGACAAATCGATTTCATCGCCGCCGACGTCACCGGCATCGAGAGGCAGGGCAACCGCGTCACCGGCGTGGACCTCGACAATGGCGAAAGACTGCAAGCCGGCATCGTCGTCAACGCCGCCGGGCCGAATGCCGGCAAGGTGGCCGGCATGGCGGGACTCGTCCTGCCCGTCGAGCCGCGCAAGCGCAACGTTTTCGTCTTCGAGGCGCGGGAAAAATACGCCGACATGCCGCTGCTGGTCGACCCATCCGGCATCTATGTCCGGCCTGAAGGCTCGGTCTATCTCACCGGCGGCGCCGAGCTGGAGGAGGGCGATGGCCCCGCCGACCCCCGGGATTTCGACGTCGACTGGCCGCTGTTCGAAGAGATGATCTGGCCGGTGCTGGCAACCCGCATTCCGGCTTTCGAAGCAATCAAGCCGACCCGCGCCTGGGCCGGCCATTACGACTACAACACGCTCGACCAGAACGCGGTCATCGGACCGCATCCCGAGGTCGAGAATTTCATCTTCGCCAACGGGTTCTCAGGGCATGGGCTGCAGCAGGCGCCGGCCGTCGGCAAGGCGCTGGCGGAGCTTTTGGTGCATGGCGGGTATCGGACCGTGGATTGCTCGGCGTTCGGGTACGCCAGAGTGGCCGAAGGAAGGGCGTTCCGGGAATTGAATGTGATTTGAGGCGGGCGGAATAGGATCGCTCTGTCGAGTTCCCGCCCACCCCCCTCTGCCCTGCCGGGCATCTCCCCCGCAAGGGGGGAGATGGCAGCTTCGGCGAAGGCGCCATTCTTGCAACGTCGGCGATTGGCGAAAGCGGTCGCGGCATCTGATCTCCCCCCTTGCGGGGGAGATGGCCGGCAGGCCAGAGGGGGGCTGTCCCGCGAGAGTCTAAGCAACCATCGCACTGACAGCCATCGCGTTGCCCAGTGCATGCCCGGCGGCCGTGTTGTCGAAAATGCCCCAGACCTCGGCACCGGAAGCGGCCGCTGCTTCCACTTGCCGCGCAAACCGGTCGAGCGTTTCGGCATCGTAACCCGAATAGTAGATGCGCGGCGCGCCGTGCCAGCGGAAATAGGCAAGGCCGGGCCAGCCACCTGGCCCTGCTGCCTCCGGAACCGAAGCCGGGTCGGCGGCGACCCGTGCGACCTGGTGACCGGCCAGCAGTGCGTCCGCCTCGGCACTGAACCAGGTGGGATGGCGCGGCTCGCATGCCAGCCTTGCCCGGATACGCCTGCCCAACATGTCGAAGAAGCCGCCGGCGACCTCCGGCTCGAAGGGCAAGCTCGGCGGCAGCTGCACCAGAAGCACGCTCAGCTTTTCGCCGAGACCTTCGACCTGCCCGAGAAAGTCCTCTGTCAGCCCCTCGCAATCGGCGAGGCGATGATCATGGGTCATGTTCTTCGGTGCCTTGACCGCGAAGCGGAAGTGCTCCGGCACGGCGTGCGCCCAGCGCTCATAGGTCTCGCGGCGGTGCGGCTTGTAGAACGTGGTGTCGATCTCGACGGCCGGAAAGCGTTTTCCGTAACGTTCGAGATGCGAACCGGATTGCGGAAAGTCAGCCTTGTATCGAGACGGAATTCCCCAGCCGGCGGTGCCTATCAGAGATCGGCGATTTCCCATCCTGCGGATTTGGACCGGATGAAGCGGGGGTCAAGGGCGACAAAGGAGGCGTTGCTCCGCGGTGTCCTGAACACCGTTCCGCATTGCCCGAGAACCTTGCCCGCCTTGACTGCCCAACCCGATCGGCAATTGCGCCCGACGCGCGTCAGCCCTCGCGGGAGAACCAGAACGCGTCGGCCATTCGCGTCATGCCGATACGCTCATAGAAGCCGACGGCGTCGGGCATCGAGATCAGGCTGATGGCGACCGAAGGCCCAAGCTGCCGGCGGGCCTCGTCCATCAGGCCTTTGCCGATGCCGAGGCCTTGCGCAGATTGGGATACGGCGAGCTCTGAGACGTAGCACACCCAGGAAAAATCGGTGATGGCCCTGATAACGCCTATCAGCGGCCTGCCTTCGATGTCGAGCCGCGCCGTCAGCACCAGGTTCGCGCCCGAAAGCATCGCCTGCAGCCGGGCGTCGTCATCGACGGGGCGTGTTTCGCCGAGCGTGGATTCGACCAGCACGCGGCGGAACTCGGCGACGTCGAGCTCAGGCTCCCTGGCATAGATAATCTTCGATTGTGCGGTCATGGGCGTAAGGTGCACCAACGGCAGCCGGTTTTAAAGACAGTGCCGCGCCGATCTTTCGATCGGGCCGCGCACCAACAGTTGCCTTTTATTTGCCGGCGGCTTTGTGTAAACGGAGCGCCAGCAACCCTGACGCAACGAAGTACCGATCAAGAACGGGCAAAAGCCATGGAAAAATTCACCAAGCTCACCGGCGTCGCCGCACCGATGCCGATCGTCAATGTCGACACCGACATGATCATCCCCAAGGATTATCTCAAGACGATCAAGCGCACCGGGCTCGGCAGCGGCCTGTTCGCCGAAATGCGCTACAAGGACGATGGCTCGGAAAACCCCGACTTCGTGCTCAACAAGCCAGCCTACCGCAAGGCGCAGATCCTGGTCGCCGGCGACAATTTCGGCTGCGGTTCGAGCCGCGAACACGCGCCGTGGGCGCTGCTCGATTTCGGCATTCGCTGTGTCATCTCGACGTCGTTCGCCGACATTTTCTACAACAACTGCTTCAAGAACGGCATCCTGCCGATCACCGTCAGTCCGGAAGATCTGGAGAAGCTGATGGACGACGCCTCGCGCGGCTCCAATGCGACGGTTTCGGTCGACCTCGAGGCCAAGGAAATCCGCGGCCCCGACGGCGGCGTGGTCACCTTCGACCTCGACGACTTCAAGCGCCAATGCCTGCTGAACGGTCTCGACGATATCGGCCTGACCATGGAGAAGGCCGGCGCCATCGCCTCGTTCGAGAAGAAGAACGCTGCCGAGCGTCCTTGGGCCTGAGTGGTACGAGATGGCCCGGCCGCCACAAAGCCGGGTTCGTGGCGGCTGAACGGAGGGGACAGTCATGACACGTTTTCTTCTTGCCGGCGCCTGCGCGCTGGCGTGGATGCTGATGCCGGTGGCCGGCGCGCAAGCACAGACCGACACGGTCCTCGTGCCGGCAGAAGATCCGTCCGCCGCCGATCCGGGCGCGTCGAGCAATGCGGCCCTGGCGGACGATGACAGCCAGGGGCCGGTCCCGTTCGAGGGCGGGCAGCTGACCATCACCCAGCCGGAGCAGGATGGCGAAAAGGTGCTGGCCTATGACGGCAAGCAGCTGGCCAGCAATTACGACGTGTTCTTCGACAGAACAGTCAAGGTCGGCGGCGTCGACGTGGCGCTGGTCGATGTCGGCGACGGCGGCAACCAGTGCGGCCCGGCCAAGGTCATCGTCTGGAAGCCGGAAGGCGGCGAGATAGAAAGCCTCAAGGTCGAACAGGACGAATGCGGCGCGCCGCCGGCGGCGGTGGCCGACAACGCCATCTATTTCGTGCCGTATCTGTTGCCGGGCGATACGAAGCAAGCGCTGCAATGGTCACCCAGCGACGGGCTGACGATCTCGGGCGACCTGACCTACGCGCCGGAGCCGGGTACGGACTGGAAGGACGTCGATCCGGCCAAATACCAGAACATCATCGACGCCTTCCACAATGAGGCCGTCTACAACGCGGCGCAGACGCTGCTCGGCGACACCATGCCCGACATGGCGACCAGCCTGCTGGTCGGCGGCGGCACCGAAAAGACGGCGTCGGGCGCCTTCTACGCCACCGGCTGCGTGCCGCACGCATGCGGCAGCAATGACGGTTTCATGGCGGTCGACCCGGCCAAGCACACGCTCTACTTCGCCCGCCGCGGCGACAATGGCGAGCCGCAGGCCTGGCCGCCGGTGGCGGACTGGCCGGCGGATGTGAAGGAAGCAATGGACAAGGCGCAGGGGAACTAGGTCTGACACAGCTGCGCCTGCGTGGTTTCGTCATCCACGGGCGAAGCGACGCGTAGCGGAGCGCAGACCCGAGGATCCATGCCGCGACGTTGCCGGAGGGCGCGGCGGATCAGAGTTCTTCACCGTGGCGACGCACCGACGTCCCGGCATGGATCCTATGGTCTGCGCCGCGTCGCTTCGCTCCTTGCTTCGCCATAGGATGACGACGGGAGGGATGCCTCGGCTAATCCCCGAGGTTTGTGCTTTGCCTTCGTGACAACGATTCACTCGGTTTGGCCCACGACCGGCCCAGCTTTCCTCTGCTAGACGAGCACCTACGATTACGAGGAGACGCTGATGCGCACACTCATCTCCACCGGTTCGCCCTTCGAAAAAACCGCCGGCTATTCGCGCGCGGTGGTGCAGGGCGACTGGTGCTTCGTGTCGGGAACGACCGGCTACGACTATGCGACGATGACCATGCCGGAAACGGTGGAGGCGCAGACGCGCAATTGCCTGGCGACCATCGCGGAGGCGCTGAGGGATGGCGGCTTCGACATGGCCGATGTGGTGCGGGCGCATTACTACATCACAGACCGGGCCATCGTGGACGTCGTCTTCCCCATCCTCGGCGAGGCTTTCGGCGAGATCAGGCCGGCGGCGACGATGATCGTGTGCCAGCTCAACAAGCCGGAAATGAAGATCGAGATCGAAGTCACGGCGCTGCGGCGTACGGCTTGAGGAGGCAAAGCCATGACGGTCCGGCGCATCGTGGCCAATATCGGGACACCAGACGCGGCAGCGGCGAAACGCTTCTATCAGGACGTGCTTGGCCTCGATGTGCTGATGGATCAGGGCTGGATCGTCACCTTAGGCTCCGACGCACGGATGCAGGTGCAGATCAGCTTCATGGCCCAGGGCGGCTCCGGCACGCCGGTGCCGGACCTCTCCATCGAGGTCGACGATGTCGATGCGGCGCTGCAACGCATGAAGGCCGCCGGCTTTGCCATCGAGTATGGTCCCGCCGACGAACCCTGGGGCGTACGGCGGTTTTATGTGCGCGATCCGTTCGGCCGGTTGGTGAATATTTTGTCGCACAAGTGATTTGTTCCTCTCCCCCGCCTCTGGCCACGGCGAGGAACCCAGGTCTTGAGACGCGGGCGCCGTCGTAGCGTTCTTCATCCCCTTGCGCCGCAAGCTCTTGGCGTTTAGCAAGGCCGCGGTTTCTCCAAACAGTGTTGGGACGGTTCTCCATGGCTTCGAAAAATCTTCTCCTGCTCGCCGGCGACGGCATCGGCCCCGAGGCGATGGCCGAGGTGAAGAAGCTGATCGCGGCCATGAACGCAAAGCTCGGCAGCGGTTTTGCCACTGATGAAGGCTTGGTCGGCGGCTGTGCCTACGACGCGCATGGCGCGGCGATTTCGGATGCCGACATGGCAAAGGCGATGGCTGCGGACGCCGTGCTGTTCGGCGCCGTCGGCGGGCCGAAATGGGACAAGGTGCCTTACGAGGTGCGTCCCGAGGCCGGGTTGCTACGGCTGCGCAAGGATATGGAGCTGTTCGCCAATCTCCGGCCCGCCATCTGCTATCCGGCGCTGGCCGCGTCGTCCTCGCTGAAGCAGGAAGTCGTCGAGGGCCTCGACATATTGATCGTGCGCGAGCTTACCGGCGGCGTCTATTTCGGCGAGCCGAAGCAGATCATCGATCTCGGCAACGGCCAGAAGCGCGGGATCGACACGCAGGTCTACGACACGTTCGAGATCGAGCGGATTTCGGGCGTCGCCTTCGAGCTGGCGCGCACGCGCAAGAACCACGTGACATCGATGGAAAAGCGCAACGTCATGAAATCCGGCGTGCTGTGGAACGAGGTCGTCACCCAGACCCAGAAGACTCGCTATGCCGACGTCAAGCTCGACCACATGCTGGCCGATGCCGGCGGCATGCAGTTGGTGCGCTGGCCAAAGCAGTTCGACGTCATCGTCACCGACAATCTGTTCGGCGACATGCTGTCCGACATCGCCGCCATGCTGACCGGATCGATCGGCATGCTGCCGTCGGCCTCGCTCGGCGCGCCCGATGTGAAGACCAGGAAGCGCAAGGCGCTGTACGAGCCGGTGCATGGCTCGGCGCCCGACATTGCCGGACAGGGCATCGCCAACCCGATCGCCATGATCGCGTCGTTTGCCATGTGCATGCGATATTCCTTCGGCATGGTCGATGAGGCCGACAAGCTCGAAGGCGCAATAGCCGCCGTGCTCGACGACGGGCTCCGGACGAAGGATATTTTGTCCGAGGGCATGACCGAAGTCGGCACTGTCGCAATGGGCGATGCCATCATCGCCAAGTTCCTGGCTTAGCGGCCGACTCAGCGGATCTCGCCGGCCAGCCGTTTCAGCAGGCCGACGAGTTGCGCCTCATCCACGGTTGAGAAAAAAGCAGCGTCGGCGGCTTCGACGGCGACGATAGCGCGCTGGACTGCGGCCGTCCCCGTCGTGGAGACGCGGATCACCTTGGCGCGGGAATCCCGCGGGTCGGTGTCCCGCACAATCAGTCCCTTTGCCTCAAGCCGGGCGACGACGTCCGACGTCATCTTCACCTCGGTGCCGGCCTGCGCGGCGAGTTGGACCTGGTTGGGCGGCTCGCCATAGCGGCCGAGCCACATCGCCGAAGCCAGCAGCACGAACTGGACATGGGTAAGGTCAAGCGGGGCCAGCGCCGCCGTCATGACGCGCTGCCAGCGCATGGTGGTTCGCCAGAGCAGCAAGCCGGGGCTCTCGGATGGTCCGCTGAAGCGCGTGTTCAGATCCCCTTGATCAGCCACCGTTCGCCAACACCATTGCCTGCTCGAACAGTTTAGCCATCGAAGTGTCGAAATCGCCGCTGATCTGCGGCCCGAGCTCTGGTCCGACCTCGGCGGCCGATGGGCCGGAAATCTCGAGGCGATGAGTCACTTGAGTGCCACCCTCGACCGGCGTCAGCGTATGCCTGAACAGCAGTTTCGTGTCGCCGAAGAGGTCTCGTCGGCATAGGTTACAGCGTCGACGAGGTCGACGATCGTCGATTCGAAGGTGTCCTGCCCGACGGGCGTTACAGAGACGCGGGTGCCCTTGGCGAACGGGCCGTGCAGCACGAAGGTATCGGAGCCTTCGTAGGTGAGGCGGCCTTCGTGCAGCGCCTTGAGCGCGTTCCAGATGGCCTGCGCCGAAAGGGGGGAAATTGCGGTGTACTCGTTGGTCCACATTTGTCTTGGCTCCATCATCCGTTTTCGATCGTCGATTTGATGATTGCACAGATTGTCTGTGCACAGACTAAATGGCAAGAGAAATATTTCGTTCGTCCGGTCAAAACAGCAGCTGCCTTCCCGGCTGCGACCTAAGCCATTGTTATAGCACGGCTGTCCGCAAACAGCCGGCTGCTCATTTCTTGGTGCGGGTCTATGCTCCGCCTCCTCCAGGCACCGGCCCCCACTGGTTTTCGTGGGCCTGGGTCGGGATCAATCCGAGGATCAGCGCGAGGATCAGCGTAGCCGGAGCGAACATGAAGGTGATTGCGAAGTAAGGTATTGCCAGCCAGCCGGTCAGGCCGATGTCGTGCAAGCGGCGCACGACGAGCCCGACCCAGGGCAGGAACGTCGCTAGCCAAAACAGCCCCCAGACGCCGATCATCACAATCGGCCAGTTGCCGGCATCGAAATTGCCGACGGCCTGGTCGGCGAGGGCGCCGGCAATTCCGACCAGGATGAAGCTGACGGTCCAGAACAGGCAGTAGCCCCAGAATTCCTTGCGGCGGGCGCGTTCGGCGAAGTTGATGTAGTTGCGCGTCACGCCTCGCCAGAAATAACCCGGCAGTCCGCTATCGCGAGCCGCGCCGTCTTCCGCCAGGCGGCCGAAATGCTGTGGCGCGGCTGAAGCGGCAGCCGCCTTGGGCGGCGCGGCGCTTGCCGCTGGCGCAGCGGTGGCGGGACTGGCGGGCTGGGCGCGGATTGAAAAAACGTCGCGTGCCTGACCGCTTGCCGGCAGAAACTCGACCACGGCGCCGTTCGCGATCACGGTATCACGGCGCAGATCCTCGCGCGCGAAGGTGTAGCGGTTGCCGTCCGCCCCGGTGATGAAGCCGAAACCCTGGGCCTCGTCATAGTGAAGAACTTCGCCGCGCATTTAGCCTCGCCCCCGTGCAGGCACAGACTGTTCAAAGTTGCGGCGGACTGCAAGGGGGTGGACGAAATGGAGGGCAAACGGTTCAGGCATGAGTTGCTTTATTTTCCGGTGCGTTGGCGCTGCCCCTCACCTGCCTGCCGGCATCCCCTCCCCGTATAGTGACGGGGAGAGGGGCGCGGTGTCCGAACCGGATAGATAGGTAACAGAATGGACCGATAGCATGGGTGACAGTTTTCTTGTCCGCCGGAGGACCGGCGATGGTTTGGCGAGAGACTGGCA